>CAXMRF010000012.1:0-35193 GCA_964195965.1 uncultured Nitrosomonadaceae bacterium
AAAACACCTCCCGGATTATATAAAAATGGGAGGTGTTTCAATCATTTAAGGAAGGAAATTCTAATTATCAAGCAGAACGTCAATCTCTTCCCTGATAGCATCCAGATCTTCTAAACCCAGATACACAATAGTATAACGAATATAAGCCACCAGGTCTAATTCTTTCAGGCCTTTTATCACCATATCCCCCACTACCCGTGATGAAACTTCAATTTCTCCCATTGCCTGCAGACCTGATTCCACATCTCCAACCAGGCGATCTATGTTTGCAGCGGAGACCGGCCGTTTATCACAACTGATCTGGATCCCGCGGGCCAATTTTTGACGATTAAACTCTTGCCTGGTACCATCCTGTTTCACAATCAAGGGCGTGTCCAGGATAGCCCGTTCATAAGTGCTGAAACGCTGCTGGCAATTTAGACACAATCTTCGCCTTCTGGTTCCTCCACGTTTGTCATGGGAAGTATCCAGCACCTTGGAATCATCATCTTTGCAATAGGGACATTTCATGGTTTTTATCCTGTTCCGGATGGAGAAGAATCCAATGTGATTTTAGCATACAACCTCTTCCATCACTAGTGAAGAAAGATGTCTTTAGACAAGTTTTACAGCAATTTAAATCCCTTTAAACCATTCTCCTGCTGAATATTCAGCAGGAGAACGTGACCAGACAACATCCAACCCTATCAGGAGGAGGCCAGTTTAGGGTGGATTTTCTCGTAAATACAATCCCAAGAGAAAACTTGGATCCATTATTTTTATAGAACTCAAAGTACTAACTCAATTACCGATTACGGTTTCGATTCCTCAAGAAAGTCGGAATATCAAGATTCTCGGTATTGAAAGAACGCGGCACAAACTCCAATTCTCGCTCTTCTTGCGAATTTTCTGCTTTTCCAGATTCAATTCTCGAGGGGCGAGTTCGCTGCATAATGTTGGTGGGCATACCAGTTGTTTCAAAACCTGTGGCAATCACAGTAATGCGGAATTTTTCTTCCATAGTGGGATCAATCACCGCACCAAAGATCAGGTTCACATCGGGGTGAGCGGTCTCTTTAATTATCGCGGCGGCTTCATTGACTTCAAATAAAGCCAGATCAGTTCCACCAGTTACATTAAAGAGAATGCCACGAGCACCATCGATCGTGATATCTAGCAATTCGCTCGACATAGCCTGTGCAGCAGCTTTGAGCGCTCGATCCTCGCCGGTTGCTTCGCCAACAGCCATCAGCGCTGCTCCGCCTTCCGACATAATCGCGCGGACATCTGCAAAGTCCAGGTTGATTAAACCCGGCACTGTGATTAGCTCTGATATACCCTGGATACCCTGGCGCAAAACATCATCAGCAACCATGAAGGATTCCTGAAGAGTGGCTCTCTTGTCGACAATCTGAAGCAAGCGATCGTTGGGAATAACAATCAACGTATCCACTTGTTCCTTCAAAAGGGAGATGCCCTGATCAGCGGTATTAACCCGCGTGGTCCCTTCAAAGGTGAACGGTCGAGTGACCACACCAATGGTCAAGGCGCCAATCTCCCGGGCAGCCTGGGCAACAATTGGCGATGCCCCGGTGCCTGTTCCTCCACCGATACCGGCGGTGATGAAGACCATATCTGCCCCTTTCAGGACCTTATAAAGATCATCAGCTGATTCTTCTGCTGAGCCCCTGCCAACGGAGGGATCTCCGCCTGACCCTAAACCACGGGTTAGTTTATCTCCCACCCTGACCTGAATGGGCGCTTTGGAGCGCAATAAAGCCTGCGCATCCGTGTTCACAGCAATGAATTCAACACCAGTCAGACCTGCGTCAATCATCCGGTCTACTGCATTGCATCCACCACCACCAACACCAACTACTTTTATTCGTGCGAATGATTCTGATTCTTTGATGGGATCCATAGTTTTCTCCTCGTACTAAATTTCTTTCCGTTGCATGGTCATTGATTAAGGCAGAAGTCGCCTCATGAAATTAATTACCTTTGTCCAAGATACTGTGTCCTGATTGATCTGCTTACGGTAGCTGTCCTTTTCATAAGATATTGTATTCATTAACACCGTCCATTCTAATAAACCAACACTTGTTGAAAAAGCCGGGTCATTTAATTGATCGGTCATTCCCAGCAAGTTTTCAGGCTGGGCGACCCTGACCGGGAAATTAAACATTTTTCTGGCAAATTGGCTGATTCCAGGCAGGGAGCTTGTACCACCGGTCAGCACCATACCTGCAGGCAATAAACCGTCATATCCAGAGCGTTTAATTTCCTGGATAACATAGCTAAATAATTCTTCCACCCGGGCTTCAATAATTAAAGCCAGCTTCCGGCGGTTATATTCCTTTTTGGCATCATCTCCAAATGGACGGATATGAAATACTTCCTCCTCGTTAATCGCGGACTGAATCGCGTGTCCATGTTGGATCTTTACTTTTTCAGCCTGGTCCATGGATAAACTCAAACCATGGGTGATATCAGAGGTTATTAAATTTCCACCAATTCCCATTACCATAGTGTGCCAGACATCTCCATTGATATAAATCGCCAAATCGGTTGTCCCGCCGCCAATATCACACACAACCACACCCATCTCACGCTCAGTATCCGTTAAGATCGCCTCGGCAGAAGCTAACGGATTAAGAACAAATGCTTCTACATCCGCCCCTGATGCATTGACACATTGTTCCAGATTATCAAGTGAAGTTGATGCAGCGGTAATAATATGGGCCTCTACTTCCAATCTGTAGCCATGCATACCAATCGGTTTATGGATACCATCTTGACCATCCACACTGAATCCCCGCTGAATCACATGCACAATATCCCGGTTGTGTGGAATAGAAACTGCTTTGGCGGCATCCAGCGCCCGGAAAACATCATGCTGATCAATCACCCCACCGGTGACACCACTAGCACCATGGCTGTTAATCGATGAAACATGCGAACCCGCCAGGCTAACCTGGGCTGAGGTAATTTCCAGTCCTGAGGTTCTTTCTGCCTTATCAATGGAACGTTTGATAGCTTTACTGGTAGATGCTATGTCCACCACAACACCTTTTCTTAATCCACGAGACGGTTCTATTCCCACACCCAGGATTCGGAATTTATTTTCCGCCTCCACCCGGGCAACCAGGGTGCAAATTTTTGTAGTCCCTACATCAATTCCTACGATGATCGGTGCGTCCTGCGTGCTCATTGTTCCATCCTGAAATATGGCGAATCAATATACTCAATATTAATCATTTTTGGGGAAATTCTTTTCCCTTCAAGGTACTCTACCAGTGTTTGATAAACGTTCATTTTTTGCTCTGCATCATCATCATTAAAACCAAAATAAACAATCCAACCCCGGGTATCATGCCAGCCCAGGCCATGGATAGGGTCATAAATCAAATCTACATCAGCTGGAATAAAGGCCGCCAGGGCTGAAACCGAATCAACCAGTCTGGGATCCACAAAACGATCCTCAATGGTTGGCGGCAGCAGAGCAGATTTGACCTGGACCACATCCAATCCTTCATCATGCGGCTCAAACGCTACTCCATTTTTATCCACCCAGCGGACATGGCCGTCCCAGTTCCAGGCCAACACAGGATTGCGCTCTTCCAGGGAAATTAATACGTTAGCAGGCCAACTCACCTTAACTTCTACCTCTGATAATCCTGCATAGGTTATCCGCAAATCCTCTTTAATTCGATCTGGACTGATGAAAAATATGGGCGATCCGGAAATATTTATCGCCTGGGCAATTTCTCCTTCTGTGAAACGTTCCAATCCCTGCATTTCTATATTGGATATTCTAAATAAGTCAGCCTGTGTGAATAAAATCAGACCCATAAGCAAACTAATAGATAATACACCAGACAATACTCGCCATTTATTATGGACAGTTGGAACAGCAGGTAAGCGAATCTCTGCACCCGGGGATGATAAGGAAACATCCACACGTCGACGGGGCAGCGGTCTGTTGTCAATAACTGCTGTGTTAATGCCTATCTCGGTCCGAGACAAAACAGACGGTGCCCTGCGTGCTGAGACAGTAGAAGATCTCCGGTTATTTCCCTGGGAAGTTCCGGATTGTCCTCTCCTTTCAGTTCTGGTGTTTATTATTCTGCTCATCTATTCTCTTCAACCTCAAATTCATATTTTCGAATTAATTGATCTTTCTCTTTTTTTCTTTCTAGCGCAAATTGGATCAACTCATCAATTAAAACTGCATAAGATAGACCGGATGCCTCCCAGAGTTTTGGATACATACTGATTGGCGTAAATCCAGGTATCGTATTAAGCTCATTGAGAAATATTTCATCAGTCATCTTGTCCATCAAAAAATCAACCCGGGCCATACCTGCACAATCGATTGCCTGGTAAGCACGAAGGGCTAGATCCTGGAAATTATCATTTTGTTCCTGGCTTAGTTCAGCAGGAATGATCAACGCTGAACTGTCATCGTGATACTTGGCCTCATAAGAATAAAACTCTGCCGTAGGTTTGACTTCACCAGGAATAGAAACCCGGGGTGTCTGGTTGCCCAAAACACTCAGTTCGATTTCCCGGGCATTAATGCCTTTTTCAACTAAAATTCTGCGATCATACTGGGCAGCATCCTGAATGCCCACAGCTGTCTCTTCAACATCCTGGCATTTGTGCACACCCACTGATGAACCCATATTTGCTGGTTTCACAAATACCGGATAAGCTCCAAATTTCTCCACACGCTGAAGCACTTTTTTCATGTCCACCAATTCTGACCGGTGGATTGTTATAGAAGGGGCTACTGGAATATGATTGGCAATCATGACATCCTTAAATAAGGCTTTATCCATACCCACTGATGAGGCCAGTACACCAGCGCCAACATAAGCCAGATCATTTAGTTCAAATAAACCCTGCATTGTGCCATCTTCACCATAGGATCCATGAAGTACCGGGAAGATAACATCCAATTCAGTAAATAATTCCAAAATTTCGCCTTCCTCCAGGGATCGCAGGGCATATAGTTCTGGTCGAGAAGGAATAGGCAGCATTACAGCAGACCTCAAACCTTCTAAGGTTTGGTTTAGAAGCGCATTGAGGACATCCTCGCCAACAAGCCAATCTCCATCCAGGGTGATCCCGATTTGGGTAACCTGGTACTTTTTCGGATCCAGCGTTTCCAATACCGAACGAGCAGATACCAGGGATACTTCATGCTCCCCGGACCGCCCGCCAAATAAAACGCCTAACCGAATTAGATTTGTCATACTTTATCCTTGTTTCCAGTCTCCAATAAATTGAATTTCAAGTTCCAGCTTTATACCAAATTTTTCATACACTTGATCCTGAACTAATAAAATTAAATCAGCAATATCCGCTGCAGTGGCCTGTCCACGATTAAGAAAAAAATTGCCATGATCGGTACTAATTTGTATATCACCCACCCTGGTTCCTTTTAATCCGGCTTCTTCAATCAATTTCCCGGCGTAATTTCCCGGAGGATTCTTAAACATACTCCCCAGACTGGCTCCCGAGGGTTGAGAAGATTGACGTATTTCAGCAATCTCTGAAATCCTTCCTTTAACCGCTTCGGGGGTGCTTCTATCCAACCGGAAGGTTGCGCTAAGGACTACCGCTTGTTTTTCGCCTGATTTAATTAAACTGTGCCGGTAGTCATAGCCGAATTTATCCACCGACCAATCTGATCGCTGGATGCTGTCATCTAGAATGTGCAAGATATCTGCCATATACAAGTTTTTAGCAACATTTGAACCAAAAGCTCCGGCGTTATTCACCACCGCCCCTCCCACCGTCCCTGGAATACCCGCTGCCCATTCCATACCACTCAAGCCTTTGGAACCTGCCCGACGGGCCAAATTACCAAAACTTGCACCGGATTCAGCCCATATAAGCATGGAATCATCATCCTGTTCCAGGAATTCAATTTTCTTGGCCTGATTTATCAAAACAAATTCCCTAATCCCTGAATCACTGATTAATATATTTGATCCACCTCCCAATAAGAGGAAAGGAATTTCCTCATCCCAGAGGAAACTTACAAACGCCTCAAGTTCCTCCATGTTTTCTGCAATCACCAGATAATCAGCCTTTCCACCCACTTGCATAACTGAATAGCGGCTCATCAATTCATCCATCTTCAATGAATCTCCAAAGAAGGATTTTATTGCTTTGATCTGGAGTTTAGAAATTATCGGTTGGTTCATTAATAACCCTTAGAGTTCCTTGATTCGATCAAGAACTTTATTAACAACAGAAGAGGATAACTCTTCTCCTGTATCCAACTGCCGATTCAGTTCAGCCTGCAGTTTTGGGTTCTCCCGTACAACCCAGTCCAATTGCCTGGGCGTTTTGAAAGCGACATCCATTGCCTGATCTCTTTCATTTTGAAGAATATTTGCGCTCATAGTTATTCTCCTCTCTAGGTATTCACCTTGCCGGATAAAAATTCCTCAATCTGATCGTTTATTTCAATTGCATCCCCTGCAGTAAAAACCAGCAGCAAATCACCGGGGATCAAATTATTTTTTAAATACTCAACTGCCTGATCATTACCTGAAGCATGAACAACCTGTTCATGTTGAATGGCATTTACCAAATCCATAATTTTAAAATTATCTGGTTTCTTCTCCCGGGCAGCATAAACGTCCAAAACCATCACTCGATCTGCCTCAGAAAATGAAAGAATAAACTCAGAAAAAAGCGTTAATGTTCGGGAATAAGTGTGCGGCTGCCAGACAGCCCATATTTGTCTATCCGGATAAGCAGCCCGAGCAGCACTCAGCGTTGCTTTGATTTCTGTTGGATGATGGGCATAATCATCAACAATCAAAACGTCCTGATATTCACCCCGGATTTCAAATCTTCGCTCACTTCCCTGAAATTTTCCGAAGGATCGGGCAATCTTCTCAGGCTCCAATCCCAATCCATCCGCTACTGCAAAGGCCCCCAGGGCATTAAGCACATTATGTTCTCCAGGCACCTGGAGGGAAACCAACACTGATTCAGTTTTATTCTTTTTAGTAATTACGACCTCAAAATCTGTTCCGGCCTGATGGTTACCTTGTAGATTCCTGGCGATATAATCTTTCCCGTTATCTTCGAATCCATATATGATCAGTTTTTGGCCGGATTTAATTTGATCCTTCAAACCTAATGCCCCAGAATCTTCTCCACAAACAATCAAATTGCCATCAGGTTTCAGGTTATTTACAAAATCCTCAAAAGCTTTTGTAAACGATCCCGGTGTGGGAAAAATATCAGGATGATCGTATTCCACATTGGTAATCACTGCCCAATTTGGATTTAATCCCAGGAACATATGATCATATTCATCTGCTTCAATCACAAAGTAATCCCCTGCTCCGGACCGGGCATTGGATCCTAAATTGGAAACCACGCCACCGACGATAAAAGAAGGGTCCTGTCCCAGATCAGAGAGAATCCAGGCAATCATTGAGGTAGTGGTTGTCTTTCCATGGCTGCCCGCTACGGCCAGAACCTGTTTTTCTGCCATCAGCCGGCCCAGAAATTCTGAGCGTTTATATACCGGAATATCTGCCGCCAGGGCTGCCTGGACCTCTACGTTTTGTTCCGGCACTGCTGAAGATCGAATAACAAGGTCTGCACCCTGGATATTTTCAGCCCGGTGCCCCAGGGTTACCATTCCTCCTGCGGCCTTGACAGCCTCATAGAGTGGCGATTCGTTAAGATCCGAACCACTAACCTGATATCCCTGTTCCAATAAGACCTTGGCAATCGCTGACAAACCAGTTCCTCCAATCCCTATAAAATGAATATGCTCCATTAGATAAACACCACCAACACAAACATAAATGCTACAACAACCGAAAAGAATAAACCAACTTGATTACTGGCGAAAACCGGCGGGAAATATTTCAGAATATTTATCGCAGCATCCCCCAGAGGTGTACCGGGTTGAGGCGGTAATATTTCTGGTGAAAATGGGTAATGCGCTGCGGCCATATAAAACCACAAAGTGCCCATGATAAAAAATCCACTCATCAGACCCATAACTGCACCCAATAAAATATCTTGAATTTTTTCCCGATGAGCTTTGTCCCGAATGACAGCCAAACGGGGGGTTTGATACCCGAAAAAAGCCAAAAAACTTACTAACACAACCCGGGACCAAAATTGAATTTTCAATTCTTCCTGAATTGCAGTCGGAAGGGTTTCAAAACTGGCATTGGGAGATAAATTTTCAATTTTTGCAAAGATTTCCTCAAAAGGAATCACATAAGGTGTATAGGATTCCAAAATATAAATCAGGAATAAGGCCAGCACTACGCTGAAAACCACAAGTAATTCTTTTGCCCAACCCCGCATGGCTCCAATCAAACCAAACAAAATCACAAACATCCAGAAAGCAGAAAGAATAGAAATCATTGGAGATTGCCTCCTTCTGTTTTCCCTGCCAGGAAAAATAGCTCCCGGGCAATATTTTCAGCTGCTTTTGGTTTCGCCATTTTTTTCATGGCAGATCTCATTTGAGCCAACCGATCTGGATTATTAATCAAATCCTGTATCGCAGATAGCAGCTTTTCCGATAGTTCTTCATCTCGGATTAACAAAGCGGCATCACGATCAACCAGGTATTTTGCATTGGTCTTCTGATATCTCCAGGCATACGGATAAGGAACGAGAATTGCCGGTAGTTCAAACATTGGATATTCACCAAGAATTGAAGCGCCGCTCCTGGAAACAACCAGATCTGCACTCCTCAAGGCAGCGCCCATTTCCTGATGCAAAAATGGGAAAACCCGGTAATTCTTTTGGTTTTCTATAGATAATTTCTCGCTATTTGAAACCATCTCGTCCCAATCCAGGCTCCCGGTAATATGGACAACCTGCATATCTTTTAGCAGCGCCGGCAGGATCACACTGACAGTCTGGTTAATTGAACGAGCTCCTTTGCTGCCGCCAAATACCAGTAAAACTGGCAACTCCGGGGACAAATTAAAAGCTTTCAGTGCTTCTTCCCGGGTCCAGTGAAGGATTTCAGATCGGACTGGATAACCACTGACGATAGTATCCTTTCCAGAGGGTGTATAGTTTTTGGTTTGATCCACAGAAACTGTTATCATGGCAGCCAGAGTAGAAATTGTTTTAATAGCCAATCCCGGTTCAATATCCGGAACAAAAACCAGGCTGGGTATGGATCGGCCTGCAAATGCGGCAGGTACTGCCAGGTATCCGCCAGTAAAAAAGAGCACATCTGGTTTGAAATCTCGAATAATCCGTCTTGCTTTCAGGTATCCCCGGAACAGTTTGGACAGATTTCCAGGCAGGTTTTTCAAGCCCACACCGTGTAATCCCGCGGCAGGGATGGTTTGAAAGTCGATAAATTGTCGGGAGATAATGTCTCCTTCCATACCGTTTTCTCCACCTACCCAGAGCACAGCATTTGCTGTATTCCCGGATAGATTAAGATCGTTTAGTGCCTGAAGGACGGCTAAAGCTGGGTACACTCCCCCGCCTGTCCCGCCCGCGCAAATCAACAACCGCACCTAATGACCTCCGTTCCTGATTTCTCCGCTCCAATTCAGCCCGCCTGGCAACACCCAGGATGATTCCTACAGCTGACATTGTCACGACTAGATTTGATCCTCCCAGACTCACAAAGGGGAGAGGATTGCCAGCCACTGGCAGCAATCCGATAATCACTGCAATATTTACAAATGCTTCAAAAATAATCCAAAATACAAGCCCGGCTACCAGGAGTGACCCCAATCCATCGAGTGATTTTTTAGCGATTAACATTCCCCGCCAGAGCAGCAAGGAGTACAAGATCACCAACAAAGTCGCACCTGCAAACCCAAGTTCCTCACCAATAACTGCAAAAATACTATCCGTGTGGGGAACCGGCAGCAGTACTAACTTGGCAACCCCTTTTCCGAGCCCGACACCAAACCAGCCGCCATCAATAAATGCAGAAAATGACTTCGCAATCTGCTCAGAACCAATAGTATTGATATCCTGAATACCTACCCAGAAATCACTAATACGCTGATAAATTTCTGGTTTCCGTAAAGCAACAATACCCGCACCGAGCGCACCAGAAGTAACAAGCAAGATCATGATCTGGAATAATGAACCACCAGCCATATAAAAAAGCAGCATACCCAGGGCAAAGATCGTCACTGCAGCACTGACATCGGTCTGAATAGCTATTAATCCACCCACTGTGCCCAGGATAATGCCGAGCGGGAATAATCCAATATCAAACTTCTTAATCTCATCACCCTTTGCATTCAGCCATACCGCCAGGTAGATCACGGTAGTAAGCTTAGCCAATTCTGAAGGCTGCACAGATCTTCCGCCGAATAATGCACGGGCACTGCCTTCTCCAATAATCAACACCAGCAACAGCAATCCAACAGTGCCAAGGGTCGCCAGAATAGCCAGGTGATTTCGGGCCCAACGATGGTAGTCCATAAAATACAAAAAGACAGCTGTCACCAGGCCAATTACCAACCAGATCAATTGGCGCAAGAAAAATGAATTTACATTCCTATACTCACGCCAGGAAACATCCCAGGACGCAGAATAAAGCATCAGCAGCCCAAACACAAGCAGAGCAGCAACAATGCTTAAAAAAGGAATATCAATTACCAAATCCAATCCAGTTGGATTTTTGCTTAGATCAGTTCTTGAACCCATTGCCTGAATTTCTCTCCTCTTTCTGCAAAATCAATAAATTCATCAAAGCTGGTTCCTCCGGGTGACAATAAAACCACATCACCCGCTCTGCTCACTTCTGCAGCAACCTGGACGGCGTTCTCCAATCCAGCGCATTTATGGATCTGGAGTAATTCCTGGCTTTCATCCAGTGCGTCTTTGATAGCATTTTCAACTAAATCTGCCGCTTCACCAAATAAAATCAATACTCTGATCCTCTTTAATACCAATTTGACAAGATCATGCCAGGGAAGATTCTTATCTCGCCCGCCTGCCAACAAAACCAGGGGTTCTTCAAAGGATTTGATGGCTGCAATTGAACGTTCCGGAGCGGTGGCGATGGAATCATTTATCCAATCCACGCCTGACAAGTTCCGGATAAATTCCAGTCGATGAGCTATTCCTTCCAAATCTTCAACACCATTAATCATCGCTTCCGTTGTGAACCCCGCAGCAATAGCTATTGCGCAAGCAGCCAGAACATTTATCTGGTTATGATCTCCACGCAGCCGGATGCTATTTAGAGGAACCAATTTTATGGTTTCAGCGCCATCCCAATAGGATACCCATTCCTCATACAAATAAGTGCCCTTCTGGCCAGCTTCCGGTTTGTTCTGTCCAAAACTGATTAGATTTTCCCGTACTTCTGACTGTAACGCCCATGAACCATGATCATCTCGATTTAATATGGCAATATTTGATTGGGACTGATTAATCAAAATGCGTGTTTTTGCTCGAGTATATTCCTCCATGGTTCCATGTCGATCCAGGTGATTTGGGGTCACATTCAAAATACACGCTATTTCAGGAGAAAGTTCCATTTGCTCTAATTGAAAACTGGATAATTCCATCACAGCAATATCTTCAGGCTCCATTTGATCTACATTATTAATCAAAGGATTACCAATATTCCCTCCGACCCAGCTGTGGCCTGCTCCAAAATTATGGGCAGCCATCTTGCTTACAAGCATCGTTGTAGTTGTTTTCCCGGCTGATCCAGTAATACCTATTACCGGGCAAGGAACCAACTCCAAGAAGATCTGGGAATCGTTAGTCAGCGGGATCCCCCGCTCAAGCGCATCCTGCACCAGCGGGATATCAAGGGGAATACCACCAGAAAGAGCCAATCCATCCGCATCATTCAACAGATCGATGGGGTGCCCGCCAAGGACCCACTTTATTTCTCCTTCCTGGAAATCATTGATTACGTCCTGAAGCACTGATTTATCCTTTTGATCTGTTACAGTAATTTTTACACCGTGACTGCTGAGGTATTTCGCCAGGGCCATCCCTTGCCGGGCTGCTCCCAGAATCACCAAATGTTTACCTGCCCATTTTGTCTTCATTAAGCTAATGACAATGCCACACCAACTAAACCCGCTACAAGCCCAATTAGCCAGAAGCGCTGAACAATCTGAGTTTCGCTCCATCCCAGTAATTCGAAATGATGATGAAGCGGCGTCATCTTAAATACTCGTCTCCCTTTGGTCAACTTGAAAAACACAACCTGGATAACCACACTTAGCATTTCGCTCAATGGGATAATGCCAATTATCGGAAGCACTGCCCATTGGCCAGTCATCAAAGCCACCACTGCCAGGGTTGCCCCCAGCGCTAGCGACCCGGTATCTCCCATAAATAATTCAGCCGGGTGAACGTTAAACCAAAGGAATCCAAAGATTGCCCCAACCAGAATAAAACAAAATCTGGCTAGATAGATCTGTCCCTGGATGAGAGCAATCGCCCCGTAGGCTGCAAACGCTGTCGCTGAGATTAATCCTGCCAAGCCATCCAAACCATCGGTGAAATTGACCGCATTTGAAAATCCAGTTATTGCGATCACCGCAATTGGGAAATACCAGAATCCCAGATGGATCTCGAAATCTATTCCAGGAAAGTAGAGCTCAGGAACATCCAGGAAAAATTGGAGTACAACAACAGTGGCGATTGACATCACCAATTGAAGAATTAGTTTTGCCAGAGCAGATAGACCGTCCCCGTCACGTATTCCACGAAGACTGAACCAATCATCGATTGATCCTATCAGGGCAAAGACACCAAAAACAATCAATGGTACGAGGACCGAGTTGCCAAACATGGACACGCCAAACACTTTCACGGCATTAAACAAAATCGTCAGTAAGGCGACCGGGAAGAGGATTAATATCCCACCCATGGTCGGTGTTCCCAATTTCGAAAAATGGCTCTTCGGACCATCAACCCTAATGTGCTCACCTATATTTAATTGGTGTAATACCCGTAATAAGGGCTGTCCCCAGATTACTGTTAATAAGAAACTAAAGGCCGAAAGGGCCAGGGCCATTGATGTATTGGTCATGATCCTGCCTCCAGGGCGCCAACAATTTTATCCATACGCATGCTATGAGATCCTTTTACCAATACCACATCGTTTTTGTGCAAAAAATCGTTTAAGAAGGTAATTGCTTCTCCATTTTCTTTAAATGAGTGGATCCTGTCTGAGTTGAATCCAGTATCAGCAGCAGAATCTGCAATGATCCTTCCAAGATTCCCCACCGTCACAATTACATCCGCGATCTGAGCTGCCCGTATTCCCACTTTATAATGTCCTTGATGTTCGTAGCGGCCCAATTCCAGCATATCTCCCAATACTGCAATTTTTCGCCCTTCCATCTCTTCGAGCAAATTGAGATCAGCCAACATGGATTTGGGAGAAGCATTATAGGTATCATCCAGGATCAACGCACCGCAAGCGGATTTCACCGCCACCAAACGCAGCTGGGTGTGCTCTGAACGTAAACCTCTGCCAATTTCTTCCCAGGACAATCCCTCAACCAAACCAACTGCAGCTGCCCGCAGCACAGTGTGCACGGAATGTCTGCCAATCAGAGGGACTTTCAAGTGAATGGTTTCTCCCTGATAATGCAGCCGGCACTTGATGCCATCCAGACCCAAACCTTCTACCTGATCTGCCCATAAGTCTGCTTCCGAACTCATTCCGTAATAAAATATCCTTGCATTGGTTTTTCCTGCCATGTCGCGAACGAGTTCATCGTCATAATTAAGAATTGCAATCCCTTCTGGCGCCTCAGGTAAAGACTGGACCAATTCTGATTTTCCACGGGCAATTTCATCCTGAGAACCAGCCCTCTCGGCGTGTACGGTACCAATAGTTGTCAGCACGCCAACAGCTGGCTGAGCCAAGTCACAAAGAAATTTAATTTCTCCTGGTACGTAAAAGCCCATTTCCAATACCGCTCGCTGGTGTCCTTCACTTAACTGCCAGAGTGTCATTGGCAATCCAATTTCATTATTAAGATTGCCTGAATTCTTCAAGGTGCGATAGCGTTGTTTTAACACTGTGGTGGTTAATTCCTTGGTGGTAGATTTTCCAACACTGCCTGTGATACCAATCACGCGGACATCCAATTTCTTCCGCCATTCCCCTGCTACTTGCTGCAATGCTTCCAGCGAATTATCAACCATCAGGCAGAATGGAATTTCAACTTCTTGATCAAAATCTTCTTCTGATCCTTTGCGGCAGTCGATCACCTTGATTTTCTGATCCACAGGATGGTCAATCAATCCGAAGGAAGCACCATTTTCAAATGCATCTAGAACAAAATCATGGCCGTCTACCTGCTCTCCCTGCAACGCTACAAACATGGATCCCGGAATCAGGGTGCGGGAATCTATCCCCACGTCGGCAATGATCTGATCTGCCCACTGGGGGTTTTTTCCCGTTAGAACTTCCAAAACCACACCCAAGGTAATCATAGGATTAATCCTGTAAAGTCATTCTGACTGCATCCGGCGGTATACCCAGATGAATGACCAATTTTTCAACAACTTTTCTAAATACCGGGGCAGCAATCACAGAACCCCAGATGGAAGCAGAAGGTTTTGCGATCCAGACATACACTAAAAATTGGGGGTCATCTGTAGGTCCCCAACCGACAAAAGATGTATTTGTCGCTGAACTTTTATATCCTATACCAGGGATATAAATTTCTGCCGTACCTGTTTTACCTGCCAGACTGTAGCCTGGGACCAGTGCCAGAGAAGATTCATTCTGGAGTGATTCCTGGAGCATATCCGTTAATGTTTGGGCAGTTTCTGCGGACACCGGATGGCCTACCACTGTTTTTGGCGGCGTATACCGGTATCCATTATCAATGATGGAATGAATTATTCTTGGGGCCACCATCTCACCACCATTGGCTATAGCAGAGATGGCCTTTACCATCTGAATGGGTGTAATTTCAATACCCTGGCCAAAAGCATTGGTGGCTAATTCTGATCGGGTATAGTCTGGGCTCCAATAACTTTTCACTAATCCAGGAGCTTCTCCTGAAAGTTCAATGCCGGTCATCTGTCCAAAGCCAAAATCCTGAAAATAATTATAGAAACTCTCAGATTCTAATTCTGTTGCCACCCAGGCCAGGCAAACATTGAGTGAATTTTGCATACAGGAGGTCATATCTTGTGGACCCCAGGCTTTTTCATTCCAATTCTTGATCGTGACGCCGCCTATTTCTATCTCACCTTCATCGATAAACTCCGTATCAGGTTCAACCACACCAGCATCCAAAGCTGCTGCCATGGTTAAAACCTTTACAACAGATCCTGGTTCATAGGATTTAATCGCATAATTGAAAATATTTTCATGGTTATTGATAATGTCATAATAATCATTTGACCAATATTGATTGATATCAGCTCGCGGTGAAGAAGCCATGGCCAGAATTTCCCCATTTTTGGGATTCATAACGATTACAGTACCTGCAAGAGCGCCGGTCTTTTTAATGGTATTATCCAGGATCGCTTCCACATCGGCTTGAAATACACTATCAATCGTTAAAATAATATTTGCACCATCGTCAGGATCTGGGGCTTGATCTGCTTTGTGGGGATCCCACAAAGCCCACAAGGTCCGGTCATTGCCGAATAATGTGGAATCGTATTTCTCTTCAATGCCCAGTTGGCCTTCTTTGGTATCTCTCATTACAAATCCAATGATATTTGATGCCAGTTTCTTTTCCGGGTAAGAACGGATGAGGTGAGGAGTACAGCTCACTCGGATCAAATCATAACAATCAAGCACTTCAACTCTTTCCTCAAGAGAAATGGAAAATTCTTCAGTTGATTCACCTTCTACCAGCCCTGGTGTTATCCCTGCATAAAAATCTTCAACCAAAGCCAGATACTGCAGCAAATCTTCCTGGGTGGCAAATCGTTCTACGGTAATATTTTTTGTCAATGGCCTGGGCTCCTGCTGCAAAAAACCCAGTAAGTACGGATTATTTATGCCAAAAACTTCAATTGCAAGTTCAGCCAGTATTTTTACTTCTTCAATCTCACCTGACTGATAAAATTCCTCAAAATTTACATCCACAGAGTAAACCGTTTGATTGCCCGCTAGCACATGTCCATTTCGATCTAATATTAGTCCCCGCCGGGACGCGGCTGTTTCCCACTGACCTAATGAACCGGGAACTGGAAAATCACTGGGGTTTACGGTTAATTGAATACGGATCATCTGGGCAATAATAGCTACCCCAAATAATGAAAACAAAACCGCAATGGTTATATAGCGCCAGTTATATTTGATATTCTCGTTCATAAACCCTCAAAGGGCCGAAGGAATATGCCCAATTGCTCTCCCACCCAGTCAATCAGGCTTTGATGATATTCCAGTAAATTCACGTTGGTCACCATGGAGTGGATATCTTCATTGGCATCAACGCTGGTTTCAGGTTGCAGTGTGTAACCGACCACCGGTACATAAAATACTTCCCCCGGATATGGAGGGCGAAACCCCAATTCTATGGCTTTCGCTTCCATTAATCCAAATCTGGATAATTGGGCGATCTGATTTCTATAATTCACTCCCTGATACACCAGGTGGTCAATCTGATCTTTGGCCCGCTGCAGCTGTCTGCCAACAGAAACTACCCTGGCTGAGACAACCAGATAAAGGATCAACATCACTGCGACAGTTATAATCGCCATGAAAATACTGCCGATGATCTGGAGTTTTTGGCGCCGGGGGGAATTTGAGTAAGCCTGGATCAAGGATTCTGTCATTATTTCTGCCTGGTTGATTTCTTCTCTGCGGGTGTTATGTTCCTTTAATAATGCAAGCCCTGTGCCATTCTATTAAAAAATTTTTTCTGCTACACGCAATTTTGCGCTTCGCGCTCGGGGATTTTCACTAATTTCCTTTTCTTCCGGGCGGATCGGACGCCTCGATAATTCTTTAAGTCTCGCTTTATGTCCACACACACAGATGGGTATTTTCGGTGGACAAATACAATCACTGCTTTCTTTCCGGAAATATTGCTTTACTATCCTATCTTCCAGAGAATGGAAAGCAATAATTGCCAACCGTCCCCCAGGTCTTAGTACCTCCAGCGCTGCTGGCAAGAAGTCTTCCAGGGCATCTAATTCCTGATTTACTGCAATTCGCAACGCCTGGAATGTTCGTGTCGCAGGATGTATCTTTGATTTATAATTTCTGGCGACTCGATTAATAAGTGCTGCTAAATCTTTTGTGGTACCAATCGGGCGGTTATTAATGATTGCACCTGCTATTTTTCTAGCAAACCTTTCCTCACCATAAGTGGAGATAATCTCAATGAGATATTCCCTGCTTGACTCATTCACCAGATCAGCAGCTGAAACAGGCTGGTTGGGATCAAATCTCATATCCAACGGGGCATCATATCGAAAAGAAAAACCCCTCTCAGGAGAATCCAACTGCATGGAAGAAAGACCCAGGTCTAGCACTATTCCATCAATGGAATGCCAATTTCGATTGTTAAGGTGCAGTTGCAGCTGATGGTATGAACTATGAATAAGGTGTACCCGGTTACCAAAATCAGCCAGGTTCTTTTCCGCTAATATTAATGCTTCTGGATCTCGATCAAATCCAATTACTATTCCGTCTGGTGAACTTCTTTCCAGTATTCCCCGACTGTGCCCCCCTGCTCCTATCGTGCCATCTACATACAAACCCCCGGGGATCGGGTTCAGGGTATCTAATACCTCCTGGAAAAGGACGGGTACATGCTGCATTGGATATCCTAAATATCTAAAGCAGCAAACCGTTCTGCATTGGAGTCGGGATCCTGGAGAAGTTGATTCTGGGAATCCCAAGCTTCAGGAGACCAGATCTCGAGGGCTTCACCAACACCAACAACAACGGCTTCTGCTGATAAACCGGCCACATCCAGGAGAAATTTTGGAATCAGGATGCGTCCATTATTGTCGATATCCACCTGCTGGGCAGTTGAAAATATCAAACGCCGCAGCTGACGAGCCGTGGGATTAGTGGAACTCATTTCAGTGACCCGTTCATAGATAGACACAAAAGCAGCCTCAGGCAAAACGCGCAAATTTTGATCAAAACCCTGGGTTAAATAGATCGTCCCATCCAGCAATTCCCTGAAACGTGCTGGGACAATCATTCTGCCTTTATCATCCAAGGAGTGTCTGTATTGCCCTAAGAACATTTGTTCGGTTCCCTTTTTAAATACAGATCGCCGGTTTCCCGGCGAACCACTATTTACCACTTTCACCCACTATTAACCCACAGTATATATGAAAGTGCTGTTTTTTGCAAGCAAAAACCCACTTTAATCGGTCTTTTTTTAACAAAAAGAGCCAAGTTTGGCCTTAACCCCCCACCTGGCCTGTTTTTGGAATTTAACTCAGGAATAAAAAAAGCCAACCATTCAGGATAAAAAAAGACCTTTCCGGGTCCTTAAGCTATAATTCTTCCTATGAATTCGACCTTCCCCCTGACTTCCTGGCGCTTGATACTCTCTGATCCCCTACCGGGAACGATGAATATGGCCATCGATGCCGCCATCCTTGCAGCTGTTGGCCGAAATGAAGTACCTCCTACCCTACGGCTATACCGCTGGGACCCTCCCTGTTTATCCTTGGGTTACAGCCAAGACTATCTGGATGTAAATGAAGAACTCCTGGAAAGAAAAAAATGGGACCTTGTCCGTCGACCAACCGGAGGCCGAGCAATCCTGCACACGGATGAGCTTACTTACGCTGTGATCGGTCCAAAAACCGACCCCCGCCTGGAAGGTGGGCTGATGGATAGTTATCAACGGATATCCCGGGCATTATTTGAAGCGCTCACCGAACTGGGTTTACCAGTGGAAGTGCATGCAGGCAAGAACCCCCTGGCCCATCACCAGCCGGTATGTTTTGAAAATCCTTCAGATTTTGAAATTACAGTGGATGGGAAAAAAATTATTGGCAGCGCCCAGGCCCGAAAAAAAGAAGGCCTTCTCCAGCATGGCTCACTACCTTTATACGGTGATCTGGACCGCATTACCAAGGTGTTGGATTATCTAAATCCTCAAGATAGAGAACAAGCAGGCAAGGATTTACTGAAAAAAGCAGCGACTGTCTACGATATCCTGGGAAAAAAGATCAGCTGGGAAGATACGACCCGGGCATTTATCCATGGATTTACCAAAGTATTAAATCTGGAATTCGAGCAAGATGAATTAACCCCGGCTGAGAAAAAGGAAGCTCAAATCCTTGCAGCAGAGAAATTTGGCAATCCTGTTTGGACCAATAAATCACCTTCTTTAAAGCGGGGATGAAATTATGGCAATCGGTTTGCTGACCTTGCACCTAAGAATTCCAATGTGTTCATCATTGAAGGAAAAACGGAGCCAGCTTAAACCATTGCTCAATCAACTGCAGCGCGAATTTAACCTATCAGTCGCTGAGTTGGATTATCAGGATAAATGGCAGGAAGCCTTGATCGGATGCACTTATCTCAGTAATGATGGAAAACATACCCAACGCAGCTTACAAAAAGTAATACCCTGGATCGAAAATCATTTTCCACATTTACTTATCATCCAGGACCGAATTGAATTGATCTAATAAAATTTAGGAGGCCAAAAATGAATTTAGGATTAACAGGGAAAAAAGCCTTTCTGGCAGGATCCAGCCGTGGTTTAGGTTTCGCTACGGCTGCAATTTTGGCTGAAGAAGGCTGTCAGGTAGTTCTCAACGGCAGGGATGAAGGGAATTTGGTGAGTGCAGCTAAAACGATCCAGGAGAAATCCGGCGTTGAGACCGCTTATGTCTGTGGTGATGCCGCAGACCCGAAAGGCGCTTCCCTTTTGATCGAACAAGCAGTAAAAATTCTGGGGGGTTTGGATATACTGGTTACAAATACAGGGGGTCCTCCCTCTGGAAGATTTGATTCATTTTCAGAAGAGACCTGGCAGAAAGCGATCAATCTCGCTTTCATGAGTCATGTCCGGCTTATTCAGGCAGCCCTGCCCCATCTGCGGGTATCGAAACAAGCAAGTGTCCTCACAGTAACTTCCTATTCAGTAAAGCAGCCGATCCCCAATTTGATCCTATCGAACAGTATTCGCTCCGCCACGGTTGGATTGACCAAATCTTTGGCCCTGGAACTCGGTCCGGACGATATTCGCTTTAACTCTATCCTGCCAGGTTGGACTAAAACCGAGCGGGTGCTGGAAATTATGGCTTTTCGTGCGGATCAAAATGACTCAACAATTGATGAAGAAATTTCAAATATCGCTGCCGAATGCCCCCTGGGTCGAATGGCTGATCCCGATGAAATCGCCCGGGCTGCCGTGTTTTTACTCTCACCGGCTGCCTCATATATTACCGGTGTCATGCTTAATGTAGATGGGGGAATGTATAAAGGGGCTATGTGAGGGTATAAAAGCGTTGAACGTTAGATATGATACCGATGACCACCCTTCATCTCCCAGTTCCTGTCTGCTCAGGATGGGGGACGAGAGACTGGGCAGGATTCCAGGAACGCATTTAGCAGGTTTAAAAAAAAGGGCGACCTAACAGGTCGCCCCTACACCACGATAATCAGTTCACTGCAATCGCAGAATTGTCTTTGCTTCAGCCCATAATTCTTCCAGGCTGTAGAATTCCCTACGGTTGGGAGAAAAGATATGCAGGATCACAAACCCATAATCCGCCAGCATCCAGCCAGACATGGCCTCTCCTTCCAGGCGGCCATTTAGACCAAATTTTTTCTTAACATCGTCATTAACTCCGGTAATCAGTGCCTTGACCATGCGGGAGCTGGTACCTGAACAAATCACAAAATAATCAGCTATGATTGTGTTTTCTTTAATATCCAATAAATGAATGTCTTCCCCCTTCATGTCATCTAATACCTGAACAATATAGTCTGCTACTTCTCTTGCTTTCAGAATTCACCTCTTTTCTAAACCTTAAACTGCAACTTGCCCTTCCTGTTCCAATAACCCCGCAGAGTAAAGCCGGGAATATTTTGCGCCATCGGGGCTTAAATCACTCCGATACAAATGCACGGCTTCAATCCGGGCCACACCAATAAAACCTACCTGGAAATCATG
Organism: uncultured Nitrosomonadaceae bacterium; assembly: GCA_964195965.1. Taxonomy (GTDB): domain Bacteria; phylum Chloroflexota; class Anaerolineae; order Anaerolineales; family UBA11858; genus B10-G9. Next base: position 21,081 of record CAXMRF010000012.1, read on the forward strand.
CAGCACATTGCCGACGGTTCTCACATCCCGGGCAGAAGCTTTGCGAGAAATTCTCCCCAAAGTCAGATGGGGTGTAAACTCGTATTTATCATAGTTGTATCCCAGTCGAGCAACACCATCTTCGATGCCCCTGCGGAGATCAAACAACTCAGTTGGCGCTTCCACGCCAATCCAAACCACTCGGGGATGACGCATCTTGGGAAATGCCCCAATACCACCTATGCCGATTTCCATAACCTGCCTTTTGGAAGCTTCCGTTTTCAGGATTTTTTCAACCATACCGATATTTTCTTTTGAAATATCCCCCATAAATTTCAAGGTAAGGTGCATTTTCTCAAAATTTACCCAGCGCACTGGTGTACCTGGCAATTTATCCTGAAGCTGTGATGAAATCTGGCCCAATGCATCCAAAACACTGGGCGGTAAATCTACTGCAATAAAAGTTCGGATGACATCATCACTCATATTCTCTCACTTACTCAATTTTGAAGAGAGCTAAAAGGTTTAACACTAGGTATTCTTTTCAGCAGATCACTAAAGTTAGTGGCAATTACGAGATTCAAACACTTTCCCCTAAAATTGTACTATAAAGTTGCCCCCGTTCCCATTTCAGGTACTCCCCCAAACCTACACCTCAGATCCAGATTCAAATCGGATGCGCTGATAGTCTTCAGGTGTATCAATATCCATCTGACTGGCACTGTCTTCCCAGGGAACTCCCCGGGGCGGGTATTTCTCGAACAAAGCCCGACCACCAATATCTCCTTCAAGTTGGAGCAATTCTTCGAATACCTGCCTGTCAAAAAAAACAGGATTGGCTGACTTACCTTCAATTTTAGGAAGGATGATTGCTGATGGAGTTCGGCATTGTTTTTCCCTGATAAGATCAATTAATTTCGGAGGAATCAGCGGTTGATCAACCAGTAAAAACACTGCCCCTCCCACAGTTTCCGGGAGAGCCTGGATACCAGCCTGGATTGAAGTGCTCTGCCCTGCCTGCCAGCTTGTGTTGCAAACAATTTTGACCGGGCTGCCCTGGAGGGTTTGAGAAACCGCATCATGATCAGCCCCACTGACTACCAATACGGGGGACAAACCCCCTTTTATAGCAATCTCAGCAACATGTTTTACCAGGGGAGTGCCAAACCAATCCAGCAACTGTTTGGGTTCTCCAAATCGCGATGATTCCCCAGCTGCCAGAACAATACCAGCAATTTGTTCATGGACTTCTAATAACATTTGATCTTCCAGAACAGCAAAACCTACCACATGATAAAAAGATAAAAGAACATCCATATGAGAATGAAAAGCTTTCCAATTGGGAAAACTGTCAATCTGATTAATGAATAAGATCTTCCTTGCATTCTCCGGGATATTTTTCAGCCCCCCCCGGGGTGAAATCAACTCTTTCACAAGATGTTCACTTGCCAGAGTTGATCCCAGAGGCAGATCCACCAGAGACGAATACAGCTCTGGTCGATGAACCCAATCCCCATTAAGAGGTTTGCCAAGACCGGAAAGGCCGATCACGGTAATAACTACATTGGCAAATTCAGGAATTGACGGTTCGTGCGCAGCTGGAGCCTTAATCGGTAGATTTCGGGCACCATCTGCTTCTATGATTATCGGGCAGTTCCAGGTCTCTGCCAGCTTATCCAGGGCCGCCAGGATCTCCGACGATGGTCCGATAACCCGATCTGTTTCCCCCTCAGGGCCGGTAATCAGAATAATATTTCCAGTTAACTCGCTCTCGGAACCGGGCAGCTCCTTTATATCTTCAAGAGTCAAATGCTGATCAGCTGCTTTAAGTTCTTTCACCGCCAAATGAGTGGTAGTGGTGCAGATTACCCGGGATCCAAAATCACGGGCCAGCTGAAACATCAGTTTAGTCTTGCCACCTGATCCCACCAGGGCGATTCTTGAATGATGATTTAAACGGAATCTTTTAATTAAATCCATAGGCCTGATCTTAAGTCCGGGCAGGCAAGAATAGCTTCCAAAACTCCGCCGCCAATTGCCCGCGCTTTGTCCGATACTAACGACCACAGGGCAGGATCATCCCTGAGGTCAACATCACCAATTTTCCAACCGGATTCAACAATAGTCCCAGACCGTAACAAACCTCGCAAAATACCATCAAATGGCGCCAGAACTACTTGATTTCCAACCAGGGCGATTACTGTTCCATTTTCTACGCGGTCTCCAATTTTTGCACCGGACACGAGTTTTCCGGCGGCAGGCGCGCGCAATATTCTGTCAGAAGTAAATCCCTCAAGAGCCGCTGGTACACCTGTATCTGCCTGGGCGGTTCCAGCCCAAAATACCCTTCCAAGGTTATGTCCTCTGTTAGTTTCAATAACGGCATGGCAATTATCTCCGGCTGCAAAACCAGGACCCAGACCAACAACCAGGGTTGCCAATTCTTTTCCTTTCTCCGGGGGTTTTTTCCGCATCCGGGCATCCACAACCACATCTGGACGAAGCACATCCAGGCTTTCCAGCTCTGGATCGATCAAGACAGGAATATTCCCGATTCGAATAATCGATTTTGCATCTGACGCATCCTGAATTAACTCTCCAGTTACACCTTCTACCTGCACCCGTCCCTCAGGCACTGCTTCTGCAAAGGAAACCGTCCGACGGACAACCAGAGGCTGTGCTAATTCTGTTATCACGACCTCAAAACCTGAATGATGCAAACGGACCGCCACCCCGCTGGCCAGATCACCTCCACCACGAATCAAAACTAACACGAAATCCCTCCCTGAATAAAAACTATACTTCCATTATCATAACATGACCTTTTGTTGGCTTTACAGGTAAATTATTGATGAGAGGGTCAATAATTGGAAGATTTCCCTGCTCTGGTCGTTTAAATCCTCTGATTTTCATTAAATCTTCTTGATAGAACCGGTAAATATGATTACAATCACACAAGGTTTTTTTATTGTTGTAGTTCAACTATTTTACTGGTGTTCTCTGTTTCATATATACAACGTCATTAAAATTCATCGTTGCACTACATTATTTTTCATCATGAGGAGTTGTAAAATGAAAAAGATGTGGATTCCTGCTTTAATATTTATTCTTTTAATAACCGGATGCAGTGCAACAGAACAACCTGTTTACCAGCCTGGGAACATAGCTGACGCTGCTGCGGTGAGTTCAGACGAAGGTGATGATTCTGCTGCAGACACCCCGATTCCAGCAACTGAAGTGCCCCCACCTGCAGGTACACCTGTTTCAGCAATCATTCATTTGGAATTCCCGGGCAAATTTAAATTGACCCCTTTACAGAGAATTGTTGACTGTACAATGGGCAATACTATAATTCCAGATCAGGAAATAGCCCTGAGCGAGAGCTGTGATCAATGGGAGCGGAATTATTTTGAACGGCCTGTGGATAAGGAACTTATAGAGTTCTTCCCTCAACTGGATATTGTACAAAGCGAGTTCGGTCAGGATGACCTTTGGTATTACACCCGGATCCAGGTTTACAACGAAAATGTGAGTGAGATCATTCTGGACGGTATTTACGCTCTTGAAATTGACCTGAACCTGGATGCTCGGGGAGATATTTTGATTTTGGCTGCTTCTCCTGGCATCTATCCAGTAGATGAATGGCAGAGTGATGGCGTTCAGGTCTGGCTGGACAAAAACGACGATGTGGGCGGACCACAAGCCGTTCTGGTAGATCCAGGTTATGACGGTGATGGCTACGAAGAGCTGATTTTTGATTCAGGTTTGGGAGAGGATCCGGACCTGGCTTTTGTAAAAACTTATTCAGATGTTCCCGGCTTGCTTGAATTTGGTTTTAAACTTGAGTTATTAAACGGAACGGAAAGTTTTGAATGGTGGGTCTGGGCTATGCGCGAGGATCTGGGTGCCGCCAAATATGACCCGGTAGATTTTTATTCCCAGGACACCCTCTTTGGAATAGACAATACCTGCGGCTGGATCTATGGAAGCTATCTCAGGGATTTACCCAATATATGTCAGACGATATCTGGATCACCAAGTCCCAGTGAGGGGCAATCGAGTCCTAGCGAAGGTGTTTGCCAACCTCCTCCCGGAGATTGTGATTCAGATCTTTGTGAGTTCTGGGATCAGAAAACCTGCAGTTGTAAAATAGACTACTCCTGTTTCAACTAGAAATTTATTGTGAGTTTAATCAAAAATCCGGGAAGAAAAATTCTTCTTCCCGGATTTTTTTATGATCCAGAACAGGAAATATTGTTTAATAGTTGGGAGAAGGTACAATCAGAGCTGAATAACAGTGCCTGATCAGCTTTAGAAAATCAAAGAGGAAATGATGAATAAATTTAGATTTCTCCTATTGGTCTCAATAATCTTAATCCTCAGCGGTTGTGCTGAGATAAACGACGATGTAGAGCAACCCTATCAGCTGGAAACGATTCCCGTCCAAATTTTGATCAGCGAGGTGTTCACCGGCGTGGAAGGTAATAACCAGGCTGATTTTGTGGAATTATATAACCTGGGTACTTCAATCGCCGACCTGCAAGGGTTCTCACTCTGGTATCAATTAAACGAAGGCGTGGACGAAATTTTGCTTTACCATTGGAACGAATCTACCCTGATCCCACCCCTGGGATATTATGCCCTAATAATGGAGGGACAGCTGTTTACCGTGCTGCCCGATGCACATATCACCCAACCTTTGGTACCAAGCCGCGGCGGATTATCACTCCGGTTAGGAGAAAAGATTGAGGATCAAATGAGCTGGGGAACCGGGCCAACCACCATGACAGAAGGCAACCCGGCTGTCCAGATGATTTCAGGTTCTTCCCTTTCTCGATCCGCCGAATCTCTCAATATCGGGAACGGGGATACCAATGATAATTTTAGTGATTTTCAATTAAACGCCAACCCGGGCCTGCAAAATACAGGAAGCCTCGTGAATCAGGAACTCGCAAGCGGGCTGGATTTAATAATTAATTTTCCCCACTTGGTAAAACCGGGGGAGCATTTTGAGGCAGGTTATAAAATAACGAATCAAACCGGCCGTGATTTGGCAGACCTGGAAATCTTCTTCCCTTTGCCGGAGCACATCTCCCTTCAGGAAAATGCAGAAGGATATCATCTGGAAGGTGAACTAGTATCCCGAAAAATACCCAATTTAAGAGACGGTGAAACCTTCCAGGATGGCATTCCTCTTCAAGGAGCCTTCACTTTTAGCTATTATTCACTTCAAAATATTTTTGCGGTCACTGATGATTGGCCTCTGCCGGCCTTTGCTGGACCCTTTTACGGTGAAATCGGTGGTGGTGCAATTCCGATTAACACCGCCCGTGATCTTATCGACCAGGAAGTTGTTGTAGAAGGTATCAGTACAATGTATGTGGGTGGTTTTTTTGCCGGCACCGGCGCGAAATTTTATGTCGAGGACAACAGCGGCGGCATTCAGGTCTATGTCTCTGGGGCTGGATCTTCCCTGATTGTGCCCTTAGGATCAACAGTGCGGGTGCGGGGAAAAATTACCTTATATCGGGATTCCCTGGAACTCATTCCCTCTTCGGAAGACCAGGTAGAAATTCTCCAGGGAGGCAGCAAGGATTCACAAAAGGCTCCTGAAAACATCACCATTAAAGACGTAAATACCAGAGCTGAAATCTTGCCTGGAAAATTAATAGAAGTGGAAGGCCTGGTAGCCCGGATTGAAGAATTTTCTTACAGCTACGAAATTGACCTGTTTGATGAGAACGGAAACCTGGTATCACTATATATCGATAAAGAAACCGGCATCAGCATCGAGGAAATCGAAGCAGACCAATATTACAGGGTCAGTGGGATTATGGAATTGCTTGATGGCAATTTACGTCTTTATCCCCGTTTGCAGAGTGATTTGTCACGGGTGTATCCGCCGGGCTTGACTATACAAACTCAGCCACCGACCACCGCAAGTTCTGGAGATCCTTTTACAGTAATCTATTCAGTCATCAATCACGGTTCAGAGACAGATCAAAATCTTCTCATTCAAGCGCCTATAGATCCGGCGCTTGAAATCCTGGATATTCAGAATAATGGTCGGCTGGAAAATAACTCCATCATCTGGGAAATTCCAGCGCTGGCTGGCGGTGGAGAAAAACTAAACCTGGAGTTCCAGGCAAAAATCCAGGGGAATCCTGAATATGTAAGTTTTAATCAATACTCCCTTCAATCGGATCTTTTTCCTGATCCTGTTGGAGGATTGCCTTCCTATACTTTTTCTGGAGAGTCGGTACCTATCTGGGCAATACAGGGCGCAGGTGAAAGATCACCTTATATCCTTGCCAAACTTACCACAGAAGGTGTGGTCACCGGAGTATTTCCAGCAATGGAAGGTTTCTGGATTCAAGAAAAAGGTTCGGATAATAATCCAGCAACCTCTCCGGGAATTTTTATCAGCACCGGGATAAATATCCCGGATATCCTTCCTGGAGATTTTGTCTCCGTAACAGGGCAAGTGAGGGAAGCATTCCAACAAACCCAACTGGATATCACCTCCGCAGCCAATGTAGTAGTTCTTGGTAAAGAATCCCTCCCAGCACCAGTAACACTCGCCCCTCCGCCTGATTTTGAAGCAAGCAGGGCTTATTACGAAGCGCTGGAAGGCAGCCTGGTTTCTGTGCCCGGATCAGCTCTGGTGGTTGGTCCCAGCACTCGCTACGGTGAATTCGCCCTGGTATTAGCCACTCACGGCATCACCCGGACCTGGCAAGAGGTAGATCATGGCATGCTCATCTATGTGGATGATGGAAGCACCGAGATCCATGACTATGCGGACACATTGCCCAGTGTTGTAGCTGTAGGAGATACTGTTTCCAACTTGACAGGGACGCTGTCTTATTCCTTTGGCAACTACAAGATTGAGCCCATTAAAACGTATAACGTTCAAAACCAGGAACCTGTCATCGTCTCCCTACCAATGCTTGAGGAAGGTTATTTCAGGTTAATGTCCTGGAATGTAGAAAATCTATTTGATTTTGTGGTTCCGCATCCCAGCAGTCCCCCACTTCCCAAAGTAAGTGAGTATAAACGGGATATCTCCAAAGTTGCCCAGACTATCCAGGCAGCTGGATACCCGACTGTAATAGGATTGCAGGAAGTAGAAGATATCGGTGTATTGGAAGATATAACCTCAGATCCTCTTCTGATCGATTATCTCTATCAGGCAGTGCTGATCGAAGGTACAGACAGCCGGGGTATTGATGTGGGTTATCTCGTGCGGGGTGACCAGGCAGCCATCATAAACCAGGTCCAGTATCCTGCCCCAGGAAATATCACCAGCCGGCCTCCGCTATTAATTGAAATCCAAATAGGTGAGGGAAATTCCCCGAGCCTTATTATCCTCAACAACCACTTTACCAGCATGAGCGGTGGTGAAAAAGCAACTGAACCGCGCCGAAATGCCCAGGCAGACTGGAATGTTCAAATTGCCCTGGAGCTCTTAGCTGAAAATCCGGATAACTATCTGGCAGTGATGGGTGATTTAAATTCCTATTACAATTCTTTGCCCCTGCAAACCCTGGAAGCAGCAGGGTTAATAAATGTATTTGACCAGCTGGAACCGGAGGAACGCTACACATATGTTTACCAGGGCATATCCCAGGTGCTGGATCATATCCTGATGAATTATGCCCTGGAGGGATTGCTGGTACAGGTGGAAGTACTGCATGTGAACGCAGATTTCCCCCTGCCATACTCTTCTGATCTGGACATACTGCATAAATCGGATCATGATCCGGTCCTGGCGACGTTTATACTGCCTTAATATAAATAGGAACCGGGATAATTAAAATATCCCGGTTCCTATTTAACCAATTAAAAAAAACACCTGCTGGAAAATCCAGCAGGTGTTTTTGTAACTCAAGAAACTTGTATTACTCGATCTCAGCCACCAGTTCAGCAGCCGTGATATTCAATTCAGCCAAGATAGCATCCACTGCTTCCGCGGATTCAGCTGCGTACAATTCTGCTGCTGCATCATCTACTGCCCTGCGGACGGAGTACCAGGCTGTAAAGGTTTCCGGTTCTCCCTGTCCAAGTGCTGCCAGAGCCAAAGTGGACTGGAATTGTGGAACAGAGGCAATGTAATCTGTCAGCATACCCTCAGTGGAGTACTGAGTTGGCAGATAACCACTTGCCTCAACCCATGCGGCCTGATTCGCCGGTGCGGTGATGTATTTAATGAACAGCCAGGCAGCCAGTTCCTGTTCCGGGGTGGATTTCAGGATACCGAAGGTCTGGGTGAAGGCATCTACGCCCTGTCCGCCATCCGATCCGGGGAAGGCCAGGAAGCCCCATTCATCATCATTCTCGGCATCAGAGAAAGCATAGCCGTAGTATTTCAGACCTGATGTGGAGCTCAAGGTCACCAGGGCCAGGCGATTTGCCTGTTCCGGGTTGGGATAACTTTCGGTCTCGAAAACACATCCGCTGGCTTTGAGATCATTAACGTACAAAGCAGCTGCTTTCGCTGCCGGGGTGTTGAAGTCATAGGCTGTGCCATCAGCATTCAGCTCTACGCCGCCATAGGCGTGCAGGAATGACAGGTAATTGGACGCACTGGGGTACCAAACCATGCCGCCGGTGCCATCATTATCAGGGTTGTCATCCCCTGCATTGGCTTCAGCAGCTGCACATAATTGTGCTTTCAATTCTTCAGGTGTGGCGGGGGCAGCATCAAAACCCAATTCCTGGGCCCAGGTGTAGTTATAAACCATCACATTGGCAGATTGGCTGAATGGCCATCCAAGACGGGCGCCACCAGGGGTTACACCCAGGTTAAACACACCAGGGTAAATATCTGCAATTTCTTCTTCAGTCAAACCGTAGGTCTCATCAAAGATAAACTGGTTTAAATCAACAACTAGATCCACAGTATCCCAGTTATTTAACGCACTGGTGTAGGCCTGGGCGATCTGGGGGATATCTCCGGATTGAATGCCGGCATTGACTTTATCTTCCAGGTCGTTATAGGCACCCTGATCCAACGCTTCCACAGTAATGCCATATTCATTGCTGGCATTAAATTCTGCTACAAAAGCAGCAACCGCTTCATTGCGGGGATCACCTTCACCATAAACGTGCCAGAATTGGACAGTGGTGCCGCTGAGGTCCAGCTTGGGTTCTTCTACAACCTCTGCTTCTTCTTCGACGACCACTTCTTCTGGTTCTTCCACCTCTTCAGCTACAGGTTCTTCTACAACAGGTGGAGGTGCACAAGCAGAAAGGACCATCGAAAAGATGATCAGGCTTGCAAACAAAATAGTTAAAAACTTTTTAGGCATTTTTTTCTCCTCATAATGATTGTCTGGTTCGTATATTTTTATTCTGAAGTTCGAGGGTCATCACCTCCTCAAAAAAATACAAATCGTTTATCTTTAATAAATAGAAATTTTCAACCTTTTAAACCACTGCGGGCTATACTTTCTGTGAATTGTTTTTGCGTGAAGAAATACAGGATCAGGATCGGAAGGATAGTAATAAACGCAGCCGCCATGATGTAATGGATCTCCTGCCCCGCTTCGGTGACAAAATTCATCATGCCTACTGAAATTGGCCGCCATTCAGGCGTATTGGTGACCAACAAAGGCCAGGCCAGTGAGTTCCAGGAGCCAATAAATGTTAAGACCAGGATCACCATCAAAGGCGCTTTGGACAACGGCATCACAACCTGGAACAAAAACCTCATGTGGCCTGAACCATCGATGCGGGCGGCATCATAAAGTTCATCAGGTATCTGAATAAAAAACTGGCGCAGCATAAATATGTTAAATACACTGCCCATAAAAGGCACTGTTAACGCCGGCCAATTGTTAATCCACTTAATCGGTCCGATTCTTCCCAGCCAGGTCACGGTTAAAAAGTTGGGAATAATGGTGACCATGGCCGGAATCATCATCGTGCTGAGCAGAATCCCAAAGATCAACTCCCTGCCGGGAAATTTAATCCGGGCAAAACCATAGGCCGCGAGTATGCTGATGCTGACGCTGCCTATTAAAGAAATTGCAGTAATTTTAATGCTGTTGAAAAAATACACCGGGAAATTTCCCCGTTCCCAGGCTTCCGCATAATTCTCGAAATGCAGTTCACTGGGGAAGAATGAACTGCCTAAAGCTTCTCCAATGGTCTTTAAAGAGGTAGAAATCATCCACACAAAGGGGACTAGAGAAAGCAGCGCTCCCAGGATAAGCAGCACATAAGTCATTGTTTTTAAAAACTCGGATCGATTAAATTTCATCATAGTTTCCCATTCCGTTTACAGGAAAAACACCTTGGATCCCTGGAAACGATTGTTAATTACTGTCAGCCCCAGGATAATGGCAAATAATACAAAAGCCAATGCTGAGGCATAACCGTAGCGCAACTTTTCGAAAAATTCCAGAAAGATGGCCACGCTGAAAGTGTCGGTTGTACCTAAGGCCAGGCCTTCCCTGAAAACCCATAAAGTTGCGAATGCTTTAAAAGTACCAATGATTGCAATTAATGAAAGAAAATAGGTCGTTGGAGATAAGAGCGGGAAGGTGACAAATCGGAAAACATCCCATTTGCTCGCTCCATCAATTTCTGCCGCGTCATTTAACTCCATGGGAATATTGCCCAGACCTGCCAGGTAAATTACTGTATCATATCCCACGTAAGTCCAGACCGAATGGATCATTACAACAACCAGCGCCAGGCTGGGACCAGCCGCCCAATCGGGCAAGTTAAGACCCACCATATCAGCGATGATCAGATTAACACCTTTGGATTCCTGCAGCCAGGCCAGACCTTCACCGCCAAGAGCCCGGATGACCAGGTTAATCGGCGAGGTATCCCTGTTAGCAAATATCTGCCGGAAAATGGCTGCGCTGGCGATAAATGGCGTCACATAGGGCAGGAAAAATACCATCCGGAAAAATTCCGATCCCTTCAACTTCTGAAAGAGAAGAATTGCCAGGAACATGGATAAGGTCAGCTGCATGGGAACTGTACCGGCGGAGAAAAAGAGTGTTACTTTTAATCCCTCCCAGAGATCTTTATCTCCGGAAGCCATCAGGACAGGGATCTCCCCAACCAACATCCATCCGCCTGCCATAAAGGTGAATGCACCAAAAATTTTGAGCCAGAATTTCCAACTTTGATCGGTTTTAGCTGCCCCGTCCCAGAGCAACCATCCCAATACCAATAATACTATGCCGGCGGACACCACAGTAACCTGGGGCCATATGCCGGGATCTGAGTTAGTTTCCAGGGCAGCCAGATAAATATCGCTAATCTGTTGATAAGTAAAAAATAATAATCCTATACCAACTCCCAATCCGATCCACGCCAAACTAAATTGGGTTTGAAAATAAGCCCCAGTTGGCTTGTTGTAGATGATTAATGCCAGTATACCGGATAGAATGGCTCCAGCCAGGATCATAATAAAATAACGCCAGGAGTTGTACACATTGGGGGCGTAAAATGCATCCCGGAGAAATTCCAGGAATAGTTCCCGCGATTTTTCTACGCTCCATAATCTTTCGCCGATATCCAAAAATTCAGGAAGCTGGAACCAGAAATACCGCAGAAAAGCATACAGAGCCCAGGTATGGATCAAGGCCGGCACGGCCATTAGATAAGGTTTTTGTTCCTTTTCCCGGGCTTCCTGGATGATTTTCTTGATCACCAGGTAAAAGCCAAACAAAGCCCCTATTCCCAGGAAAAATCCAGCCACATAAGCAAGATTGCCAATTGCCCGGACAAAATTACCTAATCCCACAAAATCTGTTCTTAATATTCGCCATTTATGTAAACTAACAAAAAGTGCAAAAAAGACTGGAAAGATGCCAAACAAGAAAATCAGAATTAAAGCCGGGGAAACAAATAAATACCCCGTAAGCGATTCCCGAAAGATGCGCATTTTACGAGGTGTAAATATTTGCAGAATTTTTTCCTTCAGTATTGCCGGGGGATTCATCAACACGATCTCCTGGTGGGGATAGTAGTGTTTGAATTCTGAAGTTATTCCTCATATTATAATAAAAGAATTCCAAACTAAACTTAAAAATAATGAGCAAATTTAAATCCTGATTTTCCTTCATATTTCAGGGATAATCCCGACTATGATTCCAACTACAAGGGGATATAATCAATTCAATTCAATCATCACGGATAAAATATGACAAACCAGAATAAAAATCAATTTATTCAAAAAACAGATCAACCAATATACAAATTGCTGGACACTGAGGAATTTATCTCGCCGGATTATGATGGCCGGTCAATTCTTAATATTCCAGCCAGCGCTGCCCGGTTAATGGGTGTTCAAGGATTCCAATCAGCGCCGCTCCAAAAGGAATACCTGGATCCGCTCCAGGGGAAGAGCAAAAATATCATTTTGATCCTGCTGGATGCCCTGGCTTATCATCGACTGGAGAGCTGGCTATCTGAAGAACCGGATCTAGTATGGCATGAACTGCTGCAAGAAGGAACCCTTAAACCGGTCACCTCCATCTGCCCAAGCACAACTTGCGCAGCAATCACTTCTTATTGGACAGATAGCCCGGCAGTTCAACACGGCATTATGGGTTACGAGATGTGGTTAAAAGAATATGGCATAGTAGCCAATATGATCGAGCACAAACCGATCAACTACAGGATGCCGGGTGGGGATCTTACCCTGGCAGGTTTCGACCCCGAAACTTATCTTCCGGTGGAATCAATCTCGAATCATTTCCATCAACATAATATTGAAATGCACGCCTTTCAGCACTATGCAATTATCAACTCAGGCCTGTCGCGCATGTTTATGCAGGATGCAGAACGCCATTCCATTGCCACAGCTTCAGATATGTGGATCAGTATCCGCCAGTTGGTGGAATCCCGGAGTCTGCAACAAAAATATATCTGGGCATATTGGGGCAGTTTGGATGGTAGCTCTCACTTGCACGGCCCTGACAGCGAGCGGGCAAAAGCGGAATTTATGACCTTCAGCGCTGCATTTAAGCATTATTTTCTGGATGGGCTTGATCCTGCGCTGAAAGAAGACACAATCGTGATCCTCACGGCGGATCATGGACAAATCACTACAGATAAAAATGATAATCATTATGATTTGAATAACCATCCCCAATTCACAGAGATGCTGCATATGAACCCGACTGGTGAAAACCGGCTGGCTTATCTCTATATTAAACCCGGGAAAATTGATGCTGTGAAAGAGTATATAGAAAATACCTGGCCTGAACAATTCAGCATGATCAATCCGGAAGCAGCCATTCAAGCTGGTTTATTTGGTCCGGGGGATCCTCACCCAGCTATCTATGATCGAATTGGGGATTGTATTGTCGCTGCCCGGGGGAATGCCTACTGGTGGTGGGCTAACAAACCCAATCCGCTGATCGGACGGCATGGTGGTTTATCCAAAGAGGAAATGCTGGTGCCCTTCCTGGCGGGAAGGCTTTAACAGCTCGCGGGGATAGGGGGAGAAAGTCGGGCAAAGATTGATTTAATAAATGGGAACGATATTACTAAAAAAGGGCGGCCCTATGGGCCGCCCTGACTATTTACAATTTACTGCTTATTCTACTGCCCTGCTACCACCTCGTATCCTGCCCCGATCCAGTTGTTAATTCCGCCTTCCATACTGGAAACATTTGTAAATCCGGCTTGCACTAAATAACTGAGAGCCTGCCCACTCCGGTTTCCTGACCTGCAATAAACCAAAATGGGTTGATCATCCGGCAGTTCCTGTATTCGTCCTGGCAGCTGCTCCAGGGGAATCAGGATGGCATCAGAAATATGAGACTTATCCCATTCCGCATCGGTGCGCACATCTAAAATAAATACACCCTCTTCAACCAATTAATAGGCTTCCTGAACATTAACAAACTGCCCTCCAACCGATTGCACGCTGGTAACCGGTTCTGGATTGGATAATCGGGAAGTTATTACAAAACCAGCAGATACCAGGAGAATCAGGATGGCAATCACGCCAAACGTTAGTTTATTATTCTTGTTTTTTCTTTTAGCAGGTTTTGTATATTTACCCATAATGGTTATTTCCCAATATTATTAGTTTCACACTCTATCAATTTTAATGTCAATTATTATAATTAATGGAGTTGAGTATTTTGATTTTCCTGAT
>CAXMRF010000013.1:0-35044 GCA_964195965.1 uncultured Nitrosomonadaceae bacterium
GTTAATTGGCATCTCCAGGGATGGGTCATCAGCCTGGTCCATTGTCCGTGTAAAGATTTCCGGAACGCAGGAGCAGGAGGATGGATCTCAATCGGATTTGGATTTTATTTGCGCCTGGATCACATTATACGAACGCCAGGGAGAAAAATGGATCCGGTTGGGTGAAGTGTCCAGTTTTTAGAGCAATCCCCTCCTCAAGAGATTGCCGCGTCAGATTGCAAAGGGACCTTCCTCGTTATGATTAAACAAAACGGGCGACTCGTTGAGTCGCCCCTATGGTTGGTCCCCTATAAGATGATAAAAACCTCCGCCAGGAGGTTTGGGTTGAACAGGCCCCGGTTTCAACCGGGGTGAAAAAAATGGTTATTTCAAACGCCGGACATCTTCCTCGCGCACGGTGATTCCTTCCGCATCCAATTTTTCCAGAAAAGCCAGCATATATTTCCGGCTGGAGCCGAAATGATCTCGAGCCTGGGCTACCGTAATTGGTCCACCCGCTGTAATCAATTTTTCAAGATCCTGGACCATATGCTGATAGGTATCGGTTTTAAATACCACATCAGGCGAAAGCTGCACAAGCTCATTGGTGATCAACAGGGCATTAAAGACTTCTTCACCCACCTGCGCCCGGCTGTCAGCCACGGAGGGAGGTAGGGCTGGATTCTTAGAGAACAGCTCCAGCAGCTCTTTTATCAGGGATTTTTGCTCCGAGGAAAATTGGATTGAAAAATCTACCAGGGAAATGACCGGCCCATCTTGGACCAGATTATTTTCATTTACCTGGGTCTCCACAAGCTGTCGGAAGGCATTTTCTTTTTCCCCGGACTGGCTTTTTAATTCTTCCAGCGGCATACCGGCTCGCAAAGGCCAGGTTTGATGATATTCTTCTATCTTTTTTGCCAGGTCTGTCTTTAATTTATTCCAATTGGAACTGGTTGTAATGACTTCTTTCTTGGATCCCGGTTTACCTAAAACAAGGACAAGGCCCTCCCCCACCAGCGCATCCAGGGTTTCCCGGACTGTTTTTTCATCCAGACCGACCGTATCCATTAAATCACTCCAGACCAAAACACCCGCCCGGGATATTTCCTGGATTAATAAATCTCTTGTATCTCCGCCGGATAAAGTATCCAAACGATCCAGCATACCCTCATCAAATCGTTTATGGCGGGATACCGGATGAGGATCCACCACCACACCGCCTCCCAGGGTCTCAGAAGGTGAGGGCCTGCGCAGGATGTATCTGTCTCCCCGGACTGCAACCACTGGATCTTCAACTTCCAGCTGCAACCAGGCGTTTTCTCCTGGCTTGAGCGTTTCCATTCCCAGCAGGCGGATCCTGGCAGTGGTTTCATCCGCTCCCAGGAAAAGTTTAGCTTCCATATTGTGAGTGATGGGCTTTTCAAGATTGTTTAAATACTGAAACCGGACATCCAGCCGGCGGGTGGACTGGTAATCACCCTTGTGAGTGACCACATCCCCCCTTTGAATATCTTTATATTCGATTCCAGAAATGTTGACTGCCACCCTGTTTCCCGGGCCAATTTCTTTCACTTCCTGGCTGTGGTTCTGCAGCCCCCGGATGCGTCCTGATTTGTCTCCCGGCAGCAGCGTGATCTCATCGCCAACCTGCAGGGAGCCATCCAATAATGTTCCGGTTACGATTGACCCAAAACCAGACATCAGAAACACCCTGTCCACCGATAAACGGGGCCGGCCCAGATCCAGATGAGGCGGTTGATCTGCCAATACCTCACTGAGTTTATTTAATAATTCATCCAGTCCGGTTTTTTCTTTCGCGGATACTCGTACGAGAGGAGCGTCTTTTAAAGCTGTATCCTTGAGTAATTCTTGTATCTCCAGCTCCACCAGGCCCAGCCATTCCGGATCATCCACCAGATCTGCTTTTGTAAGAGCAATTACCCCTTTTTCCACTTCCAGCAAATGCAGGATATTCAGGTGCTCCCTGGTCTGCGGCATTACCCCTTCATCAGCTGCGATAACCAACAAACAAGCATCAATGCTTCCTATCCCGGAAAGCATATTTTCTATAAAATCCCGGTGCCCGGGAACATCCACCACACTTACCTCTTTGCCATCGGGCAGTTGAAAATGATCAAAACCCAACACAATACTCATCTCCCGGTCTCGTTCTTCCTGGAGGCGATCTGGATGGGTTCCAGTGATAGCTTCAATCAGGGTGGATTTTCCGTGGTCTACATGACCTGCTGTGCCAACAATATACATAGCTGGTAAATTATCTCAGATTAATATTGGCCCTAGTGATGGTTAACGAAAACTGTCCTTGATTTGCTCAAACTCGCCAGCCCATTCCTTCATCAAGCTTAATAAACCTTGCAGTTGCGATTCGGAATAATTACTGATCTGAGTCAGCTGGTCTTCAATATCCTGCAGACCATCCTCAAGAACCGAGGTGCGGTCTTCTCCTTCCTTGTACTGACGCTCAAGCAATTTGGATTGTTCTTTTTGTAATAATGTGTAATTTGTCCACCTTTTCTGATCATCCGTTGTAAAGGTGGTCCATTCAGCTCGAAAACGCTCATCTGCAAGGCGCTGCATCTCGGTAATTTCATTTACTCTTCTGTCCAGCAAGGAAGACAAATCCTTAAGCTCATCTTGCATACGCTTAACGCCTCGATGCGTGGAGTCTAATTTTGTCATTTGCTCATCCAGATCAAGAGCTTGTTTTTCAACACTGTCAAATCGAGTTATCCAATTTTTCCAGGTTGTTTCTTGATCTGTTTGCTGCAGGTTTGCTTCTTCTATGAATGTTTCCTGTTCTTTTTTCAAATCACGGCGAACAGATTCTAGTTCCTGGGTCCGGCTTTTCATCTTCTGATAATCGCTGTTCACTAAATCCAACAAACCCCTGACTTCATCAACTCGTTTACGCAGTGCTGCCTGTTCCCCTTGAAGATCCGCAACCCGTTTCCCTTCCTTCTGGCGTTCCACTTTAGCTGTTTTTGTATAACGCTGGTACTCTTTGTATTCCTTTTCAACGTCGCTGAAAGATTTTTCCATTTCTCTTAAGGAAGCATTAAATCGAGTCTCTTCTTCAATCCTAGTTTTCATCTCTTTATCAAGCTCTTTGATCTTTTTAATATCCTCAATTTGCTTCTTCTGCTGGGTTTCAACCCCTTGAATCTGGGTCCGAAGCATTTTTTTAGCATCAGCAATCCAGGTTTTTACTATTTTTTCCTGGTCCTTGAGCTCCTTTTTCCTATCAAGCCTGAAAGTGCTCAGCTCTGCTTCAAAATCATCTATCTTGGTTACAGTAGTCCTCAATCGCGTGATATCACTGTCGAATTCGCGATCTGCCGCTGCCAGGGAATCAAGTTTACCTTCCAGATCAAGTAGTCTATCCTCTAAATCCGAAATGATAATTTTATCTTTTCTTCTTTCGTCATCCAGCCATTGGATGCGCTTTTCCAGCTGTTCATTATCCATGAATCATTCTCCTCAAAATCGTTTTTTCAGGCATTGAGATTATACATCAAAACCGATTATGATATTTTTTTTCAAAAGTATCAGGTCGAATCAGGATCCGAGCAAAGTATCAGTAATCATCCGTGTGATTGTTAACAAAATCTGGGGGAACAATCCCAGCAGGATTAATAGGAAATTCAAACCCAGGATCAGATATCGATAAAATGGCTTTCCCAGGATCAACACAGGTTCCTCACCTGATTTCCTGGTTAAAACACCCAGTAAACGGAGTCCCCCAATAATTAACCCCAAAGTGCTTAAAATAAAACTGATGTTAATCCAAATCGGATAATAACTGAGTCCAGATCCCAGAGCCCAATAAATTGGAAATCCAGCCAGAAGAGGGACACCAGCCAAGGTAAAATACCCAATTAATATTCCTGATGAAATTCCTGGCCATTGTCTGGCAGCGCCGGAAAGAGATTCATAATTTAAATCACTGACACCTTCTTGCAAAGTAGAGGCAGATGATGCCCAAACTCCCAGCGAAATACTTTGAATGACAATCAACGCAAAATAAATTGGAAATCCAGCCAGGTATAAACTGATCGACAGCAAGGAGCGGCCAATTTCCACAATAATCACTGCACCCATTAATCTGCCAAGATGTTTTGATAACAGGGCCAGGAATCCGCCAATCACCAACATGATTACCCCGGCTATCTGAAGGCTACCCTGGAAATTTCCTCCCAACAGGAACCATCCGCCATCGGTAATAAAGCGGATACCAAAAAGGAATACACCCAGGAAATAGGTGTTAAAGATATACCCGGCTAAGAATGGATGGTTTTTTTCTCCAACCATTGGAATCCAACTGATGAACGGAAAGATAGATAGCAAAAAGGAAAAACCCAGGGCCAGGATTAACGTTGAGCGGTTTAACATCAATTGATCACCGCTGGTTAGATCAATCCAACTGGCCAGCCAGGCTGCAAAGAGAATAAATAACATGCCCAGGATTTGAAATATTAAGAATCGCAGCACACCCGGAGTTGGTTCTTTTCCTGGAGGAGAGATCAGAACCACATTAATTAAAGCCAGAAAAGAAAAGAAGAGGGCGCCGTAAAAAATGGGATCAACCGCATAAGCTGTGAGGATAATGCTTACACCTGCCAAACTGAGCGGGATAAACTGAATTGGAATAGTCTCGGGATCTGTGATTGTCAACCAAAAGAACCAGACCGAAAACAGCAGGATAACAATCGGCCGATCAGCCGCTGACAAGATAAACCGCCTGCCAAAAACCAATAACTGATCAGATATTCTTATCTCCCAAAACAGGAGATTAAAGGCTTCGTTAATCGGTAGAATCAGCGTTGAGATAATCAGGAACAGGCTGAACCCCATCCCTCCCCATTTTAGAACTTTCCGATACTGCATAAAGAATAGGGTAATCCCTGAGACCAGTAATGGAAGGAGGATCCAAATAAGCGGAGTGCTCATAGGGTTTCCTCCAGGTTAGCAGCCATAAACAAATAAGCGCCCACAAAAGCAAGTCCTATATTTAATAAAGCAAGTAAACCTGTCATTAACACAGAAGCTTCCAGGGTTGCATAAAGAATCTCAAAACCTGAAATTACGGTTAATAAACCAATAATGATTCGAACGCCTTCCCGGGATAATCCCAATTGCAGCAAACCAAGGCCTAGAAGCATTAAACCTCCCAACACCTGCTGGGATGTAGCACCGAGGAACCAGCGCATAGCAAGCGGTACCAGAGAATAAACCGAAAGTCCAATTAACAGCGCAGAAAAACCTTTAAAAAAGGTTCCTGAAGGACCAACCGCCAGTCGTTTTTCCCTTGATGAAACAGGCAGGTTTTCATACGTAAGAAAGAGTACGGCAGCCGCCATCCAGCCTGCCACCAGTTTCACAACGGCAATTTCAATTGGCCAGCTGACGCTTACCAGCAAAAAAACACCGATATATTCTAAAGCCAACAGCCCAATCATCCAGCGCCTGCCGGGAACGATGAGAATTCCCGCCCCGCAGGTGAACAACAGTGCTACCAGGATTGATTGCAATAAATTGTTCATGAAATTTTATCCACCGCTTAAACTGATCAGAGTAATGATTAAAAAACCAATTAATAAGGCCCAGATTAACCCGCCATCACCTTCAAATAATCGGGTTATCAGGTACACAGCCTGGTCAAAAAGTGTAGCGCCAACACTGGAAATTGTGCTCAGAGTCTTCATAAACTCCCCGGAACTTACCCCCAGGCCGCTCATCTTTAACCTGGGTACTCTATCCCCAAATAGGGCAACAACCAGAGTTAGCGGACCTGCTATCCAAATTGTTACCGGATATGAAAAACTTTCCAAACTTACCACGAGGAAACCAGATTGTAGTGAAATAATCAGCTGTGAGAGGATTAAGAGGGCTGATCCGATGATCAACATCAGAAAAGCCGGTTCTGAACGAAGTCTTTGCACACGCCAATATCTAATGCCCTGATTTAACATAGCACCCAGGATTAACCCTGTTGAAAGAGCAAATAACAATCCCGGTAAACCTTCGGCAAATATCGCAACGCCTAACCAGGCAGGGAAAAACGGTAAAGGCAGGATCCCAATCCCACCCAGAATCAAAGCTATAAGATGGTTTTTTCTTGTATTTAACTCCTGCAAAAAAAGTAAACCTGGAAGCAAATAGAGAACACCCCAGCTCAGGGTGGCTTTGGGATCAGCAATCAGGGCACTGCCGATAATCAAACCAATTAGCCCTATACCCCAGGTTTTTTCGGTTAGGTTAAACAGAAATCCCAGCAGCGAAATTAAGAAAACAACTGCGCCCAATAAAAATAGTGTTAGCGCGCTGAAGGAAGTGCTGGTTATAATCACTGCCGATCGGGTGATTAACATCAGACCCAAAGTCGCAGGAATTAAGCTTGCATACCTGCCGGGTGTTAACATAGATTCTTTCTTATCGCCATTTCTAGGGAAAAGGAACCAGCCTGAAAAACCAATCAATCCTGCAATTAGCAAGTATGATCCCGCAGTGGAATCAAATTCTGTTAAGAACTGAGATCCGCCCATTCCAACATTAACCAATGAAATAGTAATTATTAATAGTGGTCCGGTAAGCCTGAAAACAATCCCCATGATGATATATCGGCTACCTTCTTGTTCAGTTTGATTTTTAAGTGAAACTATCAGATGAAAGGATTCAATGATCGTCCAGACCAAGGCCAGGGTATAGGCAGAATCAGAGAGTAACCCAATTCCGCATATCCCACCAAGGGCTGTAATCCAGGCGCTGGTTTGAGGGGAATAATTCCCCACCAGCACACCCACAAAAATCAGGGAATTTAATGCCAATATCAAAGAACTGGAGACCCAGTCTAAGGAAAAGGCCAAACTGGGCAGCAGGGCTTCGCCCGCATCCCAAATAGGATTTAATCGGGTTTCCGGACTGGTTAAAAAGAAAATCAGAGAGAGCAACCAGGATGTCCCGGAAAGGACCATTATCCAGAATTTCAACTTTTCCGGATTCAATTCCAGTTTATTATTAACCCACAACAACCCGGGGGTTATGATTAAGAAAAAAGCACTGAGAAAGGGAAGGAAACTCACGGGATTAAACCTCGTATGGACTTACCACAGAACCATCAACATCTTTAAGAAAATCAGAAACTTTTCTATCCGTACACGGATAAATCAAGTCGGGAGCAATTTCCATCAGTGGGATCAATACAAAAGCCCGTTCGCAAATTCTCGGATGGGGAATATCAAGTGTTTCATCTTCAATGATTTCCTGACCATAAAACAGGATATCTATGTCTACCAAACGGGGGCCAAATCGAAAACTGGGTTCTCTTCCAATTTTTAATTCAATATTCTTGACATAAATCAGGAGATCGTGGGGAGCAAGGGCGGTTTTAACGCTAAGAACCTGATTTAGAAAATCAGGTTGATCCATGAATCCCCAGGGTTCTGTCTGGTAAATAGATGATTCCTTAATTACTTCAACCTCAGGGGGCAGTTCAGACAGGACCAATTTAAGGTTGGCTTCTCTGTCTCCCAGATTAGATCCCAAGGATAGAAAAATCAGTTCTTTTTTTTCCGTTTGCATATCTTCTTGATCCTCTCCCACACCTCTACATAAGGATAACACACCTGATATGGAGATTAGTTTCCCCCTTTTTATTAGCGAATTTGAGAAGGTCGGTTGCCAGTTAACCCGCGGTTTGGTATAATCTCCTCCGCAAAATAAAACCTGGAGGGGTCGCATAGTCCGGCCTAGTGCGCGCGCTTGGAGAGCGCGTATTCCTCACGGAATCGTGGGTTCGAATCCCACCCCCTCCGCCTTTTAGTCGCTCAGCGAAAACTGGGCGATTATTATTTTCTGCTCTTTTGAGAGTTCTCCAAATTTTTATCAGGGATGATTTGGTTTTTACCTCCTGAAAACATTTCCAGTATTCTATCCAGTTGTGGATTTTGCCATAATTAACAAGTGATCATATCCAGGCTTTATCAATATTCAGACAGACTTTGGTATAATACCTCTGGTAGCAAATGAGTAGATCTGCATGAAATCCTTGCCAAAAAGAACCCGCCAATTGTTAATTCTCGGAGCCCTGATTGTATTTGTGCTTTTTGCTGTTTTAAGTCTTCCTAAACAGGTTGGCGCATTACAATCCACTCCTGATCCAACACCAGCCATTACCTCTACTGCCATTTATGGTGAAATCCCCCTCGAATTGGGTGAAACACAGGGATTGATGCTGGGCGCAGGAATCATTTTGTTCATCATCCTCAGCGGAGTATTCATCCAACGAATCATCCAAAAATTCACGCTGAAATCCCCTGAAAAATAATACTGGCAACCGCTGACACAAATCTGGTATGGACTCTTATCCTCCCGAGAGGTAAAACGGTCCATTGATTGACACCCTTACCCGGCTTTGGTATCATGCCATCGAGCTTCGGGTGGGTCCGGCGCGGCAGAGTCCTTTGAATCGTGTCAGATCCGAAAGGAAGCAGCACTAAGGAGGTCCCTCTGGGTGCCGCCGGTGTGCCTGCCCGAGGCTTTCCTTAAATTAACTGGTGTAGATACGCCATTCCACTGCCCATGAAAATCACTGAACTGATCAAAAAAACCCTCCTTCAAAGAATAGCTGCAGGCACAGCAGTTTTTCTCGGGATTGGTTTAATTATCCTGAGTTTAAATAAGACAGTTATTCTGGTGGTTAATGGAGTGCCAAAAGAGATCACAACTTTAGCCATAACCGCTAATGGTGTCCTCAAACACCAGGACATAAATTTGACCGCGAATGACCGTGTATCCCCGGATCCCGGCAAGTTCCTCTGGGGCGATGAAACCATCATTCTTCACACCTCTAATCCGGTTGAAATCCATGCCGATGGTCGGATAAAAACTGTCCAAACAGCGGAACAACGAGCTGAAAATATACTCCTGGAAGCTGGATTACTTGTCTTTCCCAAGGATCGTTTAGTTGTGAATGGCAGCCTCCACCAGGAGGACGTTTTTCTCTCACCAGGAGAATCCCATGAAATTCAACTCCTGCGGGGAACGCCAATTACTCTCCAGACAGATGACGGAAATCTGAGTTTTATCACTGATGCAGATCTTCTGATAGAAGCCCTGGAAAAACAGAATATTGAGATCTTTGATGCAGATCAACTTTCAAGACCGTTGGATACTCCCCTGGATGGTTCACCTCTGACTGTAACTTTGGTCCGCGCAAAACCAGTACTGGTCCATTTAGCAGATCAATCAATTTCCATCAGAACCACTGCTGATACAGTGGGCGCAGCTCTTGCCCAGGGAGGAATTGCCCTGCAGGGTCTGGATTACAGCATTCCATCTGAGCTGGAACCCTTGCCGGAAAATGACGAGGTTCAGATTATTCGGGTCAAAGAAGAAGTCTTGTTAAAACAAGAACAAATCCAATTCAGCAGTGAGTATCAACCTGCAGATGATCTGGCTTTGGACCAGCTGCAAATTCTAACCGGCGGGGAATACGGTTTACAAGCGCAACGTTTGCGGATAATTTATGAAAACGGAAAAGAAGTTTCCCGGGAGCTGGAAAAAGAATGGGTTATCAGAGAACCCGGTCCCCGGATAATTGGTTACGGCACCCAGATTGATGTTCAAACGGCCAACACAGCGGATGGACAAATCACTTACTGGCGGAAAATTACCGCCTACGCAACCTCTTATGATGAGACCTGCCCAGGCTGCGACCTGATTACTTCCAGCGGAGCTGTGTTGAAAAAAGGGACCATTGCAGTTAAACTGGATTGGTACCTCTACATGAAAGGCATGCAGGTATATATTCCCGGGTACGGATTCGGGTCCATTCAAGATGTGGGTGGTGGTGTGCCCTGGAGTGTAAATTGGGTTGATCTGGGCTACAGACATTCAGGATATGTCCCCTGGAGTGAAAACGTCACTGTTTATTTTCTGGCACCTGTGCCCCCCCCTGAAAATATTATGTACATACTGTATTAATGTTCTTCAAGGGGGAAACTTTAAAGAAACTATCAATTACTGATTGCTGAACCCTTTTGCGTAGTGAATCACTCCCCACTTTCCGTCCAACAACCAGTTCGAATCCTGATTAAATACATCCTGGATCTGTTCCAGCTCCAGCCCAACGGCCAGTTCTGCTTTTAATGTCCTCAGCGCCGCCAATGGCACTGGGAGGTAATCTACAGCCTGATGAAAAGGCACTGTGAAATCCCACTGCCTGTCCCCTAAAATTCGCCTGTAATTGGCATCTCCTTTAATTATCAGCAATCTGGATTCTTTCAGATCATCCTGTAAATCCTGAGGAAGTTTCCACATAGGCAGAGGTGAATTCCAGAAAAAATGTGCCTTGGCCTGGATCTTCCCCTCCATAAAGTACGTATTCAACCGGATACCTAACTCTTTGCTCGATTTCTCCGACGAATCAGTTAAGTAATTAATCGTTTTTTCAAGATCCTTTTCAATCACATCAGAAACAAATGTTGGATGGGCTTTAACATGGAGAATGATCTGTTCTACTAGGTTATTACTGATCAATAAATCTGCCAAAGCCAAATCGGATACTAACTCAAAACCTGCATTATCCAACATGATATCCACTCGATCAGATACCGGGTTCTTATTAATCAACAACTTTAACACCTGTTTGATATCATTCGCCAACAAGTGATCCTGAAATGATTTTTGAGCAGGCTGTTTTGGGTTTCCCGCAAGGCCTGCTGGCCATAAGGATAAATCCGCTTGATTTCCCCAGAGCGAAGAATAAAGACCATCACTGATTGTGTTGTATATTTTTCCAGAATTTTTCAACCGTTCTGACAGAAATGTCGTCAAAGAGTTAATATCCTCTTGGGTTGTGATTAATCCTTGTTCCTTTGAATATCCAAATGGATCCTGCAGATTGTTAAAATAATCCACCGCTTCCATTATCCGGCGGTAGAAATAATGTTCAGCGAAAAACCAGGGGACCACCAGCCAATTTTTCCCGACGTAGGGCTTGATATACCCCTCCCAGGCTTTTTGATCTGGCGCATCCTTGTCCTTCAATTGACGGATAGATTGGTCTGGAATATCAGCACACAATTGATTCAGACGGTCATTAATTTCCGCTGGAAACTTGTTTTCTTTAATCACGCGTTGAGCTATAGCTGGCAGTCTTTCTTTTACCGTCAAATGCGCCCAGGATCCGGGTTCAGTACTGTAAATTGGCGGGGGATAGTTTTTTGTCATAGTTTTTTTGTAGTGAAGGTTTCTTAACGATTATTGATACTTGATTCTTTTTTTTTACAAAAATGAACAAATCATTATTATGATATGGATTTCATCGTATTTTAAGATCACACATCCTATTTAATTTTTTGTTATAATCCCCAGCACATGAACTCATTACAAGATCAATCTATCTCAGCAATATTAAGAAATTATGGTCTTAAGCCGGATAAAAGCCTGGGCCAGAATTTCCTGACAGATCCCAATATCCTGGAAAAGATAACCGGGATAGCCGGAGTGACTGACCGGGATATTGTCCTTGAGATTGGGGCCGGTCTGGGGCACCTGACAGCACAATTAGCAGAAACCGCTCAGCAGGTGGTGGCGGTAGAATTGGACCGCCGCTTTATTCCTGTCCTTAAAAAAAGATTGGCACCCTATCAAAATATCCGGATTGTCCAGGGGGATATTCTAAAGCTCGAAACAGGGGATCTGGTCCAGAAAAGTGAGTACCTGGTAGTCGCCAATATTCCCTACTATATCACATCCCGGATACTCCGGAATCTATTGGAATCCCACCTTAAACCTTCCCGAATTATTCTTACCATTCAATATGAAGTTGCCGAGCGGGTTTGTGCAAAATCTGGTCGGATGAGTTTACTTTCACTCAGCGTACTGATGTATGGCAATCCAAACCTGGAGATGCGTATTCCAGCAGGCGCTTTTTTCCCGGCGCCCCAAGTGGACTCCGCTGTGATTAATATCAATCTCCATCCTGAGCCTCTGCTGCCGGAATCATTAAGGAATGTATTCTTTAAACTAATCAAGGCCGGTTTTTTACATAAACGAAAAACTCTGCGAAATTCCTTATCTAAAGGCCTTGGCTGGGCGCCGGACCAGGTAGAAAATCTCTTAAACAGTGTGAATATCAACCCACAACGCCAGGCAGAAACCCTCAGCATGGATGAATGGATTGATGTTGTTCGCAGGTATGATAAGATAAAATCAAGGTAAATAAATCACTATATCAAAGGAATAAATTATGACTGATCCACGTTTAAAAAAGCTAGCTGATCTACTTGTTAATTACTCGGTGAAAGTGCAGCCAAAAGAATGGGTGTTAATCAACGGCCACATGGCCGCTGAGCCCCTGGTCAGTGAAGTGCTCCGTGCTGTACTCGAAGCTGGCGGCCGCCCCACCGTAATGATGGGATCTGATAACATCACAGAATACAGCCTGAAATATGCCAACGATGATCAACTCTCCTGGATTGCTCCAGCAGTCAAGATGATCTATGAGGAAGTTGATGTATTAATATCATTACGGGCATCTAATAATACCCGGCATATGTCAGGGATTGATCCGAAAAAACAACAGTTGGCTGGACAGGCTCGACAAGGACTGCTGCAAACCTATATGACCCGGGCAGCTGCTGGCGAGCTGAAGTGGACCCTGACCCAATTCCCCTGTTCTGCCTACGCCCAGGATGCAGATATGAGCCTGGATGAATATGCGAATTTTATTTACAGCGCAACCTACTGCGACCAGGATAATCCCGTTGCGGAATGGGAAAGAATCCATGATGAGCAGCAAAAAGTGGTCGATTGGCTGAATGGCAAAAAAGAAGTTACCGTCAAGAGCCCGAATGTGGACCTGACCCTCTCGGTGGAAGGCCGCACATTCATTAACGCTGATGGCACCAATAACATGCCCAGCGGAGAGGTATTCACTGGTCCAGTGGAAGAGTCCGCCAATGGATGGGTGAAATACAATTATCCGGCAATTAATCAAGGCAAGGAAGTGGAAGGCATCCGGCTGGAGTTTAAAGATGGCAAGGTAGTCAAAGCCACCGCTGATAAGAATGAGGAATTCCTTTTAGCCATGCTGGACAGTGATGATGGCGCCCGCTACCTGGGTGAATTCGCAATCGGCACCAATTATGGAATTAAAAAATTCACCAAGAGTATTCTCTATGATGAAAAAATTGGCGGATCATTCCATATGGCGCTCGGTGCGGGGTACCCGGAAACCGGCAGCAAAAATGTTTCAGCAATCCATTGGGATATGATCTGTGATATCCAGGAAGACAGTGAAATCCATGTTGATGGAGAATTGCTGTATAAAGATGGAAAATTTATGATTTAGTTTAAATATCTTACTAACCAAAAACCCGGAGCATTTCAAGCTCCGGGTTTTTTGATTAATCTACTAATTTTCCACTCTCTTCTATATACGCCAGGCTTTGATGCCTGAAATAAGTATTATATAGAACGGAATAATACCCTGCTTGCTTGAGCAGCAAATCATGGGTGCCTTCCTCAATAATTTTCCCTTCCTCAAGTACAATAATTCTATCTGCGGATTTTACTGTAGATAGCCGGTGTGCGATCAAAATACTGGTGCTGTCTTTAAGAATTAAATCCAGCGCTTGCTGAATCTGGCGTTCTGTAAAAGGATCAATGCTTGCTGTCGCTTCATCAAGGATAAAAATTGCCGGATTCTGGATCAGTACCCGGAGCAAAGCAACCAGCTGCCGCTGCCCCATCGACAAATGACCTCCCCGCTCGCCAACTTCAGTGTTAAACCCTTCCGGCAGAGTTTTCAACCATTCCCCTTCCCCAATCTCATTTGCCAGGCTGACCATCTCTTCCAGGCTTGAATCCATACAAGCATATTGAATATTTTCGGCGACAGTGCCGGAAAATAAAAATGGAGTCTGGGAAATCATACCCAGCTGTTTCCGGTAGCTGGTTAAATTCAGATCGCGGATATCATAGTTATCAATTTTGAACTTTCCGGACTGGAATTCATAAAACCGGGCGATTAATTTCGCAATCGATGATTTTCCTGACCCTGTATGCCCCACCAGAGCAACACTTTCTCCCGGCTCGACAGTGAGATTAAAATCTTTAAATACCCATTCATTGTCGGTATAACGAAAATTCAAATCTGCAATTTCAATTCTGCCGGTGATACGATCGGTAACCAGGTTATTTGTTTGCACTACTGCAGATTCAGCATCAATTAAAGCGTACACACGTTCGGCAGAGGCTAATCCAGCCTGCACCTGGGCCCAAAACGATGCCAAATTCAGGATGGGGAAAAAGAATCGGTCTAGGCCGACAACAAACAAATACCAGGATCCGATAGTTACAATACCTTTCGCAGCAGACCAACCGCCAGCATAAACCAATATAGCGGTGCCAATACCACCAACTGCATTCAGAACCGGAAAAACCAGAGAAAGTAAAAAACCTCTCCTGAGATTGATTCCATAGGATTCTGTATTGGCTTCGTCAAAATCAGCAAATATTTCCGGCTCCTGGCGGAAGTTCTTGGCCACAGCAATACCGCTTACTGTTTCCTTAATGGTGGCATTAACTTTTGCCATCGCCTGCATGCCTTCCCGGGTTACCTTGCGGGCAATTCTTCTAAAACCCATGGCCAGGAAGAATACAAAAGGCAAAAACCCGAGCACATACAGGAAGAGCCTGAATTCTAACCGGGCCAGCACCACACCGAGGAGCACAGCTTGAACCATCTGGGCGCCTAAATCCGCGATCAACAGGATTAATTTGCCAAATTCCCTGGTATCCGAGGTGATCCGTGATACAACTTTGCCCGAAGAAAATTTATCATAAAAAGAAAGATCATGACTGGCCGCAGAGGAAAAAGCATCTGTGCGCAAGGTCAACACTACATCAGATACCACCCTAACAGTCATGCGGCGTCTAATCCAGTTCCCGCCCCAATTGATTATGGCAGCCAATAAAACCAATCCAATCATGAGCCGGATAAAACTATCATCTTGATTAAGAGTTAGGCGATCTAAACTAGTGGAGATGAGCAGTGGAATGGAAGCACTGGAAGCGCCGATAATCACCAGTAAGAAGGAAATCCCGACTAAACGGCCAATATGCGGCTTTAAATACAAATTTATCCGCTTCAGTAAATCCCTGTCGCTGTACTCCCTATCATAGGCCTCGATATCTAAATTAGAGAAAAAACCCATACAGTTAACCTTTGCTGCCAAATATTAAAAAGTTTTATTCTTTAAATAATCGGCTGTAAGCCTCCGAACTTTGAATTAAATCTTCATGCCTGCCCCTGGCAATAATCTCGCCTTTCCTGATGACCAAAATGTAATCAGCCCAACGAATTTGGGAGAGACGATGTGTGATAATTATTGTCGTTCTTCCTTTAGCCGCTTCAAATATTGCTTTCTGAATTTCATCTTCAGTTGCACTGTCAATTGAGCTGGTGGAATCGTCCAGGATCAGGATGCGGGGGTCGGTAAGAAATGCCCTGGCCAGAGCAAGGCGCTGGCGCTGACCACCAGACAGGTTCACGCCCCTTTCTCCCAGCATGGTCTCATAACCATCTTTAAATGATTGGATGAAGTTATGTGCCTGTGCTGATTTGGCGGCTTGTTCAATTTCCTCCTGGTTTGCGTCCGGCTTACCAAAAGCAATATTATCTGCGATGGTATCGGAAAAGAGGAATATATCCTGCTCAATAATTGAAATTTGTTTGCGGAGGACTTCAAGGTTCCAATCTTTCACATCGATATCATCAATCTGAATGGATCCCGACAAGGCATCGTAAGTTCGATTGACCAATTTCGCCAGGGTTGTTTTCCCGGAACCTGTTTGACCAACTATCGCGACAGTCTGCCCTGGTTGAATAGAAAAATCAATATCATTAATTGATGTATCAATATCAGGATAAGCATAGGACACACCATCAAAATGGACTTTCCCTTTCATCACCCCTTGATAACCACTTTGATTTTGATCCAATTCCGTTTCCCGGTTAATTAACTCCAAAATGCGCCGGGAGCTGGCAATACCAAGCGAAACCTGGGAATAAGCAAACAGGGATATAAAAGTCGGAAATCCCAATAAACCCAAAAGACCAAAATACGCGGCAATGTCCCCTATTTCCAATAATCCTCTTTGATAAAGGGTAATTGCATGAAATAACCCACCCGCCTGGACCAAACCCCACACAAGCAAAGGTAAAAATCTGGCTTCTACATCGCCCTGGTGGACTTCCTGGTCTCGGAATCTGCGGGCATTACTGGCAAATAATTCCACCTCGCTGGCTTCTTCCGCCATGCCTTTAACCGTTTCTATCCCATCGATTGCTTCTGCCAACCTGGAATTAAGGGTTCCAAAAGTTTTCCTGACAGAATCGGTGATAGGTCCCAGTTCATAGAGATATTGCCAAAGTGCCAGGATATACAAAAGCAAAAATATCAATGGCGCTGCAATTAAGGAAGGATGGTATTGATAGGAAAACAGAATCGGCATAAAGATAAAGTTAGCCGAACCCACCACCAGGTTAAACCCTGGACTGAACATGAAATTTATTTCCCTAACATCATTAGTCGCCCGGGCCATCACATCACCCACAGGAAGTAAGCTGTGATAGGTCATGCTTTTTCCCAACAAGCTGGTATATAACTCATGCCGGATATCCCGTTCCATTAGCTGTCCCAGCATCTCCGCGCTGAAATTCCGCCCCAACTGCAGTGCCCCCCGGACTGTCTGGGTGCCGACAATAATTAGAGCATACCGCAGCAGGATTTCAGTTCTGGGTGGTTCTTCTAAAAGAGCATTGAGTGCCATGCCAATAATCATCGGGACTACGGCAGCCAGTGAAGCGTTGCCAATCGCACCAACAACCATATATAATCCCAAGTGCCAATATTCCTTGAAATGGGCAACTAACCAGCGCATAGGACTGCTGCGTTTAGCAATTATGCTGTCTGAAACCTGATATTCCTCAGGCAGAGAAAACTCGCTGGTCAGTTTTTGATTAGTATCCATAAAAATAAATGCTGTCCTTAATCCTGGTTTTCTTCAGGGAAACTCAGATCCCTGGCAATTCCAAAAGGTCCGTAAGATAGTAGATCATTAAAATCAACCTGTTGAAGTTCTTCAGTTTCTGGATCAACAAAAAATACACTTTTCATAAAATCAAGAAGAACTATTTGGTCACCCCTGTTGGCTGCCTCTTCCCGCATATACTGGGAGTATTGATAATAATTCTGCCTGGATTCAGGATAACTCTGAAAAATCTTCTCAAAAGCTAACTTAAACTCCAGTTTATACGCTTGACTGACAGCAGTTAAATTGCTGATAATCCAACATTCTTCCTGATATTCATGATAATAAGCCAGTCCTGCAAAAATTCCAGCGCTGTCCAGATAGGGATAAAAAGGAAAAGCCCTGCAGGTCAAGCTCCGGAATGGACGTTGGCAATCTTGATATCCCAAACATTCCACCAAGACCTGACCCTCCTGCAATTCGTCCTTTAGATCCCAATCTCCCTGCCAGGGACGCCACAAATTCGTTTCTTTTTGCAAATAAAGCCATTCCAAATCATATACTGTTGGTACCAACAGCTTAATGTCACAACATACCGGCACACCATAATCATTATAGGGACCACATTTTTCACCACAATCAATATCGGATAGAGGCAGGGAAAAACCCCGATAGAGTTCCTTGAAAAATTCTATCTCAGGCGGGCTGCTCATATTTTTGATCCGGCGGAATTTCTTAATAGGTCATTCAAATAAGAACCAGCCTCGTCCCGGGAATGGAATCCTTCCATCACCTGAGCTTCCCGGAGTGATTCCAAAATCTGGCCCAACCCGGGTCCCGGCTGGACTCCAAACTCATTCTGTAAATCATTACCATCCAGCAAAACCGGTGGATTGATCCAGGAATCCTGTTTTTCCCACCAGCCTTCCAGCAAATTACGGGCTGTATTCAGTTGAACTATCCATTGGTCTTGGTGGCTTTGATTCCCATTGTCCACCAGGTGCGCCGCCAGGGCCAGAAAAACCCCAATCACACCAGCTGATCCTGCTTGACGATAATAACGAAAAGCCATCAACGGAATGGACTTTTTATCACTATCAGAAAGCTCCCGAATTTCATTTGCTGCTTTGATGCTTTTTCCAAGGTAATCTCGTTCTTGATTGCTGAGCGGGAACTCACCAGATAACCCGGAAGAAGAGCTTGCGTTTGAACTCTCTCCCGTCTGGGAACCTGTCAGAGGCGCTAAAAAAGCCAATTGATATATAGAACGCCCCGGAACAATTTCCTGGGCCAGGTGTTCTTGAATCTGTTCCCGATAACGTCCTAAACGGTGAACCAGCAAACCCAGTGACCAATTGGCTGCGCTGTACTGGTCGTGTTTCTTCAAGAACAATCCCATTATATTTTCCAAATTTCGCAAAGTCTTTAATTGATGCGGTGATAAATCCTCAGTGAAAATATATTTGGAGAGTCCCAATATGTTCAGTGAACCCAAAGCCGCGGTTTGTTTGGGCCCCTCCAGGATGCGGAAAAGCTCATCGCGGATTCTTTCCGGGGAAACCTCAACAAGACGAGACTGGTATTGGTGGATTTGGCTTTTTGTTTCTGGCATGATTCTCAGCCCATACTGGGCAGCCAGCCGTACTGCGCGAAGGCAACGCAGCGGGTCATCACGCAAGGCATGGTCTGTAGTGCTCCGCAGGACACCATCTTTCAGATCTTGAGCGCCATGGTAAAAATCGATGATATCCGTTTCATTATTAATATCAATGGCCATGGAGGTAATTGTAAAATCTCTGGACTGTAAATCTTCTTCAAGGGAAGATCCCTGAAATTTAGTAAAATCAACCATCATCCGCTGACCCGTTTCATCTTTGAGAATTACCCTGGCAGTTTCGCGTTCCTGATCAAGCACATAAAATGCCCCGCCCAATTGGTCGGCGACTTTTTTGGCTGCAGGAATAGTATTCTTTAGCAGCGCAAAATCAAGATCGTGGATCGGTTTTTCTAGCAGTAAATCCCGCACTGCGCCCCCTACAAGGTACACCTGGGCAGGCTTAAGCAGCGCCACAATTTGTTCATACAAAACTGGAAGTGAGGTGTTTTTTATCATGTTAATGTCCAGAAAGCGGATAATTAAGAAAACCCATCCGTTCCTGTTTTAGTTAAGATCCTTTGTCCGTTATCCAAATACAAAAATCTTTAGTTTCTTTTTTCTTCCTCTATCAGAAGGTCCACTGTAATTATAGTTTTAATGGTTTGGAGGGGTGTAAATATCCTCATTCACAACTCCAATAAAGGGTAGATTGCGGTAAAACTCATCCAGGTCCAATCCATAACCGAATACATATTTATTAGGTATCACAAAACCTGTATACTCAATAGGAACTTCTGTTTCCCGGCGTTCGGCCTTGTCCAGTAAGGTACAAACCTTTAAGGAAGCTGGATTTCGGGTTGCGAGCAGACCCATTACGGAAGCAAGGGTATGTCCACTGTCCACAATATCTTCTACCAGCAATACGTTGCGCCCCTGGATATCGTCCCGAAGATCCATTGTCAGTCGGATATGGCCTGAGGCTTCCCTCGCTCCAACACCATAGGATGAAATCGCCATAAAATCGATCGAATGGGGCAGAGATATTTTTCGCATCAAATCGGTTAAGAATAACACCCCGCCACGCAGGATACACACCATGTGCAGATCTTCCCCCGCATAATCACGGCTGATCTGATCACCCAATTCCTGGATTCTTTCCTGTAGTTCTTTTTCAGGGATTAGAATCTCACTGAGAAATTCTTCGTAAGATTGCATTTTTATTCCTTTTTCTTTTTTGGAACCTGGTGATGAATTCGACACCGGGCCTCATACATTTCTGACGCGCCCACAATAATAATCGGATCGTCA
Organism: uncultured Nitrosomonadaceae bacterium; assembly: GCA_964195965.1. Classification (GTDB taxonomy): domain Bacteria; phylum Chloroflexota; class Anaerolineae; order Anaerolineales; family UBA11858; genus B10-G9. The sequence goes on from CAXMRF010000013.1 coordinate 19,949, forward strand.
TAAAATGCTGGTTCGCCATCCACCAATCTTTGGGTCCGAGTTGCTTCTTCGCCACACACCATGCAAATGGCATGAAGTTTGTCCGCAAATTCTGCCTGGGCCAACAACACAGGCATCTGGCCAAAGGGTTCCCCTCTAAAGTCCATATCTAACCCGGCAACAATAACCCGGATACCCTGATTAACAAGATCCTGAACAACGTCGATGATTTCCACACCAAAAAACTGGGCTTCATCTATCGCAACAAGAGTAACACCAGTATTAAGCAAGCTGGAAATTTCCGTTATATTTTCTACGGGATCGGCATTATATTCGTTCCCTGCATGTGAGGTAACTTTCTCAGTGCTATAACGGATATCAAATCCAGGCTTAAATACCTGGATCTTCTGTTTGGCAATGACCGCTCTGCGGAGTCTGCGCAGAAGTTCGTCAGTTTTTCCACAAAACATAGGCCCTGTAATAACTTCCAACCTTCCCTGGTGATGTTTCATTCTTACCCTCGCTTATTTTGATCTGGTTAATTCAGGATTAACAAAAAACAGGCAGAGAACCTCTGCCTGTATTTTATCAAAAGATGTGATTCTTGACCTTAAATTGAGATATCCTCAGCAGCTTCTGGGATCACAAATCCCTGGGAGCGTAAAGCTTTCTTCAAATCGATTAATGATTTACGGCCAAAACCTTTGATATCCAGCAGGGTCTGGTCGCCATTTTCCAGCTGAGTCAGCAAATCATCCACGGACTCAATTTTAGCTTCCACAAGGGCATTAGTCACACGGGTTCCCAAATCCAGCACTTCAACAGAAACATCTGCTGACGCAGTTTTGACATCCCGGGCTTCTTTTTCTTTCTGCATAGTTTCGTGAGATTGCAATTTCTTGTAGAAACGATCAACCTGTCCCTCACTATCTACAATGCGCTGTTCACCGGTAAAAAACGGATGGCAGGCTGAGCAAACATCAGTTCGGATGGCTTCCTGAGTTGATCCTGTTTTCCAGGTGTTGCCACACGCGCAAGTCATCGTGGCTTCAGGGTAATAAGTTGGGTGAATTTCTGGTTTCATTTTATAGTCCTTTTTATTCCGCAGGAAGCACGTTCACGCGCTTTTTTCCACCACGGAAGTCCTGAAAAGAAACAATCCCGTCCGCTGTCGCAAATAAGGTATCATCTTTACCTCGTCCAACATTGTTTCCAGGATGAATCTTGGTGCCGCGCTGGCGAACCAGAATATTTCCGGAACGCACTTTTTCGCCACCGTATTTTTTAACGCCCAATCGCTTGGAATTACTGTCTCGTCCATTGCGGGTAGAACCGCCACCTGTCTTATGCGCCATCTTTTTCTCCTGATTTCTTAACGATCTTTTCGACCTTCAGCAGTGTATATAACTGACGGTGGCCTTGTGTTCTCCGATAGCGTACTTTGGGTTTGTATTTAAAGACCCTGATTTTTGGACCTTTGATCTGATCGGCGACGGTAGTTTCGACTACGGCTCCCTTTAGATAAGGAGCCCCTATGGAAACTTTCTTTTTTCCGTCTGCGATAAATAATACCTCATCAAGAACTACTTTTTCATTCAGCTCTTTGGGAAGTTTGTCCACCTGGAGTATTTCACCAGGTACGGCTTGGTACTGCTTCCCGCCGCAATTTACAATAGCGTATTTCATAACTACTCCTCCAATCTTCACTTCACCGAAATCCCTGTGTCTATTGCTTTTTCCACAGAGCCCCGGGGAAGTTGGGGGTCTTAATCCATGCCTTAAGGCTGCAGAAGGACCTATTCCTTCAATGCCGTGCCATTATACCAGACGGTGAGAGGGTGTCAATAAGGGAGAAAATTCCCTGGATCATTTTTTTTCTGGCCGCTATTCACCTGATAAAGATAAGGGTTTCTACTGCATCTTGTCACTATGCCAGAGTCTATGATTTTCATATAATACCACTGTTAGAAACCAGCCAGGGCTGGTGTGTGTTATAAATTGTACTGAAAACGAGCATGTTATTGATTTTAATTCCTTCCAAAAAGGAGAACTTTGTATGGCCGTTACTGGATGGATTGTTGTAGATGATATGTATTGCAAGGGCTGCAGCCTTTGCGTTGAAGCCTGTCCCCAGAATGTCCTGGAACTTGACATGGATCGGCTGACTGAAAAAGGTTATCATCCAGCAAAAATGACTGAAAAAACCTGTTCAGGATGTGGTATCTGCGCCGTAGTTTGTCCAGACGCAGCGATCACTGTCTATCGAGAAAAACCCGAGAAGAAAACCAGGAGGTAATGCCAGTGGCAAAAGAATTATTAAAAGGAAACCACGCTTTTGCAGAAGCTGCCATTCGTGCAGGTGTGGAAGCATTTTACGGGTATCCAATCACACCCTCAACTGAATTCCTGGAGCACATGGCCAGGCGTATGCCTTCACTAGGCAGAGCTTTTGTACAAGCTGAAAGTGAAGTTTCTGCAATTAATATGGTCTACGGTGCAGCTTGCACGGGTAAAAGGGTGATGACAGCTTCATCCAGCCCTGGCGTGAGTTTAATGATGGAAGGCATTTCTTATATTGCAGGTACAGAAGTACCGGCAGTAGTCGTTAACGTCATGCGAGGCGGACCTGGATTGGGAAATATCGCCCCTTCCCAGGGAGATTATTACCAAATGGTTAAAGGCGGTGGTCATGGGGATTACTTCCCAATCGTGATCGCTCCTGCCAGCGTTCAGGAAGCCATTGACTATATCAGCCTGGCGTTTGACCTGGCAGAGAAGTACCGCGGCCTCGTGCACGTAATTGTTGACGGAAATATGGGCCAAATGATGGAACCTGCGGAGCTCCCGCCCATGCGGGAAATTCCTAAAGAAGTTCCTGACTGGGCGGTCAGCGGGGCAAAAGGTCGGGACCCCAATATTCTCTCTTCAATTTACATTGACCCGGAAGAGGAAGAGGTAACCAACCTGCGCTTATTAAAACGCTGGAAGGAAATTGAAAAGAATGAAGTTATTTTCAAGGAAGAAGAGACAGAAGATGCTGAGATCCTGTTAATCGGATTCGGCACTGCCGGCCGGGTGGCTTCCTCTGCTGTTCGCGAAGCCCGGGAAGAAGGCATTAAGGCGGGTTTATTAAGACCCATTACGCTAGCTCCTTTCCCGCAAAAGAGATTAATTGAACTCAGCAAAAAAGTGAAACGAATTTTAGTGGTTGAAATGAATTCCGGGATGATGCTGGACGATGTTATGAAAATCGTCCAGGGCAAAGTGCCAATTGAATTTTATGGCAGAATGGGCGGTGTAACACCTCTGCCGGATGAAGTCCTGGATGAAATCAGGCGTGTGAATGCCAACAATGACCCCGGTGCAGATGATCCCCGGGACGAGTGGATCACCCGACTGGAAAACAAGATAACAGGAGATAAATAATGGTTGCAACTACAGAGATTGTTTATCAGCGACCGGAATCATTTACCGATGTCCACACTCATTACTGCCCCGGTTGTACTCACGGTACTGCCCATCGTTTAATCGCAGAGGTGCTTGATGAAATGGGTCTGCGGGAAAAAACTATTGGTGTAGCTCCCGTAGGATGTTCTGTATTTGCCTACCGGTATTTTAAGATGGATTTTGTAGAAGCCGCCCATGGCCGCGCTCCCGCTATGGCAACAGGCATCAAGCGAGTCCTGCCGGAGAATACTGTTTTCACATACCAGGGAGATGGCGACCTGGCTTCGATCGGCATGGCAGAAATTATGCATGCTGCGGCTAGAGGTGAAAATATCACAGTAATTTTTATTAACAATGCCATCTACGGCATGACCGGCGGGCAAATGGCGCCTACCACTTTGCCGGGGATGATAACCACCTCTTCCCCGTTTGGACGTGACGTAGAACTGGCAGGTTACCCAATCCGTATGGCAGAGATTTTAGCCACCCTGGATGGCACCAGTTATGCGGTCCGCCGCAGTCTGCACGATGCAGCCAATATCAGGAAATCTAAAAAAGCTATTCGCCTGGCATTTGAAGCTCAGGAGAGGGGTCTGGGATTCTCCCTGGTTGAGCTGCTATCATCCTGCCCTACTAATTGGAAAATAACCCCCCAGGAATCGCTCGATTTTATTTCTGAAAAAATGGTCCCGGTATTCCCACTTGGAGATTATAAAGTCTCCTCAGTTTTGGAATCACTGAAGGTATAAGGAGTTCATCGGTATGGAAGAAACCAGTATTATCATTTCTGGCTTCGGCGGCCAGGGCACATTATTTGCCGGACAAGTGCTGGCGTATGCTTCAATGGATAACGGGTTTGAGGTTACCTGGATACCCTCTTATGGTCCTGAAATGCGGGGAGGCACAGCCCATTGTACTGTAATCATAAGTGAGGAAGCAATTGGTTCTCCGCTGGTGAGAAATCCTGATATAGTTTTAGCGCTAAACCTGCCCTCTGTGGATAAATATGAATACATTGTTCCGGACGGCGGGGTACTGGTGGCCAATTCTTCCCTGATGAATCGGGAGATCCAGCGAGAAGGCATTCAGGTTCTGGAAATTCCAGCTAATAAAATTGCAGAGGAAATCGGGATGGCTCGCCTGGTTAATATGATCATGGTTGGCGCGATGGTAGCTATAAAACCTATTCTGCCTTTGGATGCTGTCAAAAAAGCCCTTGAGGAACATATCCCCGAAAGACATAAAAAGACCCTGCCCATGAACTTCGAAGCTATGGAAAAGGGATACGAGTTCGCGAAAAAATAAAAACAAGTAGCGGGAGCCTAAAAACACAAGATCCAGCTTCTTTTAACAATAAAAAAAGCGGTGCTGAAATCAGCACCGCTTTTTAGTTATTAATGAACTACTCTTAGTCTGCTGCTGGCAGTGGTTCTGCGGGAGAAGATGGTTTTTCACCAACGCTTACATTATATGCCTGGCCCCATAAATGGCCGTTGATCGCAAAGGAATAAACCGCTGTGAACAACACACCAATCGCGCAAGCGATAACGCCAAGCGATGCTACGATACTGGCAACAATCCCGCCCAGTAAAACCATACCGTAGGAAGCAAGGTTTTCTTTAACCATTTTGAATACTTCACCTAACTTAAATGCGGCGCCAAACTCATCCGTGGCCGCGTATCTCGCAATCGCAGCAGGTAAAAACAGATAAGCAGCGATGCTGTACAGGGTTGTGAAACATCCAAAACAGACCGTCATTATCGTGAAAATAGTAATCATGGTTTCATCTGCATTTTCAAATAAAAACGGCAAACTTGAACAACTTTGAAGCAGAATGACCGGTAACATGAAAACAAACCCGATCACACCAACCAGGAATCCTTTAGTCAGATATCCGCCAAAATCACTCCAGTCTGGCAATACCTCTACATCGCCATTAATCACTCGTTTGGTAATTTCAACACCCCAGCCCATAACCAAAAGTATACCGATAATGGGGATTAATGAAATGAGGCCACCAACAGCGATTTTCTTAATCCAATCCTCATCCTCAAAAACGTAGCTAAATGCTTTTCCGAAATCCATTGCCTCTCTCCTTTTATACTGAACGGATAAAAAATAATTATTCCAACTTATTCCTTGAATCATAACATGATTTTCAGGATTTTAATCGCAGGGATGAAGTCCTTCAAATACAAAAAAGCTCCCGGAGTTTTAAAACTCCGGGAGCCTAAGTTACTACTATTCAGTAGAAAATTTATTTCCGGTGATTAATTGCTGACTGGGCAGATGCCAGGCGAGCGATAGGCACACGGAATGGGGAGCAACTGACATAATTCAAACCAATCCGGTAGCACCAATCAATGGATTCCGGATCGCCGCCGTGTTCACCACAGATACCCACTTCAAGATCAACCCGGGTTCCCCGGCCTTTCTTGACAGTCAGATCCATCAATTGACCCACACCGGGGATATCAATGGTCTGGAAAGGATTCCTGGGCAGGATCTTGTCCTCAACATACTTCACCAGGAAGTTGCGCTCAGCATCATCACGACTGTATCCAAAAGTGAACTGGGTCAGGTCGTTGGTGCCGAAGGAGAAGAATTCAGCGGTCTCTGCAATTTCATCAGCTGTAAGGCCGGCGCGAGGGATCTCGATCATGGTGCCGAATTTGTAGACAAATTCCACGCCCTTCTCGTCCATCACCTGTTTGGCAATCTCTTCCAATTTTGGCTGAATGAAATGCAGCTCATTAATATGGCCGGTTAAGGGAATCATTACTTCGGGGTGAGGTTCAAACCCGCGTAATTTTACGTCCGCGGCGGCTTCAAAGATAGCCCGCACCTGCATGCTGACAATTTCCGGCATCATTACGCTCAAACGCACACCGCGCAATCCCATCATGGGGTTGCTTTCATGCAAACCCTGGATGCTGACCAGTAAATCTTCTTTGGATTGATCCACTTTATTTTGGATGCGGTTGGCAATCACTTCTTCCAACAGCTCGTGCTCGTCGGGCATAAACTCGTGCAGCGGGGGATCAATCAAACGAATGATCACCGGCAGACCGGTCATCGCTTCAAAAAGTCCATCAAAATCACTGCGCTGGTAAGGCAGCAATATATCCAGGGCTGCCTGGCGGTCCTCAACCTTATCGGAAAGGATCATTTTCTGTACAACAGGCAGTCGTTCCGGTTCAAAGAACATGTGCTCCGTCCGGCACAAACCAATACCCTGAGCGCCATAGGAACGGGCGCGGCGGGCATCTTCTGGATAATCTGCATTGGCCCAAACCATCAAACCACGGGTTGGCCAGCCTTCCGGGGCAGTCCGGATATCCGGTGAAGCGGAAATCTCGTCAGCCCAGGTTAACAGTTCCATCAATTCAGTTTGTTCTTCCAGTGTGGGAGCAACAGAGGGTATTTCACCCAGGAAAACTTCACCGGTGGTGCCATCTACGGAAAGGTAATCCCCTTCCTTGATGGTTACGCCACTGGCAACTACAGTGCGTTTCTGCATATTAATTTTAATATCAGAAGCGCCTACTACACAGGGAATTCCAAATTGGCGGGCAACCACAGCCGCGTGGGAAGTGGCGCCACCTTCACTGGTAAGGATACCTTTGGAAGCCAGCATACCATGAACGTCATCCGGTTTGGTGAAGGGGCGGACCATAATTACATCCTGGCCTTCGTCTTTGGATTTCTTTTCCGTGGTATCGGCATCAAAATACACCCGGCCAACAGCTGCACCAGGAGAAGCGTTGACGCCAGTAGCGACTAATTTGCCTTCGCCTTCAGCTTTAATTTTTTCTGCATGATCAAATTGGGGATGCAGCAGGGTATCCACCTGGACAGGTTCTACCCGCATAACAGCTTCCTCTTTACTGATCAAACCTTCAGCAACCATATCCACGGCAATCTGCACCTCTGCCTTGGCAGTTCGTTTACCATCCCGGGTCTGCAACATCCAGAGTTTGCCGCGTTCAATGGTGAATTCCACATCCTGCATATCCCGGTAATGGTTTTCCAATTTCTTGGTAATGGTCTGAAATTCTTTATACGCTTCAGGCATGTCGTCATTAAGTGCATCAATATCGTCCGCATTCCGGATACCAGCCACCACATCTTCACCCTGGGCATTCAGCAAATACTCGCCCCAGAGTTTGTTTTCACCGGTGGAAGGGTTGCGGGTAAAGGCCACACCCGTACCGGAAGCTTCTTCCATGTTGCCAAAAACCATAGTCATCACGTTAACTGCGGTGCCCAGGTCGTGGGGAATGCCAGCAGCATTTCGGTAATCCACCGCGCGTTTGCCATTCCAGGATGCAAAAACTGCCTCTGTGGCCATGCGCAGCTGTTCTGCAGGATCCTGCGGGAAATCAAATCCCTTTTCTTTTTTAATAATTTTCTGGAATTCTGCTGTGAGCGATTTCCAATCAGCCGCTTCTAATTCAGTGTCTAAACTGACACCCTTTTTCTCTTTGTACTCATCAAGGGCTTCTTCAAAAGCTTCATCGTCAATGCCCAACACAACTGATCCAAACATCTGCACCAGCCGTCGATAAGCATCATATACAAATCTTTCATCACCGGTTAGTTCAACCATGCCTTTGGCGGTCTCATCATTGAGACCGATGTTAAGGACGGTATCCATCATGCCGGGCATAGATTTCACCGCACCTGAGCGGCAGGAAACCAGGAGCGGGTTCTTAACATCTCCAAAGTTTTTCCCGGTTAATTCTTCGGTGGCTTTCATTGCTGCCAATTCCTGGTCCCACATACCCGCAGGGAATTTTTCTCCCCCGTCAATATATGCATTGCAGGCTTCAGTCGTGACAGTGAATCCAGGCGGAACGGGAATATCAATCCTGGTCATCTCTGCCAGGTTGGCTCCTTTGCCGCCCAATAAAGATCGAACATCATCCCACTCGCCGCCAACATGCTCTTCTGCTTCTTCTACTTCCTGGAATGTATAGACCCATTTCTGATCTGTCATCATAAACCTCCTGCTAAATTTTTAGATATCATAATAACTCACTTGGAAAGGTACCTACAAGCGTTGTATTTTACCATTTTTATTTCCATTCTTAACGAAGAAAATGAATTTAAGCGATCCACAAACCGTTCCAGGGTTCCAGGGTCAGATTCAATTCAGAACCCGAAATAATATATTCCTGATTGGACAATAGATCACGCACAATCCGGCCATCCAGCCATCCCAAATCACCCACTTCCAACTTGTAAGTCCGACTGGTGTCGCTGGCGTTCAAAACTACCAGGAGGCTATCTTCTTCCAACTTTCTGGCAAAGCCGTAGCCGCCCCCGTTCCCATCAATCAGTACTTCCTGAAACGATCCCTGGCGCAGTACTGTGTTTTTCTTGCGAAGTTGAATCAGCTGTTTTATAAAATTTCTTAGATCAAAATCCCATAGATTTTCGTCCCAAGGAAATGCTTTTCGGCACTCAGGATCTTTCCCGCCATCCAATCCTATTTCATCCCCGTAATAAATTGCCGGCGCGCCGGGAAAAGCCATCTGGAAAACGTAGGCCATTTTTAGCTTGGAAAGATTCCCTTCTAACTCTGTTTTTATCCGAACGGTATCGTGCGAACCCAGAGGGTTATACATTGCATACACATTTTCTCTGGCATACTGGGATAACTGACGGTTAATCACTTCGGAAAATTCCTCCGCATTAATCCTGTTCATTAACAACCCGATTATTCCGTCTCGAACAGGATAGTTCATTAAACCATCAAAGCTTTTATGACCGACCCATTTTGGATCGCCATCCCAGATCTCCCCTACCAGGTACGCGTCAGGATTCTCAGACTTTACAACGCCCCTGAATTCCTCCCAGAAATCCTCATCATTAATTTCATTCGGTACATCCAGACGCCAGCCATCCGCACCCAGGCGGATCCAATAACGGGCAATATCAAAAATATAGTTCCGGACCGAGGGATTATCGGTATTGAATTTTGGCAGGCTTTTAAATTTCCACCAGGCTTCATAATCTTCCGCATCCCCGTGTGAATACGCATCCGGAGGTACCTTATTGAGATGGAACCAATCAATATATGGTGAGTGATTGTGATTTTCTAAAATATCGTTAAAAGCAAAAAATCCGCGTCCGCAGTGATTAAAAACACCGTCAATCACCACCCTGACATCATGCTTATGGGCCACTTCTAATAGAGCAAGAAAATCATTTTCCAGCCCCAATTTGGGGTCTATCCTGTAATAATCACTGATGTTGTAACGATGGTTGGAAGTGGCTTGAAAAATGGGATTAAAATAGATCGCCGTGATACCAAGGTCCAGTAAATAATCAAATTTCTGAATAACACCCCTTAAATCCCCGCCTTGAAAATCCCAGATGGTTGGCTGAGAACCCCAGGGTTGTTTATTAGGGGGATCATTCCCCTGGTCACCATTATGGAAACGATCGGGAAAAATCTGATAAAATACTGCGTCTTGAACCCAATACGGCACTGTCATACTTGATTTAAAACCTCCAGGAATATATTATCCAGGGGCAATTTTATCATTTCTGGACTGGAAATCAGTTAACAAATTCCTGGCCAAAGGACTGCGGATAATTCTGCCCTCATATATAAAAATTATTCTCATTATTTTTCCTCCTGCCCTATTATGCTACCATCATTGATCCAACCAAATAATAGTTTTGAGCAGGCTGAGTTAACTTTCCTGTTCGAGGCATGGGTTTGCTTGAATGGTTTAATCGTGTATAATATGAAAAAGTTCAGGATAAAACACAATCCTGAATATAAATTTGAACTTATCAAAAGTTTTGATCAAAGGATCAGAACAAACATCGGGGTAGAGGAATAATCGGTTTTCCCTGAGTTTATTAGAAAAATCAGGAAAACTAGCCCAAAAAGCTCTCTCGCCCCCCTATACAAGGGTCGCCAGCAGCAAGACCGGCGGCCACGGTACTATAATAAACGATCTACCATCACGAAGTGGTATTGAATTAGTAATCCATTGTTATAACGAACGCATGCCAAGTGGAGATTTTCAACGCTAGGTATAAAAAGTTCATACCTTCACATCCCTGGTGTGCTTGCGTACCATAATTCAGTGTATGGAGAAATGACCGTAAATTTATTACAGCCGTGGCCAAAGATGGCGTCATCACGGCTGTTTTATGTTAACTGTAACGAGGTTGGAACCGCAGAAGAAAAATTCACAGCGGTTAAACGTTTATCTGGATGGTGAGTTTGCCTTTGGGATTTCCCGGGCTGTAGCACCCTGGCTGGAAGAGGGTCATCAACTCAATCAGCAAAAAATAAACGATTTGCAAATGAAGGACCAATTTGAGGGAGCCTATCTGCGCGCAATAAACTTCCTCAGTTATCGAAACCGGTCCGAAAAGGAAATTCGCCAAAATCTTCTAAAACACGAAACTCCTGAACTGGTCATCGAAGAGGTGCTGGAAAGACTGCGCGGGGCTTCCCTGGTAAATGACCAAGAATTTGCAGCCCAATGGGTTGAAAATCGGTCCCTGTTCCATCCCCGTGGTAAAAGAGCTCTCTCGTCTGAATTATTCCAGAAAGGTATCTCCAATGAGATTATTGAATTGGTTTTGGAGGATATTGAAGAAGAGCAATTAGCCTTTGATCTGGCCCGAAAAAAAATTGCAAAAATTTCAGGCCTGGAGTTTGCAGCTTTTCAGAAAAAACTATCCGGTTATCTGAATCGACGGGGCTTTCCTTACCATATCACAAAAAATGTAATTGCCACTCTCTGGGAAGAGGCGGAAAAGCAATCATAATAATTAATTCATATACTATTAATGATCGTAAACATGATCATCTAAAAGGGGTTTTACCATGAATCAATATCTAATCTTAATCAGTTTTATTGCCCTCGTGCTGGGGACCGGAATAGGGTTTTTCGTTAAGAATTACCTGATCGCCCGCGGGGTAGATAAAAAACAAAACAAAGCAAACCAGGTCCTGAATGACGCTGAGCGAAAATCCACGGAAGTTGTTAAAGAATCCCAGAACAGAGCGATTGATATTGTCCAGGCAGCAGAAAAAGATGCCAAAAAACGCCGGACAGAAATTACTAACTTTGAAGAAAGACTCCAGAGCCGCAGCGATCAATTGGATCGCCGGGCGGAAAAATTGGAAGATCGTGAACATTCCATCAGCCAACGACAAAGCGCTCTTGATAAAAAAGGCAATCAAGTTGAGGAATTGTATAACAAAGTGGCTGCAGAATTGGAAAATGTCAGCAAGATGACCCAGGCCGAAGCTAAAGATATACTCCTGGACCAAGTTGAGCAGGAAGCGCGCAACGATATGTCCCGCATCGTACGGGAAATTGAAGCGGAAGCCCAGGAACAAGGTGAGCGCAAAGCCCGTAAACTTATTGCAGATGCAATTCAACGAGTTGCTTCAGATCATGTGGAAGAGGTCACTTCTTCCGCCGTGCCTTTGCCCTCCGATGATATGAAAGGGCGCATTATTGGACGTAACGGCCGTAACATCCGGGCTTTTGAACAAGCTGCCGGCGTGGACGTGATCGTGGATGATACACCCGAATCCATAACCATCTCCTGTTTTGATTCTGTCCGCAGGGAAATCGCTAAAAATGCAATGAAAAAGCTGATCCTGGACGGTAGAATTCATCCCGCCCATATTGAAACTATTATCGAAAAAGAAAAGGAAAATATTGAAAAAGTAATCGTAGAAGCCGGAGAACAGGCAGCTTATGATGCAGGTGTACCCGGCCTGCATGCAGATATCCTCAAAATGCTGGGACGTTTGAAATTCCGAACTTCCTATGGCCAAAACCAGCTTGCGCATGCGGTGGAATCCGCTCAGTTGGCCTCAGTGCTGGCATCAGAAATGGGCGCGGACGTGGAACTCTCCAAAGCCGGCGCATTGCTGCACGACCTCGGCAAAGCCATGGATCATAATGTAGAAGGCACTCACGCCCAGCTTGGCGCTGAGTTTGCAGCTCGACACGGAGTTGGCTCCAAAATCGTTAACTGCATTGCCTCTCATCACCATGAAGTGGAACAGGAAACGGTGGAAGCCATCATTGTTGAAGCATCCGATGCCATATCCGGCGCTCGACCGGGCGCCCGCCGGGAAAGCCTGGAACAATATTTAAAGCGAGTTCGAGCATTGGAAGATGTAGCTAATTCCTATGACGGAGTAAAAAGCAGCTATGCCCTTCAGGCTGGCCGCGAAGTCAGAATTTTTGTCCGACCCAACGTGGTGGACGATCTGGCAGCTTCCCGCCTTGCCCGGGATATCTCCAAAACCATTGAAGAGACCATGCAGTACCCCGGTAAGATCAAGGTCACCGTGATCCGGGAAACACGCACGGTGGACTACGCAAAATAAAACGCTGATAAAAAAGATCAAGCTCCCGGCTTTTTGAAAACACCGGGAGCTTTTTTTATTAATTCAAAAGAAACACTTGGTTACTGAACTTATTTATTTCAGAAATGGATTGTTTTCTCTCTCAAAACCAACCGTGGTTTCCGGACCATGTCCGGAATAAATCCTGGTCTCGTCCGGTAAAGGCAATACCCGGGTTTTGATGGAATCCATTAAGGTTTGATAATTACCGCCTAAAAGATCCGTTCGTCCAATCCCCTGGTTAAAGATTACATCCCCGCTGAATAATACTTTTTCCTCAGCGCAGTGGAAAATCACATGTCCCTTGGAATGGCCCGGGGCATGATGAACCACAAATTTATAGTTGCCAAGATTTAGGATCTCGTCTTGTTGAAAATTATGGCTGGGCTTTGGAACCTTTTTCATTGGCACCCCAAACATGATAGCTCCCCCCTTAACTTTCCAAAGGGATAAATCTTCAGGGTGCAGGCCGATAAAAAAATCAGCTTGTTTTTCCTGATCCAATCCATTCAGCAAATCGGCCAGCCCGCCAAAATGATCAAAATGAGCATGGGTGATCCAGATGCCCTGGACCTGCCAACCTCCTTTTTTGATTTCTTGCACCAGGTGCTCCCCGTCCCAGGCAGGATCAATGATCACCGCCAGATTGGTCTCTGGATCGCCAACCAGGTAAGTATTGGTCGCTACCGGCCCTAAAACCCATTTTGTGATCTGCAGCATATTAAATCTCCCTGAGAATAGCGAAAAGGTTAAAAATAATTATAGTCGAGAAATGCAAAAAATCCCTTTGGCAGGATTGGATAGGCGTGCTACACTACACATATCAAAAAACTGTCTATTCAGGAGGCATTACATGTCAGTTCATCCCCCAGAACCCTTCCGGATCAAAATGGTTGAACCCATCCAGTTGATCGATAAAGCTGCCAGGGAAAAAGCCTTAAAACGCGCAGGGTATAACATTTTTGGCTTAAATTCCGATGAGGTATTTATCGACTTACTGACCGATTCCGGGACTGGCGCAATGAGCCAGGATCAATGGAGCGGGATGATGATTGGTGATGAATCCTACGCCGGTGCCCGATCCTTCCACAGGCTGTCTGAGGCCGTCCAGGACATATTTGGCTTTAAGCATTTTGTGCCCACCCACCAGGGCAGAGCGGCCGAAAATATTCTCTGCGCGGTTATCCTGAAAGAGGGCCAGTATGTACCTTCGAATATGCATTTTGATACCACCGAAGGCAATATCCGGGCCCGGGGAGGAAGACCTGTCAACCTGGTTTGCAAAGAAGCTTATCAGACCACCTCTGATGTTCCCTTTAAGGGCAATATGGATCTGGAAAAGCTGGAAAATTTCATCCAGGAAGTCGGTCCGGAAAACATCCCCCTGGGCATGATCACTATCACCAATAATGCCGGGGGCGGCCAGCCGGTATCTTTGGAGAATTTAAGTGCGGTATCGAAAATTTACAAATCCTATAAAATCCCATTTTTTATTGATGCCTGCCGCTATGCGGAAAACGCTTACTTTATAAAAACCCGGGAGCCGGGATACGAGAATAAAAGCACCCTGGAAATTTCCCGGGAGATCTTTGCCCTGGCGGACGGCGCCACCATGAGCGCCAAAAAAGATGCCATTGTGAATATTGGCGGCTTCCTGGCAGTAAACGATCCAGTTCTCTTTGAAAAAATCAAAAATGAATGTATTCTGCGAGAAGGATTTATCACCTACGGGGGTTTGGCCGGACGAGATTTGGACGCCATTGCTATCGGCCTGCGAGAAGGCCTGCAGGAACCATACCTGGCCTACCGTTTAGGCCAGACCAGCTACCTGGTCAGCGGACTGAAAGAAATCGGCATTCCGGTCATTGAACCGGCCGGGGGACATGCGGCTTATATTAATGCCGGAGAATTGCTTCCCCAGATTCCTCAAGAAGAATTCCCCGGGCAGGCCCTGTCGGTGGAAATGTACCGTGAGGGAGCCATCCGGACCGTTGAGCTGGGTTCAGTGGCTTTTGGCTATCCGGATCCGGACACAGGAGAGATGATCTATCCAGCATTGGACCTGGTTCGCCTGGCCTTGCCGCGCCGGACTTACACCCAGAGCCACCTGGATTACGTGGTCGAGGTGATGGGCAGGATCTACGAGAACAGAAAAACCCTTACCGGGTATCGGATTGTGAAAGCGCCGGTGTTATTAAGGCATTTCTCGGCAATATTTGAGCCGATTTAGGGGATTGTTAAGAACATAACCAAATGCGGGTAGAAA
>CAXMRF010000014.1:0-35040 GCA_964195965.1 uncultured Nitrosomonadaceae bacterium
ACCCGGTCCCAGTGCGCCTGTGGCAGCTCTCTCTGCTTCCGGGCTTCCCACAGACAGCTTCTTATATATGGGCTACTTACCTAGAAAATCCAAAGCCAGGCGGGATATTCTTTCCCAGGTAATGGACTTTTCCTCAACTCTTATCTTTCTGGAAACACCCCATCGGCTGCTGCAATCTCTGGATGATTGCCTGGCCGTGCTGGGCAATCGGCAGATTGCTGTTGCCCGGGAGCTGACCAAATTGCACGAGGAAATCGTCCGGGGAACGATCAGCCATGCCAGAGACCATTTTCTTGAAAAAGGAGTCAAAGGGGAAATCACCCTGGTGATTGCTGGTAAAAGCAACGAGGTGAAATGGGATCAGGAGCAGCTGCTTTCCCGACTTAATGAAACGAATCAATCTGGTGAATTAAGTCCAAGTCAGCTGGCAAAATCCCTGGCGGAAGAATCAGGCTGGTCGCGCAAGGCCATCTATGATTTAATGCAGGGGTTGCAAGGTAAGTAAATAACAGGATCCTGCATCCGAAAGAGAATAGGTTTTTGATCCTGGAGGATAAACTATGAACTTAAATAATTACAAAGATTTTCCAGCCCTGGATTCTTTCAATATGCTGGCAGAAATGAATGGATTACCAGAGCAACTGCTCACCGCCTGGGCGGAAGCAGAGGCGCTGCCATTAAGGGATTTCAGTGGTGTAAAACAGGTCCTGGTTGCAGGGATGGGCGGCTCCGCGATCGGCGCTGATCTGCTCAAGGCCTACGCTGCCCCGCTCTCTACTGTCTCCCTGGAAGTCCACCGCGATTATGAGTTGCCTGCCTGGGCCGCTGGTGAGGATACGCTGGTTATCATTTCATCCCATTCTGGAAATACTGAAGAAACGCTCTCCGCAATGGAAGCCGCCATTCAACGGGGCTGCAGACTTCTGGCAATTTCAACGGGGGGAAAAATTGCTGAATTGGCAAAAAAGAACGATATCAATCTCTGGATTTTTCAGCATAAAGGCCAACCGCGCGCTGCAGTTGGTTACTCATTCTGCTTATTATTAAATGTTTTCACGCGCCTGGGATTTATCAATGACCCCACAAAAGAAATCCAGGATACAGTGGAAGAAATGAAAAAACAGCGGGATCTGCTGGCAGTAGAGCTCCCCGATCATCAAAACCCTGCCAAACACCAGGCCAGTCAGCTCATCGATCGTTGGGTAAGTGTATTTGGCGCGGATTTACTGGCGCCAGTAGCCCGGCGCTGGAAAGGGCAGATCAGTGAAATCGCTAAAGCCTGGGGTCAATACGAGGATCTCCCGGAGGCAGATCACAATACGCTGGCCGGTGTTGTTAATCCGGAGGAAATCCTGCTCAAAACTATGGCGCTGTTTTTGCAAGCTGAATCCAATCATCCCCGAAATCAGAGGCGGATAGAACTTACCAAAAAGAACTTTATGATTGGAGGTATCAGCACTAACCTGATCCAGGCCAAAGGAAAAAGTCGAATGGCCCAAATGTGGACGCTGATCCAGTTTGGAGATTACACAGCTTACTACCTGGCCATGGCCTATGATGTTGATCCAACACCTGTT
This sequence comes from uncultured Nitrosomonadaceae bacterium, assembly GCA_964195965.1. Classification (GTDB taxonomy): domain Bacteria; phylum Chloroflexota; class Anaerolineae; order Anaerolineales; family UBA11858; genus B10-G9. The sequence goes on from CAXMRF010000014.1 coordinate 1,578, forward strand.
GCATCCATAGAAAATCTAAAACGAGAGCTCTAAAACTATCCAAAATAAGTCCGGTGTTTTATTAATAAGTCAGCTTATTAAAACGCCGGACAAATTCAACCCCATCTATGAAAAAAATCCCGAGCCGGTTATTCCTGATTGGATTGACAATCCTGGTCACCCTGTTAATGGCAAATGTTATCCAGGCCCAGGGGGATTCTGCGACCACTGTGATTAACACCATCAATCAGCTCCGTGGACAACGCGGATTGGCTGCCCTGCAGCCAGATCCATCATTAATGCTGATAGCTCAGCAGCACAGCCAGTACCAGGCATCTATCGGCACCTGGACTCATGTCAGCGCGGACGGATCCCGTCCCATTGATCGCGCTTACGCGGCAGGCTTTGGGAATGGGGCTACAATCTTTGTCTCTGAAAATGTTGCTTACGGCCTGGATATGTCGATCATGGAAACCATCAATGGTCCCTGGAATGATCCCGACCACCATCACACAATGTACAACCCCAGTGCAAAGTATATTGGCGCCGGAGTTGTGTTTTCCGGAGATTATGTTTATTACACTGTAGACACAGGGCATTGGGTCGGAGATCCCGCACCAACGCCGGAAAATCCCGCTTTTTCCAGCACCCCCTCATCATCACAAATGCCAACTGCCGTTCCTGTGATGGTGTCTACTCCGCTGTCAGACGGAACGGTTAAACACATTATCGCCGGGGGACAAACATTATGGACCATCGCGGCTGTATATAATATTACACTGGAAGAATTGAGGGAAATTAATCAGCTCGAACCAGACGCCATACTAAATTTAGGCGACGAGGTACTCATTCAGCCTTCCTACACACCTACAAACACGCCAATCGGAGAGCCCAGCGCCACCCTGCCGCCCCGATTCTCCCATACACCTTCCCTGGCTGCGCCTGCAGGCACTGCGGTTCAATTCTCCCCTGCAACTCCATCTCCCACAGAAAAAATGAACTCTGAACCCCGTTTTCAAAGCAGTGTAAAAAACCCCGCCATAGTTATCCTGGCGGTCATCATATCCGGCGGCACTTTGTTATCTGCCTTGATTATCAATCTTAGAAAAAATGATTAACTGACTGGATCGTCAAACTTCCTGAAGTTCTCCCCCAATCCATTTGAGCCCCCGGGTCTCTGAATCCAGATCAATCAATGATGCCAGCATGCTGGATAATCCAACAGGATTACCGGTGGTGAAAAATTGAATCTCTCCTTCCCCTTTCCTGCTGGCTTGCAAATCACACTCGGTTAATAAACGTCCTGCCTGCCTGGCAACTGCGGGAGCCGGATCTATCACTTGCGCTTTATCTCCTACGATTTCCCGGATAATGGGGATCACAAAAGGATAATGAGTGCAGCCCATAACTATTTCATCGACACCATTTTCAAGCATAGGAACCAGAGCTTTCTCCAAAATAGCGTTCGTCTCAGGATCGTTTATCTTTCCCTCTTCTATTTGTCTCACCAAACCCGGGCAGGTATCCTGCAGGATCTTTACGTCCCCGGCAAATCTTTCCACCGTGGAGGCATATAAATCTCCCTGGAATGTGGCCGGAGTAGCCAACACACCAACAACACCTGAGTTGGTTTCCTCAACAGCCGGTTTCACCGCCGGTTCCATTCCCACAAATGGCAGATCTGGATAGGTTTTTCTCAGCGTAGATAGAGCAACAGCTGAAGCAGTATTACAGGCAATAATAATCAGTTTGGTTTTCCTTTTCAGCATGAAACGGACAATGCCTTCAGAAAAACCAAGCACATCTTCCCGGGTTTTAATACCATAGGGAACATGGGCCTGATCGGCCATATATATCAAATCTTCAGCCGGAAATTGACGTCTCACTTCCCGTAAGACAGAAAGGCCTCCAACCCCGGAATCAAAAATACCGATTGGTCCGTGATATTGTTTTTTCCTGGTCATAACTTCACTCAGTGAGTCCTCTCATGGGTAGATTCCAGTAGAACTTCATTTTCTCCGCAAGAAACGAACAGGAGGGAAATCGGCATTGGTAACAGAAATGATCGATATTTCATGGCTTTCATTATACTCAGGTTTTCAAACTCAGATCTGAGAGCTTAAAAGCAAAAAGGGCACAGAGTTACCTATGCCCTTATAGTGTCTCTTATAAAACCGATCAGGAAGTAAATTTCTGGCGAAGTTTGGCCTTTTTACCACTGCGTTCGCGCAGGAAATACAGCCGGGACCGGCGGGTGTGTCCATGGCTCTGGACAGTAACTTTCTCAACAATCGGAGATCGGATCAGGAAGGTTCTCTCAACACCGACACTATTGCTGGCAATCCGGCGGACAGTAAAACTTTCGCTATTTCCAATACCGTGGATCCGGATAATTGTCCCTTTAAATTGCTGGACACGTTCATTGTCGCCTTCTCTAATGCGGACAAAAACTGTTACAGTATCCCCGGTTTTAATTTCGGGAATGTTTGGGTTTTTTGGCGTTTCTAACGCTTTAATCAGATCAGTCATCCTAAAATCCTTCTTGGTATTACAAATTCAATTATTTCGTTCTTTTTAACAATCAAACAAGGCTGGTGATTATAACACGCGGGGTTTATTTTGGGAAGGAAATTAGCCTTCCATTAATACAAGCAAATTTCTTAGAATTATCCAGCTCTCAATGAGGTGAATTTCCCAGTAAATATTATTTTACGGACCTTGAATTTCTTCCATCAATATTGCCAACGCAGCTATTGGTTCAATCTGGTCTTTTAAGACACCCACTACAGCATCGCGAACAGCAGGACCAAGATCGTCCAGCAGATCATTTCCGGGCAACAGCACCGCGGCTGGCAAAAGCTGTTGAAGCGTTGCATAAAATGGCGCCTCCTCCCAGCTTTCCAGGGAAGACGGGCGAACGGGTAAATAACCTGATTCAACTCCCCAGGAGGACAGATACTCTTCTTCTGTCAAAAACTCGGCCAATTCAACAGCAACTTGCTCAGTCTCAAGATCCGATGGAATCACACACCATACCCAGCCATCTGCGTATGTAAATGCTTTTTCGTCCTTTGTGGGTACAGCAGCGAGAGAAGTGTTGGGAGATTCTGATCCCAGCAAAATAGAGCTCCATGTGAGGGCCAGTGTAGATTGGCGATCCTGGTAAGATTGCCAGGCTTGTTCATCAGTTTCAAATTGGGTTAACCAATAAGGCATCACACTGGCAGCCTGAGCGTGTTGATAAAAGGAAAGCACTTCCAGCAGGGGTTCTTCCTGGAGAATGGAATCCTCGGAGGAAAGCAAAATATCTCCCACCAAGCTTTGGTACAACGCCAGAGTAACTAAACCCTTTGGATCCGAAGCAGGGAAAGCAAGAGCTTTTTGAGAAGCGATTACTGTTTCCCAATTCGATGGAGGAGTTTCTTCCACATCATCTCTATAAGCCAGAACCATCAGATCCCCGGCAAATGGAATCCCGGCAAATTGGTCATCAATCCGGGCCAGGTCCAGAGCATAATCATACCAATCGTTCTCGTTAATCGTTTCGGTGTAATCATCCAATAACAAGACCAATCCATCTTCAACGGCTTGCTCCGCTAAAGCGCGAGGCATAGCGACCAGGTCCGGCATAAGTAAAGGAGCGGCTGAACCGGTGACCTGCAAGGATTCTAAAATGCCGAAATTTCCAGATAAAGGCTTAACCCGAACCTGGATTTCCGTTTGCGGTCTCCTGGAAACAAATTCATCCAAACGAGTCAAAAATAAATTGCTGCCAGTTGAACCATTATCAGGATCAAATTGCTGGGGCACCCAGAGAATTAATGTTCTGGATTGCAGCAACGGGATATTGGGCGTAGCAGAAGGTTGTGGTGTAGGTGATAAGGCATTATTACTAGAAATTTCCGTCGGCTGATTGGAAGGTAATAAATCTTCCAGGTTCGGGAAATTACAAGATGATATGCCAAAAACCAGCAAGCCCAGGATGCTCACACCAACGATCATCCTTATAAAGGTCTTTTTCTGGCTGTAGTTTTCAAATTTTTTCATGATTTAACCTTTCTCTTTCAAAGAAAACACATTAAACCACAGTTTTTACCAGGGGAAATAGCAAATTTATGGAATTTACAATCCAGCATAAGTAGAATTTAGGAAGATTTTTACTTAATAAACGTTGAATTACCTTATTCTTCTGTTGCTATAGGCGGTGCTTCCGTATCAGATGGTGTCAAAGTGGGTGTGTGAGTATCCGTCGGTTGGGGCGTCCAGGTAGCCGAAGGTGTTCGAGTTGAGGTTGGTGGTGAAGTTCTGGTCAGGGTTGGTGTTGAAGTTCTGGTCGGGGTAATAGTCGGTGTATTTGTAGGGGTAAAAGTTGGAAACCGGGTTGGAATAATTGGCGCAGGGGTGTTGGTAATGTTTGGCGCTGGTGTATAGGTAGCTGTATAAGGAACCCTGGGAGTGATCGTAGGCTGATTTTTACGATTAACAGTTACAAACATATACCCCAAGCCATAACATGGAATTGTTATTCCTGCCAATATCAAAAATATAATTTGCAAACGTTGTTGTTTCTGGTTGGGAGTGCTCATAAAAGGTTAATCTAGAACTGGGGAATTTACAGTTTTGTTAACACTGGAATGCTCTTGTACCCACTTAAACGTGGGTAATGTATAATCGTATATATTATAGTGTACTTCTCAGGAAAGACTAAAATTCCTCAGTATTGGAAATATTTCTAATCCTGAAGAAATCTTTTAAACAGGCTGTCGTATATGACCCTCCCCCTTCAGATCACCACCTTGTTATTCGACCTTGATGGCACATTGGTTCATCAGCATCCTTCTTCTTCGGATATATTATTCACGATTCTGGATGAACATGAGATCCCGCTAATGGTCAGCGCGCTGCAGGAAACCCAGCAATTTATGTTCCGCTATTGGGCAAATTCCGATGAGTTTACCCAGGACATAGCCATGTATGGGGATTTTACTGAGGATTTCTGGCTGCATTATCTGAAACGGAAATTATGGGCTGCCGGATTGGCCGAAGGCCAGGCAGCGAATCTGGCTCCAATCATCCAGCCCGAACTGCTAGAACGCCATAAACCAGAAACTTTTGTTCCTAATGATGTTCGGCCGACGCTGAAATCTTTGCGAAGACTGGGATACAAAATGGGATTGGTCAGCAATCGGTCCGCTTCAGTTGAGGAAGTGATTCGGGAGCAGGAGTTTGATTCTTATCTTGATTTTTATTTTTCAGCTGGTGAAGTAAGTTGCTGGAAACCAGAACCGGGAATTTTCGAACATGCCCTTTACCTCGCAGAAAGCAGCCCGGAGGTCACCGCCTATATCGGGGACAATTACTACACGGATATTGTGGGCGCTAAAAATGTTGGTATTCATCCTATTTTAATCGATCCCCGCAATATTTTCCCAGATGCCGATTGCCAGGTGATTACAAAAATCAGTAACCTGATTTCCCAGATGTAGGTTCCTTATAATTACCCCAACTGCTCCATCAATACAGTCTGCGTAGGATAAGCAAATTCGATCCCTGCTAATTCAAATCTCTGATAAATTTCCAGGTTGATGATTTGCTGAATATCCAGGTAAGAAGCATAATCTGGCACAAGAACATAATACACTACGCTAAAATCCAAAGAATAATCGTTTAGGTTTTTAAAATGGGCGCGATCAAATTGAACATTTTCCAATGGTGAAATAATCTCTTCAATCATCCGGGGGATTATTTTTAGTTTTTCAACCGGCGTCCCATAAGTGACCCCAATTGAAAATGAAATCCGGCGTTTTTCCAATCGTTTGTAATTCCGGATCCTGCTATTCAGTAAATCCATATTGGAAAAAATCAACTCTTCACCAGAAAGGCTTCTGATACGGGTGCTTTTTAAACCAATATCTTCCACGTTCCCTGCAAAATCATCAACCTCTACAAAATCACCAATCGCAAAGGTTTTATCCAGGGTGATGGACAAAGAGGCGAATAAATCTGCCAGAATATTCTGCAGCGCCAATGCTACAGCAATCCCCCCGATACCCAGGCTGGTTACCAGGCTGCTAATTTCGACGTCTAAATTATCGAGAATAATCAAGGACAGAATCACCCACAAAACAATTTTGCCCATCAAACCCAGCGCATCCAGTGTAGTTGCATCATCCCCATGATCTTCCTGGATCCTGGCGTCCATGCCCCGTTCAACATAAAGTGAAATTATTCCGGTACCCCAGAAACCCACTTGCAGGGCCAGGATTAAACGAATTCCTTTCACAAATAAATTCTGGATCTCCAGGGGTAATTGAACGAACTGAGACCCTATCAACAAACCAACAGCCAACAAACTGAACCATTTGGTTTGGGTCAAGATAGGTAAGAAAAAATCATCCAATTTTATTTTTGACTTTTTCACCAGGTTACCCAAACGGCTTTTCATGATTTTCTTCAGCGTTAGCAAAATCAGAAAAACGCCCAGAGTTATTCCCAGGGCCAGCATCCAGGACTGAATCATATTATCCATTATTTCGTAATCTAAGAAATCCATTTCACCCTTCCTTGCCTTTTTATGCAGTCAGATTTGAACTATAAACATTATTGCATTAATAATTTATTCGGATTTTCGATTTTCTCGCATCCACTTAACGGCAAAATCAACCAATTCCTTCTGGGGAATTAATAATGATTGAGCCAACCCTATCTTGCCCTCGAACAAAGCACCGCCCGCTTCCTGGTAGGCTTTTCCAATCTCAACAAAATCCTCGCTATGCTCCTCATTTACGTCCATAGAAACCCACTGCCGCTGACCATCCTTGAGAATCGGACCTCCCTGTTTCACTTCTTTTTTTCCACAATAATCCGACCTGTTTTCAGCCAGGTGCAAGCTGGTATTATTGCCGTGCCCCACTCCAATTAACAAAATCCAACCCTCTAGATCATAAATTCTCGCCAGCGGTGAATCTTCCCCCAAAGCAAAGTCAAGGGCATGATTCTCCACGATAAAAGAAGTCTTATTCCCCCAGGAGGCACAGGATACATGGGGATGGTTGCTGCGCTGAACACCAGCTTGTTTGCGAAAGGTTTCCGGTATTCTTCCCATACCCCGGGTTGGGGTAAGATCCGGGTCATATGCCGGCATGGTTTGGCGAATAATTTCTTTCCATTCCTGAGGGACAGGAGGATTAGACCACTCTTCAGGATCAGATAAATCTCCCGAGTGAGTGGGCATGACCAGGGTACCGCCAGGTCCTATGACCCCTTCCAGGGCCTGGATTACAGCCACTGGACCGCCACTGATCCAACCCACAGCACTAAGAGAGGAATGAACCATCAACACCATTCCAGGAACCACTCCGAGCTCCACCAAGTCCTTCTTGAGTGAATCAATCGTGATCGGCCTACCTTTGGTCATTTTAATGATATCTGCTTCGCTCATCTATCTCCTTATTAATACGCACCCATCATAACAGATTTACACACTTCCTTGGTTCCTTATTTTATATAGGCAGGTCAAATTTTTCCCCAAAAGGAAACAAAATTTGGATCTAAAAACAAATTGTTATTCATAAGACAAGAAGACAATTTTCAAGAATCACTTATGGTAAGATAAACCAGGTTGTCCTATCAAGTATTTAAGGCAAAGTACCTATGGATTTTTCATCAACCATAATCCTTGTTTTGGCCATACTCTTTTTATCTACTTTTGTTCGCTCTGCCCTCGGATTTGGAGACGCATTAATAGCCATGCCTTTGCTGGCCATGGTGGTTGGATTGCAAGTCGCCACCCCCCTGACAGCAATGGTAGCAACTACCATTGCCATAACTATCCTGATAAGATCATGGAAAAAAGTAGAAATAAAAGCAGCCTGGCGGCTTGTCTTAACAACCTTGATCGGCATCCCGGTCGGCATTTATTTTTTGAAAGCAGCACCTGAAATTCTGGTTAAATCCCTCCTTGGTATCCTTATCACCAGCTTTGGTCTCTACAATTTATTGGTTCCAAAACTTCCTAGATTGCTGACTGATAAATGGGCCTACCTGACGGGTTTTATCGCTGGTATTCTAGGAGGAGCCTATAATACCAATGGACCTCCCGTTGTCATTTACGGTATGTTGCGCAGATGGGATGCTGAAAAATTCCGGGCAACCTTACAGGGATATTTTCTTCCTACGGGTGCCGCAATATTAATAACGCACGGACTGGCTGGGATGTGGACGACCCAGGTAGTTCGCTATTATATTTATAGTGTGCCAATTATCATTCTTGCCGTATTGATTGGGGGCAAAGTAAACAAACTTATTCCCCAGGGAAAATTTGACAAGATCATTTATGGTTTCCTCGTGGTGGTCGGAATACTACTTGTCATCCAGTAATCCTGACCTTTTTCAATAAACTTCATCTAAATAAAAAAAAACTCCCATTATAAATAATGGGAGTTTTTTCGTGAGCAAACTAATTAGTTAATGCTGCAAGATCTGGGATAGGAACAACTTTGTGCGATCTTCCTGGGGATTATTGTAAATCTCATCAGGAGTGCCGGTTTCAACGATGAGACCTTCATCAAAGAAGTACATCCGATCGGCGACTTCCCGGGCAAAACCCATTTCGTGGGTAACCACGATCATTGTCATTCCAGATTTAGCCAGATCGATCATCGCGTCCAGAACCTCTTTAATCATTTCAGGATCTAGCGCAGAGGTTGGCTCATCAAAAAGCATTATTTTGGGTTCCATTGCCAATGCCCGGGCAATAGCCACTCTTTGCTGTTGGCCTCCGGATAGATTTCCAGGGAATTTTAGGGCTTGTTCCGGAATTCCTACCAGGGTCAGCAGCTCCATAGCTTTGTCTTCTGCTTTTTCCTTAGGCCAATTTCTGACCCAGATGGGAGCCAGAGTGATATTCTGTATTACTGAGAGATGGGGGAAGAGATTAAACTGCTGGAATACCATCCCGGTTTCCATCCGGATGAGTTCGATATTGCGCACATCATGGGAAAGTTCAATGCCGTCGACAGAAATATCTCCCTGTTGATGTTCTTCAAGTCGATTAATGGTCCGGATAAAGGTTGATTTTCCAGAACCTGACGGTCCGAAGATCACAATCACTTCACCCTCGTATACATCCATATCAATGCCGCGCAAGGCATGAAATTCATCAAACCACTTGTGGACCCCTGAGCAATGGATAATAGGTTCTTCTGACATAAGATGGTCTCCTAAAGATTACTTTCAATTCCCATGGTTGATTCAATTCGGCGGCTGGCGAGAGACATCATATAACTGAATATCCAGTACACCACGGCCATAAATATATAGACTTCAGTACGCATTTGAACAAATTCCGGATCGGAGTTAATAATCGATCTGCCAATACCCAGGAAATCGTTAATGCCAATAATAACTACCAGGGTTGTGTCTTTGAACAGGGCGATAAACTGTCCGGCAATGGCAGGCAGCACAGCCCGTAAAGCTTGAGGCAGGACTATAAAAACTGTCGTTTTGAAATTTCCCATACCCAGAGCTTTGGCAGCTTCGATCTGGCCCAGGGGTACTGCTTGCAGGCCGCCGCGAATGTTTTCTGCAGAATAGGCTGCACTGAAAACTGTCACTGCCATTAATGCTCTTACCAGGCGATCAATCCTGGACTCGACTGGTAAAAATAATGCCAGGATAATGGAAAACATAAACAGGAGTGTTACCAGGGGCACGCCCCGTATCCCTTCGATGAATACCGTCGAGAACCCACTTACTACCGGCAGCGATGACCGCCTGCCAAATGCCAGTGCTACTCCCAATGGGAAGGATAAAACAATCCCTCCTGCTGCAAGCAGGAATGTCACCAGCAATCCACCCCACAGCGTTGTATGGACGACCGGAATCCGTTCGCTGTTCTCAAAACCCGCCAGGAGTACGACGCCAACGATAGGTATCACAAACCAACCGGCAATAATGAAGGCGTTCTTTAGCCGGGTTTTATTGCCAATCAAATAACCAACCAGGGTTATCAGTATGGTTGATCCCAGGTAAATTCGCATGGTCATGTCCAATTGAGGGTTTTGGACTGGAAGGACAGCTATCAACAGCAAAAAAGATCCTGCAGCCAGTGCAATTGACCTTAACAGACCACTCCATCTCCCCCAGCTTATACCAAGCATAAACATAAAGCCTGAGAAAACGAATCCTACCCGCCAGATTTGATCCCGGGGATATTGTCCAATCGCAAATAACAGAGGAAATTGCGATACTGCTTTCCAGTTGGCGCCAAACAGCACCCAAATTATCACCAAATAAAGCAGGTATAGGATAGTTGGAAAAAGCAGTACCGTTAGAATTGAATTAAAAACACTACTGAAGAGATTTTCTTTGATCCACTTAACCAGCCCTGGTGGCTGGGGAGGTCGAACAATATCCTGTTCCATTTCTTTGATTGCCATAGTTACCTCACCACAAATTGGATTCTGCGGTTATAGATATTCAGGATAAAAGAGGTCAGCAGGCTTAAGCTGAGATAGGTAATCATAATCAATGCAAATACCGGGACAGCCCGTCCTGCCTGATTAATGGTGGTTTTTCCAACCGCAAATACTTCCTGGAATCCTATTGCCAATGCAAGGCTGGAGTTTTTAGTCAGGTTAAGATACTGGCTGATCATGGGCGGGATAATGATGCGCAGTGCTTGGGGCATGACTACCAGGCTGAGTACTTGCATTTGATTGAGCCCAACTGCCCGGGCCGCTTCAATTTGTCCTTTATTAACAGCCTGGATTCCTCCCCTGACCACTTCGGCAATAAATGCTGCCGTATACAAACTCAGACTGAGGTACATTCCAGCGAATTCTGGGGTTAGCCTTAACCCTCCCTGATAATTAAAACCTTTTAGAAACGGTATATCCATCTGGAATGGGCTTCCACCAGACAGGAACCAGCCTGCCACAGAGAAAATCAAAATCAGCCCAATACTTATCGGCGTATAGTAGGTGTTTTTTCCAGTGTTTTTCCGCCTTTTACGAAGAATAATATATAGGATAATAGCTGCAATAATGCCAATGATAGATAAAACCAAGAATGTCGATCCTGAATCTGTTAATCTCGGCCAGGAGATATATACACCTCTTTTATTGATAAAGATCGGTCCTGGCCAGACCAGGCTTTCTTTGACAGGTGGGACAAAACTAAAGACCACAAAGTACCAGATAAACAATAACACCAGCAGGGGGATATTGCGGTGAAATTCGATAAATACCAGGGCCATCCGGCTTAACAACCAGTTTGACGAAAGCCGGGCTAAAGCAACCAGAGTGCCGACTATCGTAGCAGTCACTATTCCAACTCCGGAGATCAACAAAGTATTCACCAGGCCTACGATGAAAGCCCGGCCGTATGTCATACTCGGTTCGTAGTCAATAGGAGGATTGCTGATAGGGAAACCGGCCGCTTCTTTTAGAAATCCAAAGGATAGCTCCATGTTTCGGGCATCGGCAGCTTTTAAGAAATTGATTACCGCCCAGATGAGAAATCCAAATATAACCACAGTCGAGACAATTTGGGCGATAATTTTCAGTATGCGTTCATCCCTGTAAAAAGGAATGGCTGTTGTATCAGATTTTTGAGGAGTCATCACTTGATCCAATAGATAGAAAGGATGCGGCTATAGCCGCATCCTTTTTTTGTGATTTTGATGATTAACTCATTACTTGACTGGAGGAGCGTAAATTAAGCCACCCTCATTCCAAAGATTGTTCGGACCACGGGGGAGAGTGAAGGAAATACCTTCTGGTCCCATATAGCGGTCATAAATCTCTCCGTAGTTGCCCACTGCGGCTATCGCGTTAGCCAGGGCACCTGGATCTAAACCAAGATCCGTGTAACCCCAGTCGCCCTCTACACCGAGCAAGCGCAGAACGTTGATATTTTCGCTGCTCTTCATTTCCTCAACGTTTGCCATGGTAACACCCAATTCTTCTGCGTTGATCAAGGCGAAGGAAACCAATTTGACAACATCAAACCAGGCATCATCTCCGTGCGGCACTGCAGGAGTAAGCGGTTCTTTGGAAATGGTGATGTCGAGAATGATGTGCGCATCAGGATCAGCAAATCCACTTCGCACAGAAGCCAACTGAGATTTGTCACTGGTGGTGACATCGCAGCGGCCATCTTCATACGCGCCGTAAACTGCTGGTGTTTCTTCGAAAAGCACAGCTTCATATTCCATGCCATTCTGTCGGAAGAAGTCTGCCAGGTTCTGTTGAGTGGTTGTACCACTGGTTACGCAGACAGTTGCGCCATCAAACTCATCTGTCGAAGTGATACCGCTGTCTTTGCGGATCATGAAACCTTGGCCATCATAGAACATAACATTGGCGAAATTTCCCCACTGAGCATCACGGCTTGAGGTCCAGGTAACATTGCGGGACAGGATGTCGACTTCGGCAGTCTGCAGGGCAGGTCCACGATCAGCAGCTGTCAGAGGAACAACTTCGACTGCTTCGGCGTCACCGAAGACTGCAGCAGCAACTGCTCGGCAGAAATCGATATCAAAACCAAGGTTTTTGCCGTCTGCATCCAGCATTCCAAATCCAGCAAGATCAGTTCGGCCGCCACAAACAACGTAGCCGCGCTCAAGCACACGGGACAGAATGCCTTCCACTGCTGCTGGTGCCGCTTCTACAGCAGCTTCAGCGGGAACTTCAACTTCAACTTCAACAATAACTGTTTCAACTATTGTTTGAACACCGGCTGGTTCTGTGGTGGTCCCACAAGCAGATAAAACAATTGTCAGGGTAAGTAAAATAGCTAATACTGGGATAAATTTCCTATGCATAATTCTCTCCTTAGGCGTTTAAAATTAAATACTACGTCATAAGATTTCTAATCAATAGACCTCCTTGATTTCTAAAATTGAAGTTTATTTCCTGCAATCTATCCCCCTTGTATTCGAATTATATACTATTAGGCACCATATTTTATAAAAGTTTTATAACGTGGCAAATTTCACATGAATTAATCAGTATTTTCCATAACAAAATTCCAGCTCACGATTGACCACTGATCTTTCAATAACCATTGAAATTTTGTTTCTTTTTTAGATTTTTTTTATTAATTATGACCTGCAATTTGTTGAAGCAAATCGGTGTGGTATAACTGATTATCATGGAAGACTCTAGAATCTTCTACCCTCCAAAAAGGATTGGTACTATTACACACCTGGTGTTGATCCTGGTATTTTCAGGTGCCGGGTTCTGGGGGATCTGGGGAGTATCCAATGTACAGGTTGCTCTGCAATTGCTGCCCTACCTGGCGCTACTCTTTCTCTTTTTAGTCACAGTACCTTTTTTAATCTACCGTTTTTATGCCTTGCATAGATCGGCATATATTCTAGAGCGAGGAGGCATCACCTTAGAATGGGGATGGCGCTCTGAAAGTGTACCCATGGACCAGGTCAAATGGATTCACCGAATGGAAGATTTGGAAACAGCTCCCCAATTGCCCTTTTTCCACTGGCCGGGTGCAGTCTCTGGTATCAGGCGTTTTCAACGGGGACCAGAAGTGGAATACCTGGCTTCCCGCACCAGGGAGATAATTATTATTGCTACCGGGGAAAGATACTATGCAATCTCACCTTTCCATCCAGATGCGTTTATATCTACCTACTATGAATTAATTGAATTGGGCACGATCACCTCCCTGCCCATTGAATCTGCCCGTCCTGCTCTGGTATTAACCGAGGTCTCAAAAAACAAAACTCTTCTGGCTATCTTTCTCAGTGGGGCACTCTTGAATATCTCCCTGTTGATCTGGACGCTGCTGCTAATTCCCTCCCGAGAAACTGTATCCCTCGGCTTTACATCAAGCGGTATTCCACACGAAGCATTAGAAAGTGTCCGCTTGATCTTATTCCCAATTATCAATACCACTGCTTACCTCAGCAATCTAATTCTCGGTTTATTTTTATTCAGGAGCCAGGAAAACAGGGTTATGGCATATATCCTTTGGGGAGGAAGTCTGGTAATTGCGCTACTTTTCCACATCGCCATGCTATTTATCCTCAGATAATCCCCAGTTTATCCCCCATCCAAGGAGTTTATCCACAGATTTTCCTAAGTTATCCCCAATCTTATCCAGAATCGTTCTGGATACAAGAGTACTGCCTGAAAAAAGACCGTTATATTTCCAGGATAAAATTGTTTTGGTACACTAGCAAAGTATGAAATTTAGCTATCAACGAGAAAAATCATGTTAAATCTTGAGATCTGGATCACCCTGGGTTTGTTAGGAGGCGCCATTCTTTTATTTGTCACTGAATGGATGTCAGTAGATTTAGTGGCTTTAGGTGTTGTGATCGGTTTAATGGTATCCGGTATCCTTACACCTGATGAAGCATTGGCAGGATTTTCAAGCCAGATTGTAATTACGGTTGCCGCCCTATTTATCGTCGGCGGTGCTGTCATGGAAACCGGGCTAGCTGATACGATCAGTGGAAAAATAATCCATTTTGCCGGAAATAGTCAATTTCGTTTGCTGGTTTTAATTATGGGCACTGTTGCTCTGCTGTCTGGATTTATAAGTGACACCGGAACCGTTGCAGTAATGGCCCCTGCCATCATCAGCATCAGTAGAAAAAAAGGAATTAATCCTTCCAAATTATTAATTCCGCTTTCCTTTGGATCTCTATTGGGAGGCGCGATGACATTAATTGGGACCCCGCCAAATATCATTGTCAGTGATCTCCTGTCCGCTAATGGATACCAACCTTTTGCTTTTTTTGATTTCACACCGATTGGTCTGGTTCTTCTGATTTCCGGAATCCTTTTCCTCGCTCTAACCAGCCGTTATCTGCTCCCTGACCATCAGACCAGCACAGAAATGCAGCGGGTTGATTCCCCGGAAGAGTTAATGCAAGTTTACTCACTCGCTGAGGATCTATACAGACTTCGCATCCGCCATGGATCCCCCCTAGTTGGCAAAACTCTCCTGGAAAGCGACCTTGGAAGCAAATTTGGAGTCAACGTTTTAGAAATTACCCGGAGCGAAGAAGCCCGCTCAAAAATCCGTTTGGGAGAAATTCGTATCCTCCCTGAAGAAGGGAATTCTTCCGTTATTACCCTCTCACCCGAGGTTCCATTAAACCCCGATGATTTATTGATTTGCCAGGGGACATTAAATGACATAAGCCATGCCGCCGCTTCCTTGCAGCTTGGTGTTCAACCTGCCGAAGCAGTGGATCAAAAAGCCCTGGTGAATAATGAAGTGGGTGTAGCAGAAATTGTACTGCCTCCCCGTTCACAATTAATTGGAAAATCACTGGTTTCTTCCCGTTTTGGCAGCCTGTACCAATTAACCGTGCTGGGAATTAATCGACCGGGGATTACCGGCAGTCTTTCTCTCAAGGAAACTAAACTCCAATTCGGAGATACTTTATTTGTTCAGGGTCCCTGGAAAAACATCCGGTCCTTATCCAATCAGCGTCGCGATTTTGTGGTTGTGGGACAACCAGAGACTATGAAAGGATCACCTCCCCGCTCTAAAATGATCCTGTCAGCTCTTATCCTGTTGGGCATGCTGGTTGCCCTGCTGGCTGGTTGGCTGCCCCTGGCCACGACCGCGATGATTGCCGCATTCCTAATGATTGTCAGCGGCTGCCTGGAAATGAAACAAGCCTACAATAGTGTGGATTGGAAAAGCATCATCTTGATTGCCGGCATGCTGCCTTTGGCCACCGCTCTGCAGAAGGTCGGACTGGTCCAAATTGGTACAGATTGGATGGCTGGCACCCTGGGCGGATTAGGTTCAGTTCCCATAATGGCAGCCCTGTTCTTAATCACATCACTGTTCACACAGGTGCTTTCCAACACGACCACCACTGTGTTAATTGCCCCCATCGCGCTCTCTCTTGCTTTGCGCCTGGGCTATCAACCACATGCCTTCCTAATGATCGTAGCCCTGGCAGCTTCTACCGCCTATGCGTCTCCAGTTGCCTCTCCAGTCAACACTCTGGTTATGGCATCCGGAAATTACCGCTTTAAAGATTACGTTAAGGTGGGGGTTCCCTTAATCCTGATATCAATGGTGATCACAATTCTGCTGCTCCCCCTGTTGTGGCCGTTATCTTAAATAGAAACAATCCCGCATTTTAGAAAGATACGGGATTGTTAGATTAAACAAGTATTTGATCTCTATTCCCCTATATCTCTCAAATGAGGAAATAACAACACTTCTCGAATGGTTTGCTGATTTGTCAGCAGCATCACCAATCGGTCAACACCCATACCAAATCCGCCACTGGGCGGCATGCCGTAGCGCATCGCCCTCAGGTAATCTTCGTCCAGCGGATGATGTTCATCTTCCCCGGTTGTATAGGATCGCCCCATTTCCAGGAATCGTTCTTCCTGATCAACTGGATCATTAATCTCCGTAAAAGCATTACAGAGTTCCATTCCTCCCATAAAACCTTCAAAACGTTCCACGGTGTGGGGATCACCCTCCTTGGTTTTAGCCAGGGGAGATATCTCCCGCGGATAATCATAAACGAAAGTAGGCTGAATAAAGGTAGGCTCCAGGAAATGGCCCAATAAATCATCAATTAACTTCCCTCGAGAGGCTTTAGGATTAAAATCCATTTCCAGGGTTTTCATAGCCTCGGCAAGCTCAGCTCCTGTTTTATAGGATTGAATATCGATACCGGTCTGATCCAGAATTCCCTGGCGAAGTTCCACCCGCTGCCATGGTTTATCCAGGCGGATTTCATGATCCTTAAAAATGAAGGTTTTTGATCCCAGTACTTCCTCGACCACGTAAGCAATCATCTCTTCTGTGAGATCCATTACGGCCTGGTAATCTGCATACGCCCAATAAAACTCCATCTGGGTGAATTCAGGATTATGTTTAAAGGAAACTCCTTCATTGCGGAAATCACGACCAATTTCATATACCTTATCAAATCCCCCCACCAGCAGCCGTTTTAGATAAAGCTCAAATGAAATCCGCAGGTAGAGTTCTTGCTTTAGCTGGTTATGATGGGTAGTAAAGGGCTGTGCAGCTGCTCCACCATAAATGGGCTGTAATATTGGCGTTTCAACTTCCAGAAATCCCTTTAAATCCATAAAATGCTGGATTGCCCGGATTGTTTTTGTTCTCTTTCGGAAGACTTCCCTGACCTCTGGGTTAACGGCCAGATCGGCATAACGCTGGCGGAAGCGTGTTTCCGGATCGGACAAAGTAGCATGGGATACCACCTCTCCATCCACTACCTGATCTTTGGCCGCAGGAAGAGGAGTGATTGCTTTTGACACCATCGAAAATTCAGAGATCCACAAAGACAGTTCGCCCGTGCGGGTCCGAAATACTTTGCCCCTGGCCTGAATAAAATCACCCAGGTCAAAATGTTCTTTGAAAAAATCAATTTTCTCTTCACCAATATCATTAGCTCTGAAAAAGAGTTGGATTTTTCCTGATCCGTCTTCTATGTGGGCAAAAGTTACTTTACCCATTGGCCGCACAGAACGAATCCTACCAGCCAGGCTTGCTTGAATTTCAGCTGGATCAGCGTCTTCTTCAACAGCCAGGAATGCCTGGGTTGCTTCCTCAATAGTATGAGTCAGGTCTACCCGCCTGGGATAAGGCTCAATCCCCAGTTCTTTAAGTTTGGAGATTTTTTCCAAACGAATTTTTTCCAGATTTGAATAGTCAGCCATAATATATTCCTTGTGATTAAAAAAAACCCCGTGCGAGCGTTCAGCGCACGGGGGAGAATTCTAACGGAGCAGTTCAGCCAATTTTGAGGATTTTCACTGTGAAAACCCCACCCGGTGCAGGCACATCCACCTTATCCCCTTTTGCATGTCCCATTAATGCATTTCCCAGGGGAGATTCGTAAGAGATTTTACCTTCAAGCGGATCAGATTCAGCCCGACCAACAACGATATAAACTTCCTTTTCTTTATCAGTTGTTTCCAGGGTCACTTTTGTACCGATCTGAACCAGATCAGTTTCAGCCAGATCATCAACGATCTCAGCCTGGGCAAGAATACTCTTCAAATACTGGATGCGGCCTTCGACAAATGCCTGGGCGTTTTTGGCTGCCTCAACTTCTACATCAGCATCCACACCCAGAGGACTGCCATCAAGTGCTTCACGCAGTCGCTCGGCAACTTCCTGCCGTCTCTCCAATTGAAGATATTCCAGTTCAGTCTTAAGTTTATCATACCCTTCTTGTGTCAATAATGATGGCGCCATATTTCTTACCTGCTTTTATTAGGATAACCGAACTTAATAGAAAAAGAGCTTTTTTGAGAGGTTATTCACCTCAAAAAGCCCTACCCTTTGAAAAGTGCGGTAATTTTATCATAGGTAATCACTGACTGCAAGGTAGATAAAATCCACTTCTTTTCACTAATTTTCAACAGCTTCCCAGAGCTTCATCCCTTCCAAAAAATTAGAAAATTTTCGAATTTCAGATCTTAACTCACTCTCATCTTCCCAGAAGGTGGAAATCTGGGATTGATAAGTTCTAGCAGCTAAAAACCATTTCTCCAGGGAGTTTTCCGTGATTTGAAATAACTCATTATTCCATTCTGGGGAATTTTCCATAAAATTCAAGGTTTCCACTCCCTCGCTTTCCCGGGCGTAAGGATAATCGGCATAATAAGCAAGAGGGATATTCAATCTACTGGCAGCTTTGCGGGTTAATTCATGGTCCACATGATTGCCAATACCCAAAGGTGCTATTACTTTTGCATCTCCAGGTATTTCTCTTTCAAGTTGTTGTGACAAACTGGCTATCAACCCGGATTCCGCGGGGTTAAATCCACCAAAGATATCCTCCTCATCGGGATAATAAAACTCGCCCGGGGAAGATGTCCGGTAGATACAGTCCAGGATAGGTATATATCGCGGGGATGCGCCAACGATTCGGCAGGCTTCCTGATCCTCTCCCCGCCGGATCTGAACAGCATCCAATCCCAATCCCCAATTCTTGTGCAGGCTGCCTGCCAATGGGGACAGGTTTTCTTCAATGGGATCCCCGGCACAAATCGTCCAGATTTCAACAGCTTGACCC
This sequence comes from uncultured Nitrosomonadaceae bacterium, assembly GCA_964195965.1. Classification (GTDB taxonomy): domain Bacteria; phylum Chloroflexota; class Anaerolineae; order Anaerolineales; family UBA11858; genus B10-G9. The sequence continues at coordinate 20,617 of CAXMRF010000014.1, forward strand.
GAATTGCTCAATTCCCAGACCAAACCTCCACAAGAAAAAACGACGTCATCAAGATGAGGGGATAAAAAGATCCATTTCATATCCATTTTGTATCACATTCAATCGAACCTTTCTACCTTGACCCAAAACTGTTTCCCATCCGTACTAAGGTGGATAGTTCCATGCTGATCCGTTCGGAGCAGAGAATAGCCCCCGAGTCTGTCTATTAATCCCCTGTCAGGCAAACCCCGGCTGTCTTTAATGCCCACGCTTAATAAAACCAGGCGGGGATGAAGATTGTTGATCCAGGCCGATGGATTGCTGGATTGATAGCCGTTATCAGCCAGGTATAAAACGGTCAGTTCTCCCAGGTCTTTGCCCATTCGCAGCTCCTCCCTGGCTTTTGCCGTAATCCCAAATGGAAGCAAAGCGCGAAAGTCAAGATATTCAATCAACACTGTACCGCCTCGCGAGCTTTCTGCCAGGACTTTGATCCTGACGCCATCACTTAACACCAGGGTTTGGCCGGTTTCTCCAAAAACAAGTGGGATTTGATCCTGCTCCAACTGGGCATGCAGGTTTTCAGCTTCCCAGCATAAAAAAGGATCACCCAGCCAGACAACAGTTGCCGGCACAAAACGAAGCAGATTATCTGCCAGGGCATCCAGATCCTGTTCAAGGGGCGATGTGATTAACACTACATCCAAATCCCGCTGAAAAGGGGGCAGCTTGCGGCCCAAATGGTCAGACAACAATTTAGTGCTGGTTCCGCCATTAATTAATATTCGCTGTCCTGATGGACTCTCAATATAAATCCCGCTGCCTGTACCTACATCCAGCAAATAAAAATTCAAATTTCCATCTGGCGCAGAAAAATACAAACGCCAGACCACCACAACACCTAAAACCAGACCTCCGACCGCCAATGTTGGTGTGAGAATTGACCGGATCTGAATCATTAATGGCGACCCAAAAGTGAACAACAAAAGGACAATATAAAAAAGAGCGATCGATCCAACCCCCACCTCGCCAATCTGATTGGTTTTGATCGGCAGCCTGCTGAATAATTCAACCACCCTGATGGTGTAAAGGACAAAAGGATAAACCAGGGGAGCCGCAATCCTACCCAGTGGAAACCAGACTAAAGCCAATATCAAAGCCAGGCCGCCAATCACCATAATCGGCGGTTGAACGGGCAGGATAGCCGGATTGGCCAGAAATGTTTTCAGAGAAAAGGCATGAAAATGGAATATCATAACCGGCAAAGTTGTCAGCTGAGCGGCAAAGGTAAAGAGCACATATTCGCTGACCGGTTGAGTAATCTTTTGGGCTTTTTCCAGAGGCAAAAACCGGGAAGACAATCTCAGAAACCAGCCCGCTAATGGATCTGCATACAATATCAATCCCAGAGTTGCAGAAAGGGAAAGCTGAAAAGAAATATCCCAGGGAAGTTGGGGGTTAATTAAGATCATCACAAAACTTGCCAATGCAGCAGCATTAAGACCGTGCTGCCTCCGGCCTATTTGCTGGGCGAAGATGGATAAACCTCCCATCACTGCCGCCCGGACCACAGCTGCATCTGCGCCTACGAGCAGCGTATAAAAACCTATTCCCAAGATTGCTGCCAGGGCTCCTTTCCTCGGATTAAGAAATTTGCTAAAAAATCGCGAAAAGAAACCCGCCACTATTGTGATATTAAATCCCGAGATGGCAATCACATGGGTTGTACCTGTTTCCCGAAAAGCTTTCTGAACATGATCGGAAATCCCACTCTCAACTCCCAGCAAGATGCCAGCCAACAAGGATGCCTCCGGATCCGGCCAGAGTTGATAAAGGATCTCTAATGCTCGCGTTTTAAGTGCAAAGATTATTCGAAGCAGGGCATTTCCCTGGTTGGATGCCAGCACCTCAACTTCCGCCCTGGACATATAAGCATAAATATTTTGTCTTTCCAGATATTCACGATAATTAAAATCCTCATCCTCAGGCGGTAATGTTAAATTACCCGTCAAACGGACGTAATCACCATAGGTAATTTGATTTTCAACAGGAATCTTTGCCAGTATCAAACCATTCACTGGTTGAATTTCTTCATCCTGGGAACCATGAATGGAATCCACCCTAACCAATAGGTTTGTGATTTGATCTCTGTCATCCGGAAAGTCAATCACAACCCCAGACAAAACCAGGGAATATTTTTGATTTATAGTATTGGTGATGAAAGCGGGATCCTGGAAATCCGGGAGTGCCGCTAGAAAGCGGATCCCACCCAGCGAGAAAGCAACCGTTACTCCCAATATTAATCCACCCATCCATCTTGAGATAGCCGGCTTTCTTTTCCGGAGAAAATACCAGGCTGCAGCTGCAGCCAGACAGCTTCCCAGCGCAAACCACGTCCATGAACGAATGTCCCAGGACAAACTGTCTGCAAATATAACACCTGCAGTAAAAGAGATCGTTATCCAGATGACCGGCATCACAATTCCCCCTATTGGAATTTAAATGCAAATTCCCCCTCAAACTAATTCATCTTGATTTTATTCAATATTTACGAGAATAAAATTATCCCGCAGAACTCGCTTTTCATCATTGGCTTCGTTTGCGCGATACATCAATTGCTGGGCAAGGATCGCGGTCCCAAAAACAAATAATCGTCGGGGAGAAGGATTCTCCTCCTGCAGAATTACCTCGTCAGGAATTTTTAGCCGCTTGCACAGATTCCGGATATCCAATTCCGCAAAACTTCCCTCCCCCATATCACGGATGAAACGGTTGCGAATGTGCCAGATTAAAACCAGGTCATGATATTCCGTTCTGCTAATTAATCCCAGCCCATAAGCGGCTTTGATTCGTGCTTCAAAACTTCCTAGGGGGTTTTCTTCCCCCAGGAGCATCCTGGAGATTTTTTCATCATCAATAATAAAACATGCCAACAGGCGGGACAAATGAGTGTTTAAGTAGGTTGTACCCAAGATAGCAACTGCCCGGTCGCTTTTTTTCTGAAACTCGTCTACCAGCCGTTTCCATTCCCTTGTTGAAGCTGATTTTTGATCTGTCATCTACTATTTCCTCAATTTCAGTTGCTTATTATCAGGTCTTATTATTATACAATACAACTCGATAAGGGATAAGATTACAGTCCTGTAATTTATCAATCCCCTTTGGCTTCATTATAAATCCATTCAAATTCACCTAGAAAAGTTTGAGCAATCTCTTCGTTATAAATGATGAGGGTGTTTTCATCGTTATGAATTTCTGCACTGCGGGTCAAATTATACGATCCAGTAACAACAATCTGGTCATCAATAATTATCACTTTATGGTGCAGTTTCTCAGCATGTACATCCAAAAACACATTCAACCCGCTATCTTTAAATCGTTGATATTCTCCACCCAAACCGGCCCGATCCTGGTAAGCATCCAGCACACCGCGGACTTGAATTCCCTGGTTCGACTGATAAATCAACGCGTCCGCAATACCATCGGATGTAAATGCATAATAAAGAAAATTAATGGATTCTTTTGCATCCAAAATTAGGTGAATAAGATGTTCTGCTGTTGAATCGTCCGGGGAAAAAAGCGTTTTAATTCGGATGCCGTCAATTACCAGATCAGGATAAGGTGTATTATCCAGGCTGATATCTCCAAAATACCCTTCCTGAAACATTTCATTAAATTCAACAGCATAATTCTCCGCTATCCGGGTTGAGCGAAGGCTGATCAAATTATTCAGGTGCCGGTAAGCGCCATTAACAGTCAGGTTCATGGATCCTGTCCAGACTTCAGTCTGATCGATGATGAAGAATTTGTTATGCATCAAACCTTCAGCATGGTCTGCTACAACCGGGATTCCTGCATCAATCAGCTCTTGGACCTCCGGACGATCCAGGGAATCCGCTTCTATCACCAGGCGGACAAGCACACCCCGGTTATAAGCCCTGAGTAACGCGTTTCGAATTGACCATAAGTTCAAATCATACAGGGCGGCATCGATCTGAGTTCGGGCCTGATCCAGCGCATCCACCAGATAACTATCAGGTCCACCTCTGAATTCATCATTGGCGGGTGCTGTAAAATAAACGCTCAAGACCTGATTTGGAGATGTATAGCCAGAAGGTGTCGCGCTGGGCACTGGATCGAGCCAGCTGGCAGGCTCAGGAACACAGGCTCCCAGAAAAACAACCAGCCCTATTAACAAAGGCAAAATAACTTTTTTCCTGCTCAAGTTTTCCCCCTTAAGAAATCTTCAGACAGCGGATGAGCACTTTTCTGCGGTGTGATTGATTCCGGTGTTCAAACAAGTACACTCCCTGCCAGGTACCCAGAGACAATTTTCCCTCATCCACTGGAATGCTCAGACTGCTAGCAGTGAGAATCGAACGCATATGAGATGGAGAATCGTCCGCCCCTTCTATTGTGTGTCGATGCCAAGATTCATTCTCTGGAACCAGGCGCTCCATAAAAACTTCCAGATCCTGACGGGCAGAGGGGTCATAACTCTCACTAATCACCAGCGAAGCGCTGGTATGCTGGATAAACAGGTGACATATCCCTGCCATAATTTGCCAGGACTCCAGCAGGGGGGAAATTTGATTTGTAATTGGATAAAGCCCTTTCCCCCGGGTTTCAATCACAATTGAGTCTTTCAACCATTCCATATCATTCCCTCCTGTCTTCATTGTAACGGAAAATGTTAGCGGTAAACAAAAAGAGCAGCGATCTCTCGCTGCTCTTTCGACTGTCTAAAGTGGAATAACTAGAATACGCTGTCGGAATCCTCGCTAATAGTTTCTTCGCTATCTTCCGGTTCGGTGTCAATAGTTTCTTCGCTATCTTCCGGTTCGATGCTGAATGATTCTTCGCTATCTTCCGGTTCGGTGCTGAATGATTCTTCGCTATCTTCCGGTTCGGTGCTGAAGGAAGTTGCGCTTTCGCCCAGTGGTTCAACTTCTTGAGCTTGAGGTCCCTTGTCGCTTTCAACAACATCAAATTCAACTCGCTGACCTTCGTCAAGCGTTTTGAAACCGGTTCCGCTGATTGCGCTGTAATGGATAAAGACATCGCCTTCTCCATTGTCGCGCTCAACAAAACCATAGCCTTTTCCTGCGTTAAACCATTTTACAGTGCCGGTCTCACGCTCTGCCATAAAAAATCTCCTTCGAACTAAATGGTATCAACTTCGCAGGGCGCCCCCCCTGTTCTAAACAATAATAATTGCTCAAGAAACGTACGTTCTGCTACAGGGCCGGGATTTCCCGGCTCCAATAAATAAATATAGCATGAACACGAAATATCGTCAACAGGCGTTCAAACTTGTGAAAAACAATCTACTCCCTTTAACTCAGAAACCATTCTCCGCTATAATATAGATGCTTGAGCAAAATACAACCCCCAATCTTAAGATGGATGTCCAGCATGGATTTATTCACAACAGTATTTTTCATTACCATTTCAGCACTCGTTTTTATCTTTGGGATAGCGTTTGTGATCTTATCCCTCATCGAAAAAGAGAAAATGGCAGCCCGTCGGGGAGCTTACCTGGGTTTATTATTCACAGGTATTTTATTATTTCCCCTCCTGTTCCCCCCAAACAGCCGTTTGCTAATGTTTTTCGGCCTGCTAGGCATCTTCCTGATTTCAGGGATTGTTTTTTTCCTCCCGATGAAGACCCAACAGCCAGAATTTGGGCAGCCGGATCAACAAGTTGATGAACGGGAGATCATTTTCGCCAGAGCTAGATTGGAACCCGGTTCTGCAAATTACGAAAAATATTACAGGGAGCATCCACTGCACAAATCCCCGGATGATGATTCCCGCAGTCAACCCGGCTTGCTTTCCCCACAGGCAAAATATACTGATCCAATTCACAGCGCTGCCTCGGCAGGGAGTTTTATGCTGACAGGCGCACTCCGCCAGGCAGTGGATGGACCCATAGCACCGGTCCAAACCCACTCTTCCCCCGAAGAGCTGACCAGGATGACAAAAGCCCTGGCAAAATTTTACGGCGCCGTGGATTGTGGAATCACTGAACTCAAACCCGCTCATATTTACTCCCATATCGGCCGCGGGTCTGGCAATTATGGGGATAAAGTTGATCTCAATCATCAATATGCAATCGCCTTTACGGTGGAAATGGATTTTGAGATGACGGGCTCTGCGCCGTACCCCCCTATTACAATGGAATCTGCCCATCAGTATGCAGAATTTGCCCGAACAGCAGTTCAGCTGGCTGCAGCGATTAGAGAACTAGGGTATCCAGCCAGGGCTCATATCGATGGAAACTACCGGGTGATTGCCCCGCTGGTTGCTCGGGATGCTGGACTGGGTGAAATCGGGCGGATGGGAATATTGATGACTCCCAGTCTCGGTCCAAGAATCCGGGTAGGTGTTGTCACCACTGATTTGCCCCTGGTTACTGACATTTTTCAGGGTGAACCGGGCATTCTCGATTTTTGCCAGATATGCAAAAAATGCGCCGTAAACTGTCCCAGTCAATCCATCTCTCATGACGACCGGATTATCGATAATGGTGTGCTGCGCTGGAAAATCAATCCTGAAACCTGTTATCACTACTGGACAATTATTGGAACTGATTGCGGTAAATGCATGGCGGTTTGTCCTTATTCCCATCCCAATAACTGGGCCCACAACCTGGTCCGCTGGGGAATACGCAAATCCGCCACCTTTCGCAGGGCAGCCCTGCTTCTGGATGATTTTTTTTACGGAAAAAAACCACCCTCTAGAAATAATTCCTTATTTTTCTAGGATACCAGGTGAGTTTAATATCTGCTCCTGAACCATCAGAATAATTCATTGCAGATGTACAAATAATAGAGAAATTGATAAAATTCAACTAGTTCATAGAAATATTTTTTTATACTCAGAGGTGTTTATGGATCCCGTAATACTTTCTCGGTGGCAATTCGCCATGACTACCATTTATCATTTCTTTTTTGTTCCGGTAACTCTGGGCCTGGCATTATTCCTGGCCTTACTGGAAACAAAGTACGTTATCAGCGGTGAGGAAATCTATAAAAAGATGACCAAGTTCTGGGGGAAAATCTTCTTGATCAACTTTGCAATAGGCATAGTCACCGGCATTGTCCAGGAATTTCATTTCGGACTAAATTGGTCTGAATATTCCCGCTTTATGGGTGATATTTTTGGCGCTCCTCTGGCTATTGAGGGCTTAATGGCTTTCTTCCTGGAATCCACCTTTATCGGTGTATGGATTTTTGGCTGGGATAAGCTCTCTAAAAAAGCCCACCTGGCTGCGGCCTGGATGGTGGCCCTTGGTTCTAGTCTATCCTCCTTCTGGATTCTGGTTGCGAATTCCTTTATGCAAAATCCGGTTGGTTATGTCATCCGAAACGGGCGGGCAGAAATGGCCGATTTTGGGGCTTTGTTGGGAAACCCTAATGTTTGGTACCAGTTCCCCCATGTGTTAACTTCCGGGGTCGCGGTGGGCGGATTCATAATCATGGGTTTCAGCGCCTGGCATTTGCTGAAAAACAAACCTGAAAATAATAAGTTTTTCAAGATATCTTTTAAATGGGCGGCTTCAGTTGCCCTGGTTGGTTCCATCCTGGTTGGCTTTATCGGCCATTACCAGGGTCAGTTCCTGGCAGTTTCCCAACCAATGAAAGTTGCTGCCATGGAAGGCCACTGGCACACGGAACAACCGGCTTCATTCTCCGTGATTGGCATTATCGACGAGGAGAACCATGAGAACCCCTATGAAATCAAGATCCCCGCAGCGCTCTCTTTCCTGCTTTTTGACGATTTCAGTTCAGAGTTCAAGGGTTTGGTTGAATTGGAAGCTGAAGAAGTTGCCAAATATGGTCCCGGAGATTACATCCCCCCTGTTACGCTCAGCTACTGGTCATCCAGGACAATGATTGGATCTGGCATGCTGATGATCCTGCTGGCTGGTTTGGCGGTTTGGTGGTCGTGGAAGGATGAATTGGAAGAGAAAACATTATTCCTTAAGATCATGCTCCCATCAGCTCTATTACCGACTCTAGCTATCACAGCCGGATGGCTGATTGCTGAAACCGGACGCTGGCCCTGGATCGTTCATGGTTTGCAGAAAATCGAAGATGGTATATCCCCTACAATTACAGCAGGCAATGTTATATTTTCTATGGTCACCTTCCTGGTCCTCTACACCGTACTGGGTTTTATAGGGATTAAATTGATGATTAAATATGGGATAAGTGATCCCTCAGCTGCAGAAGGACAAGGAGAGTAATCATGGATCTTAATATACTCTGGTTCATTTTATTGACCGTATTATTCAGTGGATTTTTCTTCCTGGAAGGTTTTGATTACGGGGTGGGTATCCTGCTTCCATTTGTAGCTAAAGAGGACAACGAGCGCAGAGCTATAATCAACACTATCGGCCCTGTCTGGGATGCGAATGAAGTCTGGATGATCCTTGCCGGTGGAGCCATGTTTGCAGCCTTTCCTCATATGTACGCAACGCTATTCAGTGGATTTTACGTCGCACTGGTAATTATGCTTTCCGGATTAATCATTCGCGGTGTAGCATTTGAATTCCGGAGCAAAAGGGATGATCCAGCCTGGCGTTCCCGCTGGGACATGGCAATCTTTATAGGCAGCCTGGTACCTGCTTTATTATGGGGTATCACAGTTGCGAACTTGATGCGCGGGGTGGATATAGCCGCTGACTTCAACTATTATGGCGGATTGCTCCCGCTGCTTAATCCTTATGCTCTATTTGGCGGTTTGGTCTTCGTGAGTTTATTCATCATGCATGGTGCCAGCTTCCTGGGCATCAAGCTAGTAGGTGAACTGAAAGATCGAGTCAAAAAACTGGCTGGAAAAATATGGGTTGTCTCAGTAGTATTAACAGTTGCCTTCCTGATTTGGACTTACCTGGCAACAGATATCCTCAACAATCCGGGTTTTGACGGATTGATCCCTGCTCTCCTGGCAGCTGTTGCCTTGTTGGCCTACGGTTGGTTTTTACGACAGGGCAAAGAGGGTTTAACATTTGTCAGCGGAGGCCTGGTCATCATCCTGGCAACCGTGATGGTTTTTACCGGGCTTTTCCCCCGTTTGATGATCTCCACCCTTAACTCCGCCAACACGCTGACAATTTATAACGCCTCTTCAAGTCCCTACACATTGAAGATAATATCGATTGTAGCAGCGATATTTTTGCCAATCATCCTGGTCTACCAGAGTTGGACTTACTGGATCTTCCGGAACCGTATCAGTACAGATAGTTCTGATCTGCACTACTAAACAAAAAAGAGGTTGGCTAAGCCAACCTCTTTTTTTATTCTATAGAAATTTTTATTGTCTTTCCAGGATCAGGGCAATATCCTTCCCAACATCCTCAATCGACTGATCTCCATTAACTTCTTTCAGGATCCCCCGCGAGCGATAAAACTCAATTAATGGACTGGTTTGGACCTGATAAACCGCCAAACGCTGCAGGACAGTAACAGGTTTATCATCTTCGCGCTGGTATAACTCACCTTCATCAAAATCACAAATATCTTTCCTATTTGGTGGGTTAAATTTCAAATTATAGTTACGACCGCAGGATCGGCAAATGCGTCGTCCATTGGCCCTCTCTACCAAAACTTCTTCCGGCACCTGCACGGATAGTACAACAGTTAAATTTACTCCCAACTCCAAAAGAATCCTGTCTAGTGCTTCTGCCTGGGCAATGGTGCGCGGAAATCCATCCAACAGGGCACCTTTCTGGCAGTCTTCCCGTTTCAAACGTTCCGTCACCATACCAATGGTCACTTCATCCGGCACCAGATCGCCGCGATCAATATACATTTTTGCCTCTAAACCCAATTTGGTCTGATTCTTGATATTTCCCCTGAACAAATCTCCAGTAGAGATTTGTGGTATGCCCAACGCCTGTGACAAGCGCACCGACTGGGTGCCTTTGCCAGACATGGGGGGACCAAGAAAGATAAGGAAAATTGGATTTAAAGTCATAAATAAGACTCCTGTTTTCAGTACAGGTTTGTTTGAAAAAAGTATAGCACGTTTCCTGCTTCAATCTACTCAATTAAGGAGCAGATTTAAACCCGACCAAAGCCTTATGATACTATAATTAAAATCTATTCAGGACAAATTCATGTTCCCAAATTCGAGATTATTAGGCCTGGCACAAAAAAGCCGACCCTGGTTAATTCTAACTATCAGCCTGGGTTTTTTCTCCGGCCTATTAACTATTGGACAGGCCAAAACCATCAGTCTAATTGTCAGCCGTGTATTCCTGGATGGTCGGGGGTTGGTTGATGTAATGGTGCTGCTGCAAATCACATTGGTTTTGTTCACAACCCGGGGGATTCTGGCCTGGGGCAGCAGTCTGAGCGGAAAAACCATCGCAGTGCAGGTAAAAACAAGGGTCCGCAAGCTGCTATTGAACAAAATGGAGGAACTTGGACCCGCCTATCTGCAAGGAGAACAGAGCGGGGAACTCAGCAATACCGTTGTGGAGGGAGTTGAAGCCCTGGATGCATACTTCAGTCAATATCTACCTCAGCTGGTGCTCTCGGCGCTAGTGCCTTTGACTATATTATTCTTTGTCTTCCCCATGGACTTGCTTTCCGGCATATTGCTTCTGGTCACTGCGCCATTAATTCCCTTTTTTATGTTCCTGATTGGCAGCCAGGCCAAATTAATCACTGATCGTCAATATGGGATTCTCAGTCAGCTGGCAGTTCAATTTTTGGATAGCCTTCAGGGATTACGAACACTGAAGTTATACAATCAGGCCGCTGCCCAAACTGAGAAAATCCGTAAAACCAGCGACCAGTACCGTCTAGCCACGATGAAAGTTCTTCAGGTGACCTTTCTATCCGCCCTGGTTTTAGAATTACTGGCGACTCTCAGCACAGCTATAGTCGCTGTAGAAATTGGCCTGCGTCTTTTATATTTTCAGGTTTCACTGGAGCAAGCTTTATTCTTATTGATGATTGCGCCGGAGTTTTATATTCCCCTGCGCAATTTGGGACTGCGCTTCCATGCCGGTATGGAAGGTCAAAGCGCCGCGTCCAGAATCTTTGAGATCCTTGACGCAGAACCACTTACGGACAGCTCCAATAAAGGAATCAACTCTCAGATCGAAGATTTCCCCCTCAAAACATTAACATTCCAGGGAGTCAGTTTCCAATATCCGGGTGAGAGAAAACCTGCCTTAAAAGACATCAATTTCATCATTAACCAAGGTGAACAAATAGCCCTGGTTGGTAAAAGCGGTGCTGGAAAAAGCACCCTGGCTCAGCTGCTGCTGGAATTCTTTCCGCCCAGTGCAGGGAAAATCAGCCTGAATGGCAGAAATTTGTCTGAATTTGATTCGGATTTATGGAGGAAACAGATTGCATGGGTTCCTCAAAAACCTACCCTTTTCCAGGACACCATCGCTGCCAATATTCGCCTGGCTCAACCGGACGCGAGTGATGACGCTGTGGCTTCAGCGGCTTCCGCTGCCCACCTCGCCGAATTTATCGAGACCTTACCAGCAGGATATAACACAACCATCGGCGAAGGTGGGGCCCGCCTTTCCGGCGGGCAGGCACAGCGCCTCGCCCTGGCCCGGGCTTTTCTCAAGGATGCACCCATCCTGCTGTTGGATGAACCCACCTCACAGCTTGACCCGGTTACAGAAACCCAGCTTGCAGAGGCTACCCGCACGTTGATGGAAGGGAGAACGGTAATCACAATCGCCCACCGCTTAAACACAATCTATAAAGCGGATAAGATCCTGGTCCTCCAGGATGGAGAGATTATCGAAACAGGAAAACATCAGGAGTTAATGGATCAATCTGGCGTGTACCTTGAATTGGTCCAGGCTTATACCGGGACAACTAGTGTTATAGGTGCTATTGACCTTGATAAATTCGCCGGTAATAACAAAAGCACTGCTCTCCCGGTCACAAAATCCCATTTTCTCCCCCCCATTGATAAACCACTCCAGGAAAACATTAACCAAGTACTTACTTCCCAATCAGATGGTCAAATTTTCAAACGGTTAATATCCTTTTTCAAACCCCAAATCGGTGAAGTATTGGCCTCCGTGGTTCTGGGAACAATCACGATTGGGTCCAGTATTGGATTGATGGGCGCCTCGGCCTGGTTAATTTCCATGGCAGCCTTACATCCTAGTATCGCTGTTCTGCAGGTTGCCATCGTGGGCGTGCGCTTCTTTGGCATATCCCGGGGAGTCAGTCGATACTTCGAACGACTGGTGTCCCACAATTTGACCTTTAAGATTCTCACCCGGCTGCGGGTGTGGTTTTATAAAACCCTTGTGCCCCTGGCGCCCGCCCGCACCATGCAATACCAGGCTGGCGATTTACTTAGCCGGATCACCTCTGATATCAAAACTCTGGAAAATTTTTACGTACGGTCCCTTTCCCCTCCCCTGGTTGCCTGTCTGGTCGGTTTGGGAACCGGCCTATTTTTATATCGTTATTCTCCTTCCTTTGCCCTGGTATTAGGAGGATTCTTCCTATTGAGCGGTTTAATTCTTCCCTTATTGATCCGGGGGATTGCTCGCAAACCCGGGCAGGTCCTGGTTAAAGAACGGGCATTGCTTTCAGGTTTGCTGGTTAACTATATTCAAGGTTTACCTGATTTAATGGCCTTTGGACAAATAGAAAAAAAACAGGAACAAATTCACGAAATCAATCAAAGTTATAGTGACGCCCAACTTCTTCTGGCCCGAATAAACGGCCTGAACGAAGGATTAATGGTCCTGCTCAGCAATCTGGGGATGTGGTTGGTCTTGTTTCTGGCCATACCCATGGTGCAGGCCGGGGAGATCAGCGGTGTGATGTTGGCTGCCCTGGCGCTGTTGACCCAAAGCGCATTTGAGGCTGTGCAGCCTCTGCCCCAGGCTATGGAAACTTTATCCAGTTCCCTGAGCGCCGGTGCCAGGCTATTTGAAGTCCTGGATGCCGAACCATCAGTAATAGATCCTGAATCCCCGGTGCCTTTCCCGTCAAAAGTATTCCTGCAAACCAAAAATTTGAGCTTCACTTATCCAGGGAGTCAGAAAAAAGCTCTGTCTGAGATAGATATTCAGCTTAAGGATGGTGAAACCCTGGCAATAGTAGGACCCAGCGGGAGTGGAAAATCCACTTTGGCCAATATATTGCTTCGAATCTGGGGAGGATATGAAGGTGAATTTTCCATTGGCAATGAAACTATTTCTTTGAGATCCCTGAAGCAAAATGAAGTCCGTAAACACATCAGCGTGGTATCTCAAAGTGAGGCCCTTTTCCAGGACACCATCCGGGCCAACATCGCCCTGGGCAACCCGCTTGCCAGTGAAGAACAAATACTCCAAGCCGCCCGGAAAGCAAAAATTCACGATTTTATTAGCAAGCTTCCATCTGGTTATGACACTACTATAGGAGAGCGTGGCCAGCGATTCAGCGCGGGGGAAAACCAGCGTATCACCATCGCCAGGGCCATACTCAAGGATGCCCCGATCTTCTTACTGGATGAACCCACCGCCAATCTGGATCCGGTAACCGAAAAAGCAATCCTGGAATTATTATTCGAGGTCATGGAAAATAAAACAACTTTATTGGTCACCCACCGTTTGGTTAGATTGGGAAAGGCAGATCAAATTCTTGTAATGAACGAAGGGGAAATTCTTGATAGGGGCACGGAAAATGAGCTGCTGTCCCGACCTGGTTTGTATCAACAAATGTGGACCATGCAAAATCGGATTCTGTCCTATTAATCCTGGCATGCAGAAACAAGAGTTTAATCGGCTATCCAAGGCCTGAACGGGGATCAAGGTGTTGTGTTAATCGATTCCCGAACCTGATATCTTGGCAGGTAATTCTTTATAGTACTCTAATAAAACCAAAAATATCGCATGTTACAATCAGGTCAACTCGTCATCCCTAGACGAATAAGGAGATCTAATGACAGAGAAAAAAGGACTTTTTGGTTTATTTGGAAAAAAAGAAGATGAAGATCTGAAAAAAGCCGATGCACGCGTCAAAGACCTGGAAGGAAAACTGCGCAAAAAAGAATTAGACAAAGGCAGGGCAGAAATCCTCAAGAAACAGGAAGAATTGATGAAAGCCGCTAAAGAGGTCAAGAAACATGTGGTTGTCAGCGGTGACACATTAAGCGGCATTGCCAAGAAATACTACGATGACGCTGGCCAATATATGAAGATCTACGAGGCCAATAAAAAAATAATTGGCGACAATCCAGATCTGATCAAAATTGGCATGGAATTGGTCATACCAAAAAAGTAAATCCATAAAAACCCTTCCCGGAACACGAGAAGGGTTTTTCCTATTTTTATCAGTTTGTTTTACGCTGTCCCCAGCGTAAAAGGAGTAAATGATGGCAAAATTAGAGTATGTTGAAGGGATTGGCAATAAATATGCCAGGGATTTAAGAAAAATCGGTGTTCGCAGCACG
>CAXMRF010000015.1:0-33049 GCA_964195965.1 uncultured Nitrosomonadaceae bacterium
GCAGTAGCCGGGTTGTCTCGGGTGATGGCAGGAGGACCATAATCTACCAATTCTCTCTCTCCATCAGGAACAATTAACATTTTCCCGGTTTCAAGGGATGGATTATCAAGATCAAAGTCATAGATGTCAATATGGTTGCCGGGATATTGAACGATCTCTAACGCATCAACGCCATAATAAGAAGCGACTTTTGAAAGATTTTCACCTTCTCGCCATTCATGATAGGTGCCATTCAACGGAAGAATATTTAATTCCTGGCCGGGTTGAAGTGTATGCGGGTTATCTGCCAGGGTGTCAAAGTTACCCCATAATACAGTTTCCGGTTTTAAACCATAGGTCTCAGCAATCGCAAATAACGAGTCACCTTGTTCCACAATATAGGTCAAAACATCCACCCTTGCCCTGGTGGGTATAGTAGTATGAATGATTGCAGCGCGATGAATTCCTCTGGTGAGCTCAGATTGATCTTGTACAAAACTGGGCATTTCCAGATTGCCTTGTTGATCCGGCTGGCTTTCGCCCTCTTCTTCATCTGAAGCATTTTCTCCAAACACAAAGAATGATTGCTGGAGATTTTGAGATTTGGGATAAATTGCGCCAATAGCAACAACCACCACAATTACCAGCAGGATCACCCCGCCGATAGTAGCAATGCGACGGCCATTTTCACCTGCCAGCAAATCACTCAGAAAATGACGGGTGCGGGATAAAAAGCCCTTTGTCTGAGAATCTGTAGATTTTTCAAGTTCTTCTTCGATTGGTTGATTTTCCATATTGGAATTCCTCCGGGTAAACTATATCACCAGCATATTCCTGCGTCAAGAAATGGAAATTCGTTTTAATAAGTCCTTAATATATAGGATAATTACTATATCGAGGATCATTATTAGCCATTTTACATATAATGACTTGTCTGTTCCTGCCCTCTATGGCACAATTAGGAAAGGTTTTTACGAGGTAAATTATGTCACGCTGGACTTTGTTTTTACTAATTCTGATCCTTGGTTTAGGACTGGGCTTATTATATGGCTGGGTGATTAATCCGGTCAGTTATCAGGACACGACCATAGACAGCTTAAGAGTTGATTATAAAACCGATTACACGCTTATGGTGGCAGAAGTGTATCATCGGAATCAAGACCTGGAATGGGTCATGAATCGATTGACAATACTTGAAGATAAATCTCCCCTGATTAGCATTGAAAACGCGCTCAAGTTTGCTTCCCAAGCTGAATATACTCTTCCCGATATGTTCCTTCTGCGAGATCTTCATAACGCATTAAAGGAGATTGAATAATCTCATGGAACAAAATCGCGGCAACTGGTATTTATTTACAGGATTAATTCTAGGCCTCATCATGGGAATGGTATATGCCTGGGTACTATCTCCGATTACAGAAGTTGACACTCACCCAAATTTACTTCGTGAGGACTACAAAGATATTTATCGATCTTTAATTTCCCGCGCGTACCAGGCCAATAACAACCTGCCCAGAGCAGAAGCCCGGCTGGCCCTTATCGGCGATGAGGAACCTACCCTTGCTTTGGCCGCCCAGGCGCAGCGTTTTCTGGCCGATGGCGGTGACAATGAAATGGCGAAGATTCTCGCCAATCTTTCCGCTGCTTTGCAGGCCGCGGCTGTTCAAATATCCACTGTCATTCCCCCTACAGAAACAGATCCTGGGAACGATTCGTCAGCTGAAGGATCCGGCAACAATACAAGTACAGAAGGCCAGAGCCAAAATTCAGCAAATGCAACGCCAGCACCAACGGACGTAGTGTATACATCCCCCACAGCATCGCCAACCACTTCGCCTCCGTTCATCCTCCAGGATTCTTCACCGATCTGTGATCCCACGTTGGGAGAATCATTAATACAAATCATTGCCACGGACGGTTCCGGAGAAGGAGTACCAGGTGTCACTCTGGAAATTTCCCTGGGAACAGATCCTACAGAAATATTTTATACTGGCTTGAAACCAGAACTGGGATTGGGGTATGCTGACTTTTTAGCAGAACCGGGATTAACTTACCAACTCGAAATTTCAGAAAGCGGATTGATCATCTCTGATATTGAAGTACCCACCTGTCAAACCGAATCAGAGAATTCCTACTGGGGTTCTTGGGAAATTTATATCACTCACCCTAATTAATCCTGTCTTCCCCTGTTCGGACCCCGATCCAAAAATGATCCGGCAGGACTTTCTCGTTTTTTAGCACTAAAATTTTACCAATCTTCAAGGAAGTTGGGGCGATATTTTTTTTCGTTCCCCTATTTTTTCCATTTTCCCCCTTAACCATTTTTGGATGCACATAACATAAATCCGGATTTTTACCGTATTTTTTTTGATAATACTTGGCGGCCCGCTCAACTTTATTGGGAATACTGGTTTTTTTATCGTTATCAAACCACAACATACCTATATCCATGAAAAACTCCCTGTCCTTATTATCCTAACTTGCGGGATCTCAGTGCTGCCCCATTTGTATCATAGAACATTTGTTCTATGTTATTATAACTACTATTTCTTATTTTGCAAGAGCGGTGCCACTCAGAAATAATTTCAAATCTTTCTCTGTAGCCTCACCTGAACTCCAAAGCGTTTATAATGATTGCATGGCTAAATCATATACACAATACCTTTGTCAAGATTGCGGTTACTCCAATCCCGGTTTCCTTGGTAGATGTCCAAATTGCGGAAATTGGGACACGATGGTTGAAGAAAGGATTGAAAAAAGCAGCTCTGCGTCAACCACATCCTCTTCACGTTTTAATGCAACATCCGTGCCGCGGCCCATTCAAGATATCCGCTCCGATGAAAACAACAGAATCCAGTTAAATCATCAGGAATTTTCCAGGGTATTGGGAGGCGGGCTGGTACCTGGTTCTATCAACTTGATTGGTGGCGATCCCGGGATCGGAAAATCTACCTTGTTATTACAAATCGCTCTGGAATTAGCTGAGAAAATCCAGGTCTTATACGTATCCGGTGAAGAATCCGAACAACAGATAAAAATGCGGGCTGACAGACTTCACCGCAACCAGGACGGCGATCCTCTTAAATTACCGCCAAAACTTCTACTTGTCACTGAAACCAATCTGGACGCCATCCTTGATCATGCCGTGAGCATCAAGCCAAAACTCTTGATTGTAGACTCCATCCAAACCAGCTACCTACCCCATCTTGAATCTTCAGCGGGCTCCGTATCACAGGTTCGAGAATGCGCGTCACATCTTCGAGAATATGCCAAAAGAACGGGGACCAGTATCTTCTTAATCGGACACGTGACCAAGGAAGGCACAATCGCCGGACCCCGGGTTCTGGAGCATATAGTAGACACAGTTTTATTCCTGGAAGGTGATCGATACCAGGCTTATCGATTATTACGATCGGTAAAGAATCGTTTTGGCGCAACCTCAGAGGTAGGTGTATTTGAAATGCAGGAAGGGGGCATGATTGAGATTTCCAATCCTTCAGAGGCTTTTCTGGCTGAACGAATGATCGATGCTCCCGGCTCAGCTATCGCTGTGACGATGGAAGGCACTCGACCCATCCTGGTGGAAATCCAGGGATTAACTAATCCCACAACATTTGGAAACCCCCGCCGAACCCCCAACGGAATTGAATTTAACCGATTGTTATTAATATCTGCAGTATTAACTCGCCGGGCCGGCATTAAATTAAGTGATCAGGACGTATTTGTCAACGTGGTGGGTGGATTAAAGATCAGCGAACCAGCTGCAGACCTGGCAGTCGCTACCGCGATTGCCAGTTCAATTAAAGATACCCCTGTTAAAGCAGACACAATCCTGATCGGGGAAATTGGCCTATCCGGAGAACTCAGGATGGCTAGCAGGATGGGCGACCGTCTGGGAGAAGCAGCTAAACTTGGATTTAAATCCGCGATTATACCCAAACAGCTGCGGAAAGGCGGTTTTTCCTGGCCTAAAGAACTGCAGGTAATTGAAGTCCGTTCACTGAGCCAGGCTTTAAAAGAAGCCCTGTTAAAGAAATAATATGATCCGGGAATTCCAGCCCCTCCAAGTAGAAAAAACCCCAGGCAAAAGCAATCTCATCCTCGCGCCCATGGATGGATATTCCAACTGGCCGTTCCGTTCCCTATGCAGGGAGCTTGGTTCCGCAATCAGTTATACCGAGTTTGTCAAAGCAGAGGACGTACTCGATCGCCCGCATTACATTCAGAAAAAACTTCATTTCACTGAAGATGAACGGCCTGTTTTTTTTCAACTCTACGGGCACAACCCTGACAAAATCCTGTCGGCAGCGCTGAAGCTGCAAGCTTTCGAACCCGATGCGATTGATATCAACATGGGCTGCCCCAACCGCTCAATCACCAGCAGGGGAGCTGGAGCGGGTTTGATGCGGACCCCAATCAAAGTCGCCCGGATTTTTAAACAATTAACCAATTCCTTGGATGTGCCTGTTACTGGGAAAATACGCCTGGGTTGGCAGGATTGCCAAAACCAGCTCTTGATCGCCCGAATTATTGAAGAGTTTGGTGGATCTTTATTGGCCGTACATGCCCGGACAAAAGAACAAGGACACCAGGGGGAACCGAATTTATCCGCGATCTCCGAAATCAAGGAAACAATCCAAATTCCGGTCCTTGGCAACGGAGGCATTAACCGGGTCGCCGATATTAAAGTTATGCAGGAAGTTACAAATTGTGATGGAGTAATGATAGGCAGAGCTGCCAACCGAAACCCCTGGATCTTTTCCTGCAAGGATAGAGAAGAAATCCAAGCCCCGGAAGTGGAGGCGCTGCTTCTAAATCACCTCGATCGTTCGTTATCTTTTTATGGGCCAACCAACGGACTGGTCTTTTTTCGCAAATTTACTGCCGGATATCTGGCGCCTTATGAATTATCTCCAGAAATCAGAAGAAGCTTATTGACCGAAACCGCTCCAAAGCAATTTGTAAAAAAAGTTCGGGAAGTTTTTCAAGGAATTGAGGAATGATTTTTAAATTTTCCCAAAGACCCAAAAGTCACCCCGAAGTCGGGACTCCTGCATAGTGAGAGAATTTACAAATAACAGCTAAAAAAGCAAGGGCGACGTACTGCATCGCCTTTACACCAAATCGGGCTTCCCTTGGGAAGCCCTTATATCTAACTATCGAGAACAAAATGAGGTTGAATTATTCTTTCTGAAAATGCAGCCAGGCTGAAGGACGCGAAGATTCTTCGCCATTAACTCGGGCTTTCAAACTTAATGACTCCCCTAACCTGGTCAGATCTGCTTCTGTTGCCCCGTGTCCGGGGCCAGGGTTTTTATTCAAATGGACATAAAGCAATAAACTGCCGCCGGATGAAAGTTGGGAAGAAACTGTCTGGACATATTTTTCTACATCAGCACCCGAAAACCCGTGAAAACAGCCAACGTCCAGGACCAGATCAAATTTTTCTAGGAAGGGTTTGATAGCAAGCACATCACCCACAAAAAATATCGCCCTATCCTGTAAACTTCTTTGGCGGACTTTACGCCTGGCAATACGAATGGCTCTGGATACAAAATCAATTCCTGTTGTATGCCAACCATATTCTGCCATGGTTATTGCATTGGTTCCTGTTCCGCAGCCCAGATCCAACGCCTTTCCCGGTGGATTTTCATCCAGAAATTTATAAACCTCCGGGGGTGTGGTTCCTGTATCCCAGGGCGGATTGTCAAACCAGTATTGCAGGGAAAAAAATAATTTTCTTGACATAAATTCCTTTTTTAGATCTCTGTATCCAAATAATCGGCCAATTCAAACAGTGCTTGTTCCGGAGACCTGAAATGAATTGCCTGCATTCCGGCAGACCGGGCCGCATGGATATTCTCGATAAAATCATCCACAAAAATCATCGTACCAGGATCCTGGTTGATAGTTTTGATGACATGCTCATAAATCACGGGAGCAGGTTTTGCCATGCCAAGCTCAGCCGAAATAAATATGTGGTCAAAAATTCCATCAATTTCCCAAGTTTTTTCCAGCATGGGTCGCAAATCATCCCAGGCATTGCTCAGCAGCACTGTGGTGTATTCGGATTTTAATCCTCGAATAAACTCAACCAGGTTTTTATCCAGGCGGTCGCCTCCCCAGAACTCATCCCCGAATGTTTTAAATGAATCCAGCGGTAAGTTAAGGGTGCTCAGAATAAATTCCTGATGTTCTGCAGCGGAAATTTTCCCTTCACCCGCCAGGGATGAAGAGGGAGACCCATAAACCAGCTTATCTATCTCTTCATATGTCAGGCCAAACTTACTGGCTAACTGGCGGCGGGGCTCCCGATCCTCTGTTCGAACCAGCACCCCGCCAAAGTCAAATATGACGGTATTAATCATAAAACTCCTTAGTAACTTTCAGTTACTCTTCTGATTCCAGGGTGGTCACACTTACTTCTTTTCCGGGTCGGAGCTCCTTTTCATACATATCAAATTGCCTGAGCACAAACATGCCCACTTTTATATATAGATCAGTCGCTCCAGTCAGGGATTCGGCATCAACACCTAAATCAACTTTAAGTTTTCCTCGTTTATAGTATTCGCCAAAAGCTTGCTGCAGCAATGCCTGAGCAATGCCCTGGCGCCTCCAGGGGCGTTTTACACCGAGGCTTGATACAAAGCCTGCCTCCCGATCCTCGGCACCGTACCGACGACAGAGACATATACCAACAATTTCTTCACCATCCACAGCCAGAAACCACAATGAAGGATCATAGGAATCATCTCCGGTCATGTGGTGCATAAACTTCCCGAACCCTTCTTCAGGATCTTCTTTTATAAATCCGAAATGGTCCTGGAAAACTTCTTCGTCTACTTCATATACAACCCTGCTGTCTTGCTCGGGATTGTATAAGCGCACAGTAATCCCGTCAGGCCAAACAGGCGGAGCAGGCGGTTGTTTCATTTCAACCCGCATCCGGAAGGTGTGGCGAATTTGTTTCATTCCTGCTGCCAGCTTGGCTTTTCTGGTGGACTCAACAGCATGATCCGAATGGGACCGCAATGCAATGCGCAGTTCCGGATCCACCCGTTCAAAAACTTCCTGGGATCGCTTTTCAGCCCAGGCTAAAAGGTAATCCTCCAAGCCTTGATTCTCCAAATCAGGATCCACACTTATCCAAATATAAGGATGCACCGGGGGATTTGAATCGTCCCATACCTCTACCAGGCCAGCCAATTCCCCATCCTGATTTTCAACCAGATGGACACTCCTGGTCAGATCAAATCCAGGGGTTTCGTATTCATTCCGCAAACGCTCCAGAGAAAAACCCGGGATGTTGTGGTAATGAAGAGATTTTTTTTCTTCCAGGCTATGGATTTTTGGCAAATCCTTCATCTCCGCCTGGCGACAAGAATAATGTTCTGGTAATTTATTTTTCATCTTATTATTTCCTTATTTTAACCTGTTTCAAGTTTAGAAGATTTATTTTTTTGATACCATTCCTGGTCATGGCTTTTTCTAAGCCATAAAAATCCCAGGGTGGCAACCAGTCCCAGTATAGCGCTGCCATACCAGACCCAATTGGGATCCCCGTAATCCATTATCAAACCGGCCATTAATGGACCGATCATCCAGGGAATCATCCAGGAAAATCCCATCACACCGGAATATCTGCCCCTCATATCTTCCGGAGCAGCTTCTCCAACATAAGCCTGGGCAACAGGAATGATGACCATTTCTCCAATTGTGATTATCGCCATCGCCAACATAAACAAGAAGTAGGCATTCACAAAACCATACATACCGAAACCAATGACATAAAACAGCGATCCCAATGCCATAATCAACATGGGCGGATGTTTGGAAATCTTACGAGTAATCATAAACTGGAACAAGACCACCATACCTGCATTCAATGTCATCAACCAGCCATAGCCGGATTCCGGAATGCCGTGCACGTCCCGCAGGAACACAGACAGCGTGCTGTACATCTGGGAATAAACGATTGTGGCAATGGTAGAAATAAGCACAAACATCATAAACTTGCGATCTTTTAATACTTCCCCATAACCAACAAAAGTTTGTTTGAAGCTTTTCCTGGCTGTTTCTTCTTTTTCCTCAGGCAGGGTTTCTTCAACCACAAGATAGACAATCAAGGCTGTAATCAAGCTGGTTACCGTGTCTGCGATAAATAATATCAGGTAAGAGTAAGATGCGATAAAACCACCTATTGCCGGACCTATGGCAACTGAGAGGTTCATCGCAACTCGCATCACCCCAAAACCTTCTGCCCGTTTCTTCTCCGGCAGGATATCCGTTAACATGGCTTGGTGGGCAGGTTCTGCAGCTGTCGCGAACAACCCGGAAATTACACCCATGACATAAAACCATTCCAGCTGCTGCACAAACCCCATCGCCAGACTGGTCAAAGCGCTGACGATTAATCCCATGATAATCATGCCTTTCCTGCCCAGGAAATCGGTCAACGCGCCGCCGATCATGGTACCAAACATATCTGCGATGGAAAACAAGGCAAAGAGCAATCCAACTTCTGTCATGCCAACCTGGAATTTCCTGGTGATATAAAGCGCAAAGAAAGGAAAGATCAATGCCCCACCCACATGGTCAATGAAATTTGAACCCACAATGACCCAGAATTGACTGGGGTATTCCTTATAAACTGAATTTACTTTCTTAATCGAATTCCTGAACAACATTTTTGTTTCCTTATAATTTCTTTTGCATCAGGCCTGTTAAACAAAACAGGCCGCGGGATGTATCCCGAGACCTGATCCGATTAAGAAAAAAGCCCCGGGTGTTGAGAATCCCAGAGCTTCAGACGTGTTAGTAATTTAACAAGCTCAAGCGATGGGAAGCCTCCCAGACATTTCTGCGATTTCGCAGGAAGAATAATTTTTCACATTGAGCATGTTCATAAAATCCTCGGTTTGCTAAATTAACCGATCGTTAGTGTAACATTCCATTAAATATGGGTCAAGAGGGAGTTCTAATTATTTTTCCAGACAAAACTCCTTTGCCCTTGGAACTATTAGAATTTTATGATAAGTGTCAGACATAAAAGTGCTCATTGATTGCTCATGGTATGATACATTTTTATCAGGACACTATAGATGGAGAACATTCACTATGCCTACAATTAAAAACCGCAGTGAAGCTACCATTTGGCAAAAAAAATATGATGCCCAGGCTCCCAAAGTTGGGGATCCTGCACCTGATTTTGAGCTTTTTGATCTCCAGGGTGAAAATCCGATTCGACTGAGCAATTTTCAGGGTCAGAAACCCGTTGTTTTGATATTTGGGAGTTTTACCTGACCTCCTTACGTTAATGGGACCGTGAGTCTCCATAATATTTACGAGGAGTTTAACCAGGAGGTCCAATTTATTAAAGTCTATATCCGGGAGGCGCACCCAGTCAATGGCTGGTGGTTTGGAAAAGGGTTTATGAATATCCTACTGCGTTTATCCGGTTCAAAAGTCTCCTGGCATATTGTTGATCCTGAGACAATTGAAGAACGCCGAGCCGCTGCTGGTGATTGTGAGCAGTCTTTACAATATGGCGTTAAAACCTATGTTGATGAAATAGAAGATCCTGTTAACCAAGCCTATGCAGCCTGGCCTACGCGTTTATACCTGATTGACAAAAACGGAGTGGTTAAATACGCCGGCGGGTTAGGACCTTTTGGTTTTAAGCCCTCAAGTTTAAAACGGGCAATCCAGGCCCACCTCAAAGAGGATCTCAATCTGTGAACGATTTTGTTATGAATAAAGACCAGGCGCCCCTGGAAAGACGGGCAGATGAACTCAGGCAAGATCTTTTGTCAAGTAATCCTCACCAGCTCGCCGAGTTAACCAATACCACGATTCGAGCCGAGAAAGACGTTTTCCAATTTGAATTTCTTTATTGGGGAAAACCCGTGGTGATGTCCAACCAGGATTTTCTTGCTCGAGACCCGGAATCCACTCATCCTTTGCCGCCTATCCACCAGGCAATGATCTTGTATTATTTTTACTCCTCCAAAGGTTCACCCGGCCCAGGAAAATGGATCTCATTTTCCGAATTGGCTGATGGACAATTTTACAATGCTGCTTTTCAGGGATATACATCGAAAAAGTTACTTCAGCATTTTCAAGAGGATTACGAGGGATTTGAAAAAAACAACCTGGACCTCTGCGCCGAGAAAGTTGATTTTGGGGACGGTGCTTTCAGACACCAGATTCTCCCCCAGGTTGCCATCCTGTTTGTATATTGGAAAGGGGATGACGAATTTCCCCCTTCTTATAAAATTCTATTTGAAGACATAGTAGACTATCATTTACCCACAGATGCCCTGGCAATCCTGGGCAGCATGCTGACCGGAAAACTAATCGCTGCCTAGAAGAGCAGATTAGCACTATTGGTACGTGAAGGAGAAGTTATGAAATTAGCTATCAGTGGAAAAGGTGGAGTCGGAAAAACAACTTTATCCGCCCTTTTAGCCCAATATTATGCAGACCAGGGACGTGATGTACTGGCAGTTGATGGTGATCCCTCTCCCTGCCTGGCTGGCGCGTTGGGTTTGCCACCAGAATTGCGCGCAAAACTGAGCCCCATCGCTGAAATGGATCAGTTAATTGAAGAGCGTACCGGCGCCAAACCAGGAGCCTCCGGGGGGTTCTTTACCCTGAACCCTCGCGTTGATGATATACCTGAACGCTTCAGTGTCACCCACAGAAACGTTCGCCTGCTGGAAAGCGGCAGTGTTGACCTGGGAGGAAGCGGCTGCATCTGTCCGGAAAGCGCCATGTTAAAAACTCTCTTCACTCATTTGCTGTTCCGGGAAGATGACATATTAATCCTTGATATGTATGCCGGTGTTGAACATCTGGGTCGAGCCACTGTGGATTTTGTAGACGCCATGGTCGTTGTTGTTGAACCAACCCAGCGCAGCCTTGGCACAGCAGCTCAAATTAAAAAACTTGCCGCAGATATCGGCCTGAACCGCCTCTGGATGGTTGGCAATAAAGTTCGCACTGAAGAAGAAAATGAATTTCTAGAACGGGAATCACCCGGAATGCCCCTATTAGGCATACTGCCCATGGATCTGGGCGTGCTGGATGCAGACCGATTGGGCGAGCCAGTTTATGATCATGTTCCCTCGCTAAAACAAGCGGCGGCAGAGATTGCTCAAAAATTATTGGAACCTTATCCGGTTGAGTACTTAGAGGAGTAAAAAATATATGACCACTACAATTGCCCTGGCAGGGAAAGGCGGAACAGGAAAAACAACAGTCTCCGCTATGATCATTAAATACTTAATCCAAAAAGGGAAACATCCCATCCTGGCTATTGACGCTGATCCCAGCGCTAACTTAAATATGGTGTTGGGCGTTGATCTAGATTGGACAATCGGAGGAATCCGGGAAGACATGTTAAAACAGGTCCAGAATGCCCAGAACGTCACAGGGGCCGCCCGGGGCAGCATTGCTGGCGGGATGTCAAAACACGAATACCTGGACTATGAGATTCATTCCTCCATGATTGAAAGTGATCATTTTGATTTGATCGCTATGGGCCGGTCAGAAGGCCCGGGATGCTACTGCGCAGTTAATCATAACCTGCGAGATATCCTGGACAAACTCAGTGATAATTATCCCTATGTTGTGATGGATAACGAGGCTGGCATGGAACACCTCAGCCGCAGAACCACCCAGGATGTTCAGCATTTATTTATTATCAGTGATCCCACCCACCGCGGCGTAGTTGCGGCAGAAAGGATTGTTGCGTTGAAGGATGAGTTGAACATTAATGTTGAAAACGCATATTTCATCCTCAATCGGGTTCCCGGTGAAATACCCGCATCCCTCCAGGAGCGTATCGATGGACTTGGGGTCCCTTTCCTGGGCACTGTCCCCATGGATGAAAATGTGATGGAATATGATTTTAACGGGAAGCCGCTCTTGGAATTAGCTGATGATTCCCCTGTATATCAGACAATATCCAAAATGCTGGATCAAACCCTGGGACTGTAAACGAGAAAACACAGTTATTAAAAACAAAAAGGGTTTCGAAGAAAAAGAAAATCGAAACCCTTTTATTTTTTAATTATTTCTTCTTATCAGTCTTTACTCGATTCTTGAATAACCCCCAGTAAAACATAGCGCAAGCTGTCCCTGTCAAAAACGCGCCAAAGGCACCTGCTGTGAGGTACCTGGATAATAAGGCAACAAAAACCAAAAAGACGCTGTAAACGATGCCTTGCAGCTGCCAGGTCTTATCAGGCTGGTTTATCACATAGAGTGTAAACCACCCAGCTGTAATCCCAAATAAAATCAATCCCAAGATCTGTACAAATAAACCCACTATTCCAATTACTTCATAAAAAGTACCCATTTTAGTTATTCTCCTTTGGAAAATGCTTATTTAGATGCCTAGTCAGCAGCCTCAACTGTTACTTCTGGGAAAAATTGGTGGATTGTGCCTTGAACCCAACCATTTAAGGTTGCCGTGGATAAAGGACACCCAAGGCAGGCACCCCCCAGTTTAACTTTAACAATATTTTCTTCAAAAGAAATCATTTCCGCAGAACCACCGTGATATTGTTCTATGTAAGCGCTAATGCTGTGAACCAGATTTTGCATTTGTTCTGTTCGTAAATTTTTTTGAACATCTTTCATCTTTAATATCCTCCGGGTTAGGTATGATTTAACCCCCGGTGAAGCAATGCCACAACTTGTTCATGGGTGCCTCTTAGCCGCTGGGCGATCACACCTGCCAGCCGATTTAATAACAGTATACCCGTTTCAGGGTGTTCCTGGCAAAGATTCTTCAACTCTTCGCCTTTCAACCTGATAAACAAGCCACTTTCAGTGCACACCGCTGATGAAGTATAACTTTTTGAGCCCAGGGCGGACGACCAACCGAACACATCGCCCTGGTCCAATTCAGAAACGGTCAACACGGGTCCGTCATCAGGATTAAACCGGATGGATACTTTACCTTCCAAAACAAAATACAGGTAATCGGCCCGATCCCCCTGGTTAAAGATCACCCGATTGGTTTCATACCTGACATCCTCAATAATCGGACGCAGGGCTTCCACCTGATCTTCAGAAAAATCCTCAATAATTGCAAAACGAGCTAACAAATCAGATTCCATTAAAAAACCTCTCAACTGGCAGCATTTTATCCCAGACTACTCCCTGGCAAACAGGGAGAAAACCCTTAATAGGTCTACTATACTAAATAATGGATTGGTTTATTAGTGGAAAAACTCACCAAAGAAGGGGAATAATCACATACTGCCCATAAATTTCCAGGAGGATCTGCCTTGAAAGGGAAAAGCACCAGGGAAAATTCTGGTGCTATATATCAATCCAAAATTCAGAAATTTCAGCTGCTCAGGAGCAAATATGCTGCCCGTCGACCGATTTCTACCGCAAAATTAGTCCCTCTGTCCCAGGGATACACCTGACTCATACTGGCAAAATACAACCCCGGGATAGGCGTTTTAAGCGGGGGTATATTCTGGGAATGGTTTAATTCCGGCACCGGTTGACCATATTTTGTGCGGTACAACCAGGATTTTTTAACCCAACCGGGATCAAAATCGGGGTTAATCCTTTGTAAAGAGGGTAAAAATCGCTCCAGGATTTCCTCTTTGGTCATAGAAAAATATTCATGATTGGCGTCGCGATAATCCCCGCAATAGATAATATGGTCTCCGCCAAAATAATCCGGGGAAAGATAATTCGTATGCTCTACGACAGCCAGGAAAGGATATCCTTGATCCTTGGGAATGTTGTACCAGTAATACCCTTTTTCCGAAAGTTGATTCTTCAAGGAAAGCGTTAACACAACTGCGCCCATACTTTTTAGGTTATTAAGACCAGCATGGAAGTTATCCGGAAGAGAGGGAACCAATTTTGATAATAAGCCCGGGGAAGTAGTAACCAGTACCTTATCATACCGATCCTGACCTTGTTCTGTGGTAATCGTTAGCTCATCAGAAATCGCAGTTACCGGAGTAGATAAACGAAAATCTACACCCAGATCTTTCAGAACACCCGCAAAATCATCCGCAAAAGCCTGGAAACCACCTTCGTAGGTCCCCAAGTTTGAGGTCCGGGCGTGGAATCTAGCCCACATCCAGGCCATATTCACTTCTTTGTAGTGTGACCCGAATTTCCCCTTTAACATCGGTTCCCACATGGTTTCATAAACTTTGTTCCCGGCCCATTTTCGCATCCAGGCATCCACAGTGGTTTTTTCCATCGCTTGCCAATTATTGGTCAACCGCAGATAGAGACCTACCAGGCCAAATCGGATCTTATTAATACCCCAGCCCAGACCCGGATATAAAAGCGCTTGCAAGATTGAATCAAACGGATACCATTTATCTTTGTAAAGCATCACGGTAAACGGCCTGGGGAAACGCACTTTATCACTAAAACCCAACTCATCAATCAAACCCAGCATATGCTCATCGGAAGCAAACCAGTGGTGGTAATAGGCTTCAACAGACCAATCCCAGGCGGGTTCTTTAAAACCAATTGCCAGACCGCCGGGGCGGTCATTGGCGTCATAGATCACAACATCATGTCCAGCGCGCGCTAAATCGTACGCTGCTGATAAACCTGCATAACCAGCGCCAACTACTGCAATTTTCATTGCCCTGTCCTTTGGGATTAATGATTAACCGAATTTACGGGCGAGGCGTCCCGCCAGCACCTGCAATTTGAGCCATTCCTGGCGGATAATATATAACATAGCCAGCGTTCGCAGCCAGCGCAGATCACATTCAGGATTTGCAACCAACTGCTCAAATACCTCCACAGCCTCATCATCCGTGCGCCTGGTTTTTGCATATTCCTGGCCCAACTGGATCAGGTAAGATGCCCGTTGTTGTCTAAGCCGGGCAGCAACATCCGCTTGTTCCCGCTCGCTTTTAACAATATCGCCAACTCTTTTAACCGCATTATTCAGCTGATAAACAGTAAATGGCTTTACCAGATATTCCCGGGCGCCAACATTCATAGCTGACCGGAAAGATTGATTATCATCCTCGGCCGATATGATCACGCAGGCCATGGTTGGAAATATTTCGTGCATGGCCTGGAACGCTTCAAACCCGTTCATCTTTGGCATATTAATGTCCAGCAAGGCGATATCGGGTTGGTGTTTTATTGCCAGGTCCACTGCTTCTTGACCATCGTGCGCAATCGCAACGATATCTACCATGGGATTATCAGCCAGCATCAACCGCGTATTCCGGCGGGTTTCAAGAATGTCATCCGCAATCAGGACACGGTAGAGTGATTTTTTGCTTGCCTGGTTCATAATCTGTACTCCTTCAGTAAGACACACCTATAATCAATATGTGCCTAGCAATTATTATAATGCCTAAATCAAAGCGCTTCTTCTGCATTGTCGCTTTGATCAATGACCTCTCCAGCTTGCCAGCGAATACCTTCTTTTAACATATAATAAGCGCCCAGTAAAGTGATAGGCAGCCATAATGCCGCATGTAAAACCAGGGTATATCCTGCGGCAATTCCCTGATCAACCCCAAAAGCGCTCAAAACGGCAATGCCCGGGGCATCGAAAGTTCCCACATATCCAGGAGCAGACGGAATAGTTGTAGCCAGGTTGACAATACCGTTCATTAACATTAATGCGAAAAAACTGACCTCAAAATCAAATGCCTGCATCACAAACCAGTATTTACCGGTCTCCAACAGCCAGATGACAATCGATGTGAGTAAAACCATGATGGCTTCCCGGGGGGAGCGAAGCGACTCAAGGCCGTGCAGGAATTTCATCAGGATATCCTGCACTTTTTCACGCAATTTTTCAGGCAGGAAAGTTTGAATAATTTTGTCTAATATCTTTTCAGCCCGGGTTGGGAACATCGCTGCCAGCATAAAAACAGCCAACGCGCCAAAAAATGCACCTGCTCCCCATAAAGCCAGGGTTTGAATGTTCCCGATAAAACCCGAAGTTCCTGTCAGGGTTGCCAATTTAGGCAGATTTAAGAATACAAATCCGAGCATGACCACACCATCAAAAATCCGCTCCACAATAATTGTTGCCAAGGAAGCCGAGATTGGAACTTCTTCTTTTCTCTTTAACACAACTGCCCGCAAGACCTCTCCGGCGCGAGCAGGATATATATTATTGCCCATATAGCCTATGGTCACAATCGGAAATATTTTTCGAGTAGAAATCGGTTTAACGGGTCTGAGAAGATAATGCCAGCGCCAGGCTCTGACCACAACGCCAATAAAATAGACCCCCACGCCAGGCAATAACCACCAGTAC
Source organism: uncultured Nitrosomonadaceae bacterium (assembly GCA_964195965.1). GTDB lineage: Bacteria > Chloroflexota > Anaerolineae > Anaerolineales > UBA11858 > B10-G9. The sequence continues at coordinate 16,268 of CAXMRF010000015.1, forward strand.
TGAGCGGACTTTAACGGCTCCCAGATATCATTGATACCTAAGCCCCGCAGAGCGAGGTAAAGGAACCCGGCGCTTAAAACCAATCCAACCCAAAATTGCCAGCGTTTCATAGTTCTCATTCTAACATTAAGTATGAGTAGATTTTTCATCCTGTCAAAGCTGTAAAACGAGCTGTTTGAATTAAAAAATACCCCCTTGCGGAGAGAAAAGGACTTTGCCCGGTGTCGATTATAATTAGAGCATGAACAGGAAAGTCGGGATTATTCTCGGAATATTGCTCCCGCTGTTGGTTTTGTTGCTCGGCTGGATTTTAGCTCCCCAAATTGGGGAAGCCCTGCCCCCGTCTGGGGATTTAAACGGACGGCAGTCGGTGCTGATTTCATTCACCCGTCAAATGGATCCAGAAAGTGTTGAAAGTCGGTTTTTCCTCTCCCCATCTATATCCGGTGAGTTCAGCTGGAATGAGAGTTTTAACCAATTAACATTTACCCCCCACAAAGCCTGGCCGGCCGGTGAGATTATTACCTTCCAGTTGGATGCCTGGGCTCGCTCCCGGATCAGGCTACCTTTACTCCGGCAGTTCATATTCACCCTGCCCGTGAGCCCTACTTTGCTCACTTATCTGTGGCCGGCAGATGGAAAAAGCAACCTGTACCTGGTCAATCCAGAAAGCGGAGATAGCCAGGCGCTCACCAACGAGATTAATGGAGTTCTGGATTACAACATTTCAGCAGATGGAGAGTTAATTTTCTACAGCACTACAACAGAAACCGGCACTAGCATTATTCATGCCTTGAACAGGCAAACCGTGAGTACCTCCGAGGTATTTCAATGCACAGAGGGTTTATGCACAACCCCCCGAATTTCTCCCGGCGGTAATTTATTGGCATTGGAGTATATCTCTCATGAACCGGGTGTACTGCCGGGTATCCGGATTTATAATCTGATTGAAAAAACTCAGATTGACCTGGGAGAAGCAAATGAATATCTAGAAAAGCCACACTGGTCCCCCGCTGGATGGCTCTCTTATTATAGTCAAACCCAAAAAGGATATTATTTTTGGAATCCCGAATCTGAGGATACTCAATTTCTCCCCAATGAAACCGGCGGGGATGGCAGCTGGTCTGCGGATGGGAGGTATTTTGTCTGTTCCGAAATTTTGTTCATCAGTGATACACTGGCCCCCCGCCACCTGCAGCTGTATGATTTAGTAGCTGAAAATCTACAGGACCTTTCCCAGGGGAATTTCCTGGAAGACCTTAATCCCGGTTTTTCTCCCCGGGGACTAACCCTTGCTTACAGCCGGAAATCCCTGGATCCCCAGGAATGGACCCCGGGGCGACAGCTGTGGATTATGGACATTGAGAGCGGGGAAAATTTCGCCCTGACCGAGTCGGTAGATTTTCATCACACTTCCTTTGCCTGGCATCCGGAAGCAAACCAATTGGCCTATGTGCGCTACAACCAGGCTAAACTTTCTGATCCTCCGGAAATCTGGTTGATCAATCAGGATGGCAGCGAGGCAATGCGTCTAATCATCAATGGATTTAAACCAGGCTGGATTCCATAATATGCATGCACGGGGAAAGCTAACGCGACAAATCAAAGAAGAAGCATCCCGATTGGGATTTTCCCTGGCGGGCGTGACCTCTGCTGATCCGCCCGAGCACCTGGGTTTTTTCCAGAACTGGATCCAGTCCGGTTACCATGCTTCAATGGACTGGATGGCAGCGGAGCGGTCCCTTGAAAGACGAGGGGATCCTCGAAATATTCTTCCGGAGTGTCAATCGATCCTGGTTTTAGCTTCTCCTTATCCATCACCTAAGGGAAATGTAAAAGGGGGTAATATTGCGTCCTATGCCTTGAACCAGGACTACCACGATGTGCTTACCAAACGACTGGAACAGCTGGTGGATTTTATTGAGGAGCTGGTTGGCGAATCGGTTCCCAACCGCTGGTATACGGACACCGGTCCTGTTTTGGAAAAGGAGCTGGCACAGCGGGCTGGACTGGGCTGGATCGGAAAAAACTCTCTTTTAATTAACCGTGATTTTGGATCTTACTTTTTCCTGGCAGAAATCTTATTAGGAATTGAGCTGGTACCCGATTTACCGATCGAGGAGGGATATTGCGGCAGCTGTACTCGCTGCCTGGACACCTGCCCTACTGGCGCTTTGCTGGCACCTTATACACTAGACGCCAGGCGGTGTATTTCCTATTTGACCATTGAACATAAAAAAGAGATTCCAACAGATGTTCGCCCCATGATGGGAGATTGGATTTTTGGTTGTGATATCTGCCAGGTAGTCTGCCCCTGGAATAAACCCGGCAGTGAAGCCCTGTCTATTTTAGAGGCTCTGCGCCCGCGAAAGGAATTGACAGAGATTAATCTTATTGAAGAATTGGCTCTCAGTCAGGTGGATTTCAGCGCCCGTTTTAAGGGCAGCCCGGTGAAGAGAACCAAACGCAGGGGGTATCTTAGAAATGTCGCCATCGCATTAGGCAATCGCGGAGAAAAGGATGCTGCCGCTGTTCTGGCTGCCTCCTTGAAAGATGCTGAACCATTGGTTCGCGGGGCCGCCGCCTGGGCGCTGGGGGAAATCGGCGGGGAAAAAGCCCGGCAGGCGTTGTTGAAAGCGAAGGAAAAAGAAAAAGACCCCCTGGTAAAAGAAGAAATCAGGGAAGCTCTCTCCAGATAAATCACCAGGTCCGTTAAGAAACGGAGTGATAGTACCCGTTGGACACATTGAGGAGATCAGGGTACGAATAGGTTGTCCCTTGGAGTGGACGGGTTATAAATTTCCTTCAGGGGCTGCCAGGGCTTTTTTCTTTGCTATTGTTTTAATCAACCAGGCGATCAAAAAAAACGCGGTCGCTACCAGCACAATGGCCGGGCCGGAAGCCACGTTGATGTAATAAGAAAAATATAACCCGATCACACCAGATGCGGAAGCAATCACTGCCGCAAGAATCATCATGACAGGCAAACGATTGGTCAGCAAATAAGCTGCGGCGGCCGGGGTAACCAGCATAGCCACCATTAGCGCTACACCCACGGCCTGAAAAGATACTGCGATGGTCAGGGCAATCAAAATCAGCTGTAAATATTCAAAAAATTTGGTTGGAATTCTAAGCGTGGCAGCCAGGGTAGGATCAAAGGTTATAACCAGAAACTCTTTATAAAAAGCAAATACAAGCAATAAAATAACACCGCTGAAAATTGCGATAGTAATTAACTGGTTTCCGGAAACTCCCAATACATCTCCAAATAGAAAGTGAGTCAAATCCACTGTATAACTTTTCACTGTAGAGATAATGGCAATTCCCAATGCAAACATACCTGCAAACAGGATCCCAATGGCTGTGTCCTGTTTGATTTTTGCGCCCTTGCTGACAGCGCCAATCGCCAGGGAAACAATCACGGCTGTGCCTGTTCCCCACCAGAAGAGAGGTTCCCGGGCCCCATCAGTCACCAGGTAACCTACAGCAACCCCGGGTAAAATGGAATGAGCCAGCGCATCTCCCAAAAAGGCCATACCCCGGACCACCACATAGACACCCATAACGGCGCAGATAATCCCTGTTAGCACCGCAGCAGATAATCCACGGACCATAAATGAATAGTTAAGCGGTGTCAAGATCAAATCAACCAAGGTCATCATAATCTCCTTCACAGCAATCATCACCCACTGCCAGGGTACCAAATTCGCCATCTACAAAATGCAGATGACCCTGGTAGGCTTCACGCAACAATTCCCGGGTAAATATATCTTCCGGGATACCAAATCCCAGGATTTCTTTATTTAATAATAGTACCTGTTCAAATTCTTCAGCTGCCAAACGGAGATCGTGCATGGAGATCATGAACGTCACGTTTTCGCTTTTGAGTGTTTTCAGGATCTCCAGAATTTTTGATTGGGCTGGCATATCCAACCCATTAAAAGGCTCATCCAGCAACATTAATTCCGCTTCCTGAGCTAAAGCCCGGGCTATGAACATGCGCTGCTGCTGCCCTCCCGAAAGCTCGCTAATCTGGCGCTTTGAATAGGGGGTGAGATTAACAAAGTCCAGGGATCGTCTGACAATCTCCCAATCCTCCGCCTGGGGCCACAAGAATGGTCCCATTTTATTCACCCTGCCCATCATCACCACGTCTGCAACTGTAGCCGGGAATGACCAATCCACCTGACTGCGCTGAGGTACATACGCAATACAGGAATGGCCTCCGGGTTCATGGCCGGATACGCGGACCAACCCCTCATTGGGATCAAGAATACCTGCAATTACTTTAAATAAGGTGGTTTTTCCTGCCCCGTTGGGTCCAACGACAGCGACACCATCCCCCGGATTCAGATCAAAGGTGATTTGATCCAGGACAGTACCCGTTTCATAACGGACAGATACTCCCTCTAGAGCCAGGAGCGGGGCGTCGCTCACGTGGGGTGCATAACGCCGGGAAAAGGATTGATGTTGAAAGGATTTAATTAAATTTTTCATAGCTGCCCCTATTTGAGCCCATCCACGATGGCATTCACGTTGTAATACATAAAGGTGAGATAAGTTCCTGCAGGATCCCCTTCTGAAAGAGATCCAAAATAGAGAGGGATTAATACTACATCGGTTTCATCAGCGACTCGCTGAGCCAAAGCCTGATCATAATCTATCCCTACAAATATCGCCCTGATCTTATGCTCACGAATCGTGTCAATCAATTCAGCCAATTGCTGACCAGAAGTTTCCGCTTCAGTGGTCAGGGCTGGTATGACTGCGCCAACCAGACTTAATCCATATTCTTCTGCAAAATATCCCAGAGAGGAATGGTCTGTAACTAATTCCCGATTTTTTTCCGGGATCAGATTAATCTGTTCCCGAATCCAGGCATCCAAAACCAGCAATTCATCCTGGTAAGAATCTGAATTCGCCCGGTATTGATCAGCATTGGATGGATCACTTTCTATTAAAGCGCGGGTAATATTCTCAGCCCATATCAGGACATTATTGGGATTAAACCAGACATGGGGATCTAATCCTATAGGATCACCTGCTCCTCCATTGTCCTCGTGATAATCCCCTGCGTCCATTGGAGAGATTCCTTCCGACACAACGATCACCCGGGCATCTGTGTCCGATCCATCCAGTAAATCGTCCAGAAATTCTTCCAAATCCAATCCATTAACAAAAATGAGATCGGCTTCAGAAACCTGAACCATGTCCCGGGGTGTGGGTTGGTATGAATGCGGGTTCTGGCCCGAACTCAGGAGGATTGTCACCGATGCAGTGTCTTCCGTTATAGTACTGATCACATCCCCAATAAAAGTAGTGGTGACAACTATTCTGATCTGTTCATTTTCAACCGGGGGATTGGTATCTGGTAGATTACCGCAGGCTGAAAACAGGAACAATACTGTCAATAGTATTCCCAATCTTGCCAGGGTTTGCCTGTTAATTTTTATCGCTCCGTTTTTAATACCCATAATTAATTTGAACAACCACTGCACAATCCAAATAATTGCAGCCAGTGCTCTGTAACCTGGTAACCGGTTATTTCCTCCACTTTACTGATGTATTCAGAAATCTCTTCATTACCTTCAATAACGCGTAAATGACCACAATCCGTACAAATCAGAAGATGTTGATGGCCTTCCAATGTGGGCCAGTAACTATGACATCCTCCCGGTTGGTGGATTTGTTGAATTAAACCCAGGTCTTCCAACATTTCCAGAGTACGGTAAACACTGGCGATCCCCGGTGGTGTTTCCTGATCCAGGGAGCGATGATAGATATCCTGGGGAGTCAGGGGTGTGTTGCTGGCAGCGATAATTTCCATTACCTGCAATCGCGGTTGAGTTACCCGGTAATCCTGTTGATGAAGGGCTGTTTTCCAGGTTGATAAAAGTAAATTCGTTTCCAAAGCTGACATTTGGGGTTCCTTATTGATAATAATTATCATTATCAATAACCACAATATACCTCCTTGCCCCTTTCAAGTCAAGATAATCCAGGTCCGAAGTCGCCCGGCTTTTTCATAAACAGTACACGCGGCTGGTTGAGTCGCCCCTACGTGCCGCATATTTAATAAAAAAAAGCCGGACATGTTGTATGTCCGGCTTCGATAGGTCTTGATCGGTTGATCAGGGTACTGGAGTCAACGTTGAAATGGATCCCGGAGTATTGACTAGTGTTGTTTGATTCTCGTCGGTGGGTACCGGCGTGACCAGGTTTACCCGGACCAATAGAATCTGGCCAGGATAAATTGCATTGGGATCTTCCAATTCGTTATATTCCAGGATGTCATCCACTGTGCTGCGCAATAAATAAGCAATCGATCCGACAGATTCTCCAGGTCGAACCATATGTTCAACTCTGAATCCAGGCAGTACATCATAAGGAATTGCAGTTGGCGTAGGCACTGTGGCACCCGGGGCTGGAACTAGCACTTCGTCGCCGACATAAAGGATCGGGTTGGAAAGATCCAGATTCAGGCGATCTTCTCCCGCATTGTATACCAACAAGGTAAAGATATTAAAATCAAACCGTTCGGCGATGGAAGAAAAAGTATCGTTTTCTTCAGCAATGTAAATTACAGCGCCAGAGCGAGTTGCTGTTGGGCTGGGTTCCGGGGTATCGGTTGGAACTGATATCGTGGGTGTTAGCGTAACCGTAGATGTTGGTGGAATCGGGCTGGGGGTAAACGTTATTGTTGGGATGGGTGTTTTTGAAGCAAAAAGTCCACCCATATCCAGGTTTGCACCTGTCATCCAGATAATCAAAAACGCGGCGCCCAGAATAATCAAAAGCGCAGTTCCAACAAACAGGGCAATATTATGCCAGGGTTTACTTTGGCGTTTTCGATATGAGTCTATGATTTCTTTAGTTGATTCTTTATCACTCATAGGATCTTTTCCTTCCTGAATTGAGCACCCATTGTACCATTTCTAAATATCCGAATACAGGTACACTCAAATTAATTCTACCTTATTTTAGGAGGATTTTGCCAGGGCGGCTAATAAAGTCCGCCTTTAGCGATGAATAGAAAGAGAATCCCAGACTGCCTGATTATTAACAGAATTCGTGTTAGCTATAGTCACCAGGAATAACTGGACAGTCTCCCCTTTATAATCATCCAGATCAATTTCGAAGGATTTCATCACATCGTCACAGATCTCATTCCAATCAAAAAGGGTCACCATGGTTGCAGGATCACCACCAACCATTAGATTGATCCGGTAGGTAATATCACCATCACCACAAACTCCGTTGGTATTAGTTGTAATTCCTACCCGGCCAAATAACAAATCCCCGCCGTTTACTTTATAATCCGGGAACCGGCCAATGATATAATTTCCCGCTCCCTGGGCGGGATAAGTAGCCAGCAAAACCCCGGAAATCCTTCCCCCTTCCAGGAATTGTTGATCAAGCAGGGCAACGTATGGATCCGCCGGGTCACCGGGATCATCAAAATCGAGAATCTTACCCCCCAGATCTATATAATCCACAGGTGAAGTTCCACTGCCCCAGGCAGCTTCATTAGCTCTGGTGTTAAAATCAAACATCATCCCTGCGCCTTCAACCACATTGATTTTCACCCAGAAAGCTTTTGAAAACTCACCAACGCCAAAACCTTCCCCCTTCACGCTGCGCAGTTTCCAATTCCCCTGGTAGGTGCCAGTTTCCTGGGGAGCGACCAAGTCCACCGAGATATCCACAGTTTCCCCTGGCAAAATGGTTTGGGAGGTGAGATCCTGGGACGAGGGACCACCTAAAGGATCACCACTTTCAAAATAAAGCAAATATCCAATCCCCCAGGAACAGGACCCGGCATTCTCAAGCCGCCAGGTCTTGGTAAAGTGTTCTCCCGGCGCAAGGTCCATTTCATCTGGAATAGTAACGTCTTTAATAAACTTAACCTGATCACAGACTGCAGGTGTCGCATCCTGTGCTCCTTCTGGAGTTATTGAAGGGACAACAAAAGTCGAACTTGCGCTAGGTATCAAGGTTTCGTTCAGATCGGTTGGATCAGGAGCCAGTGTTTCTAGGGAATCGCTAACCCCAGTATCCAATAAATGGGCAGAAACCGTTCTGGCTGCTTCAGTATACAAAGCTCCCGGTCTACCCTCTAATCCAGAGTTTTTCTCCGGCAGCTGACAGGCACCCGAAGCTATCATAAGCAGCATAAAAACAAGAATGACTGATCTTTGAATAGCGCTAGACCCAAAAGAAGGTTTCATAGTACCTTTAGTATAACCAAATCTTCAGCCAAGAATAAAGAATAACCTGACAGGACGTCCGGATCATTAATCTTGATAACAATTTTATTCAAGAATATGGGGGGTTTTTTGAATGCTTTCCAGGGAATACAAAAGATAATCGTCCACCGGGTATTTATTGATCTCGTTCAGATCAACCCAGGCATAGGTTTGGGCTTCTTCGTTCAGTTTAATTATTCCTGGTTCAACCCGGCATACAAAATCAAAAAAGATAAAATGTCTTTTTTCCCAAAAACATTCGTCGTAGATAAATTCCTGATAACACAAATAATCCGCTTTAATCAGCTTCAATCCTGTTTCTTCCCAGATTTCCCTTTTTAAGGCGTCTTCCAGGCGTTCACCCATTTCTACATGGCCCCCCGGGACAGTATAGTTTCCATGCCATTTATGTGTCTTTACTATCAGGAGTTGATTTTCCTGGTTAAAAATCAAAGCGCCAACAGTGGGTTCTGGATATTGCTGTTCAGCCTTCTTATCACCTTCCATATCTCATCCTCGACAATATAAACTTTCTAGTAATTTCAATATCAGCTGCCGATCTCCGGGACACGACCCTGCATTGACCATGGACCAGTCCAGGTGATATTAACTGGCAAAAGTTTGCCCAAAAGGTTTTGATCACTTTCCACAAAGACAAGCTTATTGGTTGGCGTACGACCGCGCCAGCGGCCTTTATTTTCTCCTTCAAAAAGCACCTCTATAGATTTTCCAAGATAGGGTTGATTAATTTCACCCGCAATGCCTTCCTGTAATTCTTCTATAAGCCTGAACCGGCGCCATTTTTCTTCATCTGTCACATCATCTTCCATCTTTCTCGCTGCCAATGTACCGGGCCGCACTGAATAACGAGCCAGATGAACTACATCCAAACGCAATTCTTTTAATATGTCGTAAGTACTCTGGAAGTACTCTGGGGTCTCTCCAGGAAAACCCAAGATAACATCGGTAGCAATGCTTACGCCAGGGATTCTATCCCGGATTTGTCTTACCAAAGTTCGGTATTGATCTATGGTATATTCCCGCTTCATTGTCTCCAACACCTGATCGTGACCAGCCTGATGCGGCACCTCAATATGGGGCATAAGTTTTGGGAGAGCAGCAACCACATCCATCAAATCAGTACTGAACCAGTTTGGATGGGAGGTTAAAAATCGGATTCTTTCCAATCCATCAACTTCGTGAATAGATCGCAGCAAATCTGGTAAGGAGGATTTCTCTGGCAGATCCAGGCCATACCGATCCACAATTTGTCCTAACAGGGTGACCTCTTTAACGCCTTGAGAAACCAACGACCGAACCTCATTAAGTACATCTTCAGCCGGGCGGCTTCGTTCCACTCCGCGGCGGTAAGGAATAATACAATAAGTGCAGGCGTGAGAACACCCCAATACCACAGGGACATATGCAGAAACCAAACGTGCTTTATCCGCTTCTGGCAAAGTGAGCTCTCCATCCATATAGGCAAATCTGCGGGAGGTTGCCTCTTGTTGCCAGGCTTTGCTATCTTCCTGAGTAAGAAACGCCATCAAGGGTCCCGGATCCGAAGGAGGAGAAAAAACGTCCACGTGGGGGAATTGCTTTTCCAGATCCCGGGTGCCTTTGACACCCACCAGGCATCCCATCACGTTTATTACCACCCCAGGGCGTTTTCGCTTAAGGTTTTTCAGGGAACTAATCCTTCCGGTTGCGCTATCTTCTGCACTCTGGCGTACCACGCAGGTGTTAATAACAATAACATCGGCATCTTCAGCGCGGGCCGTGGGTTGGTAATCTAAATTTTCCAGGGCAGATGCCACCCGGCGAGAATCAGCCACATTCATTTGACATCCAGACGTCCATATATGATATTTCATAGGAGCCATTATATCTATTCAATAAACCTAGTCAAGTTGGGGAAAAAAGGAACAAACTCCCTTTAGGGGATTTAATCCCTTAAATAGAAAAGCTCCCGGGCTAGGCAGGGCCTGCGTCGGGAGCAAATTTTTCATTACCACATTATATTTCGTGCCAACAATCATTAATCCAAGATCAAATCAGCTTCCTGGATCAAGATACGTTCCAATGCCATGGTATGGCTGCAACGGTCCCTGGTCTGGAAAAAATCACAATCACAGATCCACTTTCCATCTTCGAAAGAAACCTGGTGGGGATTATTATGCCCCTTAAATGTCACTGATAACGAATTTATTTTAATCCGTTCCCGTTCTGTGGCATATTGTTTTGATTTTTGAATTTTTCCGATCATTCCAGAATCCATCTTTTCTCCTCCGCGAGCATGTAATAAAAAAAACACGCAGCCTGAGCATGCGTGTATTGAATACTATATTTCTGCTATTCTTTTTGAGTAAAACTCTCCCATAATGGACCACCTCAAAGTCATAATCAGTATACGCCGAATTTATTTTAATGTCAACAATCAGCAGTCATTCTGTATTAGACAGGAATTTTTTTCCAGGCCTCAATAACAATGTCTTTAAAACGTTCCAGATCATTAATCTGCCCAGGCATATTTACTCCCTGGTTGTGATCTCGTTCTCAGGCCTCGACTTCAACAGGTTTATTATGGGCTTCCCCCCGGGTTACCCAGGTCATCGCAATTAACCCCAGTACAAAAAAGGCTGGCCCTGAGAGGAAAATAGTTCGAAAATTACTTCCAAAGATATCAATCACAGCCCCCATCATCAACGGCGCAAATGCAGCCCCCACTTGAGATGCCAGGTAATATAAACCGGTATAAGTGCCCAGCAAACGTCCATCATCAGTGGTGTCGATTACCATCGGAAGAGTATTGACATTAATCAGCGCCCAACCTATCCCGCTGACCGCTAAAATGATTCCAATCTGGGTTGAAGTTGTCGCAAAAAATCCCAGCAGCATAACAATGCCAAATAATAATATGCCAGCGATAATCGTGCGGCGGCGGCCATATTTTTCACCAATAAATCCAGCCGGGATGGCGAAAAGAATAAAGGTCACACCAGCCAGGCCAAACAGGGTCGGCGCAAAACCTTCGCTGACGCCCAGTTCATTAATCGCGTAAGAAGTAAAAAAAGTGCCAATGCCTTCATAGGCCACAAATAACAAGAAAATCGCGCCCAGAAGCGCAAACAAACTCTTGCGGTATTTCGCGGGAATCACAGACACCCCTTTCAATGCGCCGGCGGCCTGTTCTTCTTCACTTTTTTGGTGATCTTCAGGGTGGGGCAGATCTTCAACCGCGGGTTCCTTGGTGGTTATAAATAACATAAAAACCGCCAGGAGTAATATCAATGCGCCGCCCAGGAATGGGTAAAGGGGTTTGATATCAAACAGCAAGGCAAGGCCAAAAGAGCCAATAACAAAACCAATTCCCCCCATAAAATTTACTACTCCATTGGCTTTACTGCGCAAGGGTGAAGGAATTAGATCAGGCATCAGTGAAACCACTGGTGTGCGTAAAATTGCCATTGCCAAAAGCACAACTGAAATGGCGATCATAAAGAGAGAAAACGGGCCGGTATTACCAGAAAGGGTGCCGTTATTCTCTGGTTTGATTAATCCGACAGCCAGAGGCATGGCAATAAATGCCAGGGCGGCCAATGGGGCGGCAGTTAAGATAAATGGATAACGTCGACCTATGGGCGTTCTGATCCGGTCACTCCATACGCCAATCAACGGTAAGATTAGAATTGCTAACAGGTTATCAATGCCCATTATCGCGCCAGTAGTGGTGGCGTTTAATCCAAACCCAAACACTTCTCTGGAACTGGCAAACCCTGGATGACCAGTCTGTAAAAAGATAGGCACAAATGCATTATAGATCTGCCAAACAGCTGATATTCCTAAAAAACCAAAACCAATAAAAAAGGTCTTTTTCCAATCAAGCTTCATCGTTTCACTCCATTACTGAGTCTCATTGTTAACATGACCTACCTGGTATTTCATCCAGATTAATGTGCGGGCGGGTTTAAACCAATGGGTTTCCAGGCTGAGATTGGTTTTCCTGGCGGGGAAGTTTAGCCTTAAGGATCGTTTTGGCCCCGGCGTTTGCATCCAAACCGGGAGGAAAGCATCCAGGAGGACACCTTCTGTTTCTGGTGAGGAAGCGATCCACAACCAATCCGCATGTGTTTTTGAAGATTGCCAGGATACAACTCCTATCAGCGCATTGCCAGCAATTACAGACCATTGGGAAATTTTAGGATCCAGCAGTAACATGCGGGAGACTTTGCCAGCGATCCCGGGGCGCAAGTATTCCGGGCGCAAGGGTAAATGCCAACGAACTTCAGGAGGGTAGTTATTTTCCAACCATTTGCGCTGGAGAGACCAGTGCCTGACGCGGTGTTCATTTACCTCAAAATCCGGTACCTGCCAACTCAGAAATTCCTGAGGAATATCCCGTGGTTTTAAAATCCAGGTCGTCCGGCGGGAGACTTCTTTAAACCCCTGCCGGAGATATAAATCAACTGCCGCCTGGTTTCCTTCATCCACCTGGAGCCAGATTCCATCCAAACTCCGCGGAATAAGAAAATCCAAAGCCTGGCTGACCAATGAACGGGCAATGCCTTTCCGTTGGTAATCCGGATGAACTGCCACATTGGCGATCATATAATAATGTTTACTGCCAATATGGTAGGGAATTAAACTCAAATTCCCGATGATTTCTCCAGCCTCTTCCCAGACATAACCGGTAAACGGCATGGAAACCTTTCCCGCCATTGCATAGGCCCACTCTTTGAATCTCTTGTTGTGAGCTGATGAACGCATTTTTCGCAGCAAGGCCTCTCCATCTGGTGAGAGCCTGTCAGCAAAACACAGCTCAACCAAATCAGATACAGAAAGCAAATCAGTGCGGACATCAAATGCACGGATAGGTAGGGAAGAAAATTGGGCAGTGGTCCTTGCAGCCATGATTCTGATTTTACCACCGGGGAGAAATGAATGGTTGCCGCTCTATTATGCAGGAGATTGCCACGCTCACAATGTTCTCCCACTCACGCTCGTCGACCCGTCCGCAGGAAGACTGAATAATGGAATAAACGCCCGAGGACGGGCGTTTGAGCTGTTTAGGGTCGTACGTTTGAGCTGTGTTGGGACAATATTTGGTTTGTCGTTCCGCTTACCAGGGGATTGCCGCGCTCACTATGTTCGCTCGCAATGGCCGGGCGACTAAACTCAAACCTCGAGCGAAATAGTCACGGGTCCATCGTTGTGAATTTCCACCAGCATATGGGCGCCAAATTTACCTTCTTGGGTAGGAATTCCCAATTCCCTTAAACAGGAAGAAAAATAATCGGTCAGCGGTTTGGCAATGTCAGGCGGGGCGGCATCTGTAAATGATGGACGGTGTCCCCGTCTGGTATCAGCAAATAATGTAAATTGGGGCACCACCAGGGCATCTGCTCCCACATCCAGCAGGGAGAGATTCATCTTGTCGTTTTCGTCCGGAAATATCCGTAAATGCGCTATCTTTTGGGCCAATTTTTGGGCATCGGCCCGGGTATCATCAGGAGCCACGCCAATCAAGATTACCAAACCATCCTGGATCTCTGCGATTTTATTCCCTGCCACAGAGACACTGCCCTGTTGAACCCGCTGGAGAATGGTTTTCACAAATCACCCCTTGGCGCCATAAAAACCAATCGCTTCCCGGACCTGCTCCATAGTTTCAGAAGCAATTACCTTTGCCCGCTTGGCTCCATCCATCAAGATATCATTGACATATTGGGGATCTTTCGCCAGATCTGCTCTCCGGGACCGGAAAGGTTCCAGGTTGCTATTGAGATTGGCAGCCAATATCCGTTTGCAATCCACGCAGCCAATTTCAGCCGTGCGGCATTCGCGGTTAATTCTTTCCACTTCATCAGCTGAAGATAAAATCTTATGCAGGGTGAACACATTGCAAATATCGGGATTGCCCGGATCCGTTCGCTTGATCCTTTGTGGGTCAGTAACCATACTCATGACCCGTTTTTCAGTCTCTTCAGGTGTAGCCGCAAGTTCAATATGATTATTCAGGCTTTTGCTCATCTTGCGCTCGCCATCAATACCCAAAACCTTGGGGATTTGGGTCACCTTGGGCTGGGGCTCAATGAGGATATCTGTTTGATAACGATGATTAAAAGATCGAACAATTTCCCTGGCAAACTCCAGATGGGGAATTTGATCTGTTCCAACAGGAACAGTATCCGCTTTATAAAGGAGGATGTCTGCGGACATTAGCACTGGATAACCGACCAGTCCGTAATTCACGTTATCCGGGTTATCCCGGACCTTTTCTTTAAATGTTGGCAGGGCTGTCAACTTTCCGAGCATGGTGACCATAGAAAGGATGGTATGCAGCTCCATCACTTCCGCAATATGCGATTGAACAAAAATAATGCTTTTTTCAGGATCCATCCCGGCCGCCAGCCAATCCAGAGCCATCTCCAGGGTGTTTAAGGACAGGTCCTTAGTCGTTCCAACCGTTGTTAAGGCGTGAACATCAACTATGCAGTAAACACAGCGGTAATCTTCCTGTAGGGCCACATAATTCTTGATTGCGCCCAAATAATTTCCCAGGTGCTGCCGGCCAGTTGGCCTGGCACCCGAGAATACCCTGCCTTTTTTGTCAGTCATTCCGGTTACTCCTTAATAAAAGCTGCAAACAAACTCAGAATTTCAGGCGGATCTGCGTGCCGTCCTGTTTCCAATTTTGAGTAGATCAAGTCTCCATTCACCTTGATTTCATAGGCTCCCCCATCAGAGGGAATCAAGTCGATTTCAGAGACAATTTCCTGGTGTTCTTTCTTAAATGCACCCTCTAAACTGAGGGCTCTGGGTAGATAGTTTCAAGGAACACAATATTCGACAGAAATTTTATACATGGTGCAAGTCTCCTGTTTTGATTTCAAAATAGTATATCATAAGGACCTTGTTGAATTTTGCTCTCAAAGCAAGCCGCAGCGTCTCCATTCCCCCTCCAGACCTGTGCTACAATCGAAGTCAAACTATGAGTAAAATCCTTGATATCCGACCCTCTCCCCTGGCAGGCCGCTGGTATCCAGCCGATCCAATAAAATTGGCTGAATCTGTGGATGGATATATCAATGCCGCTCATATTCCGGATATCAAAGGGGAAGTGCTCGCTCTGATTTCTCCGCATGCCGGGCATCTCTATTCAGGACCGGTTGCCGGGTATGCCTTCCGGGCGATCCAGGGAAAACATCCCAAACTTGTAGTCATACTCTCTCCTTTTCATCAATACCACTCCGGGGACATTCTTACTACCGACCATCAAGCCTATCAAACTCCACTGGGTACGATCAAGGTTGATGAAGACAGCTTGCAATTGGTGAATCTTGCCCTCCAGGAAAAAACCGGCCAGGGACTGACTAAAATCCGCGCTGACGGGGAACATGCTGTTGAAATTTTATTACCTTTCTTTCAACGGGCGCTGCCAGACGATTTCCAAATTTTACCGCTGATGATCCGCCGTCAGGATCCTGATTTAATGGAAATACTGGGTGATATCCTGGCAGATTTAATCAAGTCCGGGGAAGTCCTCCTGGCTGCCAGCACAGATCTATCCCATTTTCACCCTGCAGCTGAGGCTCAAAAATTGGACCAGACCATTATCCAGCATATAAAAACGCTGGATCCAGAAGGTTTGTACAAGGCCCAAAATAGCGGCAAGGGTTCCGCTTGTGGATTGGGTGCCCTGGCTGCTGTGATCAGGGCAGCCAAGGAATGCGGTGCAGATTCTGTTTATTCATCAAATTATGCCCATTCAGGTGATATCACGGGTGACAGTAACAGCGTGGTTGGTTATACATCCGCCGTCCTGGTCCGTGATTAATTTTTTAGAAAACAAATCAGAAAACAAATCCTAAACAATGAAAGACCGGAAAACACTTCATTACGCCCGAATAGCAGTCAACGTTCCCCATGTCACGGGTATTTACGATTACCACCTGCCTGATGAGAATCTGGAGGAATATTTACTTGGGCAATTGGTAACAGTGCCATTTGGGAAACGATCTGTCCAGGGCATACTCATTGATTTTCCTGAAGTGCCCGCTGTAGCTCAAACCAAGGCTGTCCACAAGATATTAGATCCGACTCCTGTAGTGACCCCTGCTCAAATCGAGCTGGCCCATCAAATCTCCCGGGAGACCCTTTCTCCGCTGGGTATTACCCTGCAAGCGATGGTTCCAGCTGGATTAAGTGTGCAGGCAGATATTGAATATCGGCTCTCCGATCATAGCCTGGTATTGCTGGAAGAGGGCGTACCACTGCTCCCGGAGTACACACCGGCCCAAACCAGGTTAATTGATTTATTCATTAAGCGGGGTCCGCTGCGGGGTCGACAGCTAGACCGGGCTCTTCCGCAAAAAAATTGGCGCAAAACTGCCGGCTCTCTTTCACGAAGAGGCATCCTCACCAGCGAATCCACTTTAAGAGACCCTACAGTCAAACCAAAAATGGAACGCCGGCTGCGATTTATCGGAGATCCAGATACTGCCCATGCGCAGATGGAGAGTCTTGCAAAAAAAGG
>CAXMRF010000016.1:0-32679 GCA_964195965.1 uncultured Nitrosomonadaceae bacterium
CATGACCATAATGACGAAAAAATGGCTGTGATTATTCAGCACGTCCATGGCTCCCGTCATCATGTTCGGTATTATCCGGAATTGTCCGGGGTCGCTCGTTCTTATAATTATTATCCCGTTGGGAAAGCAAAACCTGATGATGGTGTGGTCAACCTGGCACTGGGATTGGGAAAAACGATTGTTGATGGGGGTATTTCCTGGTCATACTCACCTGCTTATCCAAAGATCGGTCCTCCCTTTGGATCTGTGGATGAACTGCTAAAAATGAGCCAGAAAGAATTTTGGGCCATTAATATGGGCGCACCCCTGATATATGATCCAGTCCGGGAAACGGAATACTTGGTAAAGGAAAACTTATCCACTGCAGAGAAAGATGACACACTGCGGCACCTTTGCTCCACCTACGACCCCCAATCCGATCGTTTGCAAATGGGTATGGCGAATCCTGGTCCCCGGGCTCTAACTTTTGCACCTCTGCTCCACTTAAAAGATATCCCATTGAATGAAGTGGTCAAAACTCTCCTTAAAACCTGTCAGGAAGAACTGGGCAATCCTGTTGAGTTAGAATTTGCAATGACGCTCACGCCTCCCTCACTGGGATTGCTGCAAGTAAGATCAACGGTTATAGCATCAGAAGATATTCAGGTCAGCGATGAAGATCTGGGCAATCAGGATGCCCTGGCACTCTCAGAAAATGCACTCGGTAATGGTCTGATTGATGATATTCAGGATATTGTCTATGTCATCCCGGACCAATTTGAATTAAAAAACACCCGGATCATTGGCGATCAGCTGGCATTAATCAACAAGAATCTTATCGAAAGCGGGCAGCCATATCTATTAATCGTCTTTGGCCGTTTGGGAAGTTCAGATCCCTGGTTGGGCATTCCAGTCAATTGGGGGCAAATCTCAGGCACCCGGGTTATTATAGAGACTTATCAGGATAATTTCAGTGCGGATATGAGCCAGGGATCCCATTTTTTCCATAACCTGACCAGTCTCGGGGTCAGTTATCTTTCCATTCCGAGATCAGGGAAATATAATATAGATTGGCATTGGTTACAGGATCAGCAAGAAGTCCAAAAGACACCTTACGTCCGTCATGTTAAGCTGAGTTCTCCGCTAACTATCAAGATTGACGGAAAATCCGGACGAGGAGTTGTTCTTAAATCCCGGGGTAAAAATGACTGAAAATCAAGGAAAACCGATCAACAGGTTGGTAGAAGAACTCAAAGAACGGGCAAAAGAACTTAATTGCCTCTATGAAGTGCAGGAAACGCTGGCAAAACCAGGTATTAAAACGAAAGATGCTATCAATAGAATTATTGAGGTCATTCCATCTGGTTGGCAGTATCCTGAAATTTGTGTATCTCAGCTTACCATTGGAGGGGTTTCCTACCGATCACAGGAATTTAAAAAGTCGCCCTGGGCTCAGCATTCTGACATTATCCTCCAAGATATTACCGTTGGACGAATAAGCATTTATTACACTGAAGAAAAGCCTGAACTGGATGAAGGTCCCTTTCTCCGGGAAGAACGAAGATTGATCAATACGATCGCTGACCAGATAGGCAATTTCCTGCTCTATCAGCGGCTCCAGGATGTATTTGAAAAACAAAGCAAAAACGGATTGGATCCCGAAGCAGGTTGGCGAGTTGTACTAAACCTGCTTAAGAAAACTGATCCAAATTTACTAATCACGATCGCTAGAAAAACGGTCCATCATCTTTGCGGTCGGGGCATCAAAGAAGCTGAAGTATTGTGGGAATTATTCAGTTCAGCCTATCTTGAAGACAGGGATATCATTGAATCCAACTTTCCCTACCAGCTAAAATCCGAGCAAGATGCCATCGGTTCCCTTGATCAAGTTTTTAATCTGGCCGGGGTGCACCTGGACGAAAATGAAATTCTGTCCTTCATACAAAAGTGGATCAAGGAGGATCAAACCGGATTTCTGGTTAATGCACTTGTTCAACCAGGCCGATCAATAACCGATATCCTCGGAGCGTTGGACAAGTACAAACACCTGGCAGACCAGGGATTAGATTTATCTAGCGCCAGAAAACAAAGTGTTCAAATGTCACTGATCCGGCGGGTGCTCAGCGAACGGGATAAATTTATAAAAACCGCTAAAAAACACATCGAGATTGAAGATTTTTATGACCTATCATCCCGGATGATTTACCAATCGAGCAGTCATGGAAAACTAGGCGGAAAAGGGTCCGGTATATTTCTGGCCATGCAGATTATTAAGAAAGCATTTCAGAACCAGGACATCTACAAAAAGGTAAAAACACCCAAAACCTGGTATATCGTGTCAGATACAATCTTCTCGTTTATTGAACAAAACAACCTGGAAGAGATCATTGAACACAAATATTTAAATATTGGTGAAATCCGGCAGGAATATCCCTATATAGTCCATGTTTTCAAAAATGCACCCCTGCCGCCTGAGATCATGAAAGGGCTATCAGTTGCTCTGGATGATTTTGGAGATGTGCCTTTGATCGTTCGCAGCTCAAGTTTACTGGAAGATCAGGTAGGCATGTCTTTTGCAGGCAAATATAAAAGTTTGTTTGTGTCCAATCAAGGAACCAAAGAAGAACGGCTCTCCAGCCTGGTCGATGCAATAGCGGAGGTTTACGCTTCCATGTACGGGCCCGACCCCATTGAGTACCGCTATGCACACGGTTTGATTGATCATCATGAAGAAATGGGCATCCTCATTCAGGAAGTTGTAGGGCAGCAGGTTGGACCCTATTATTTCCCCGCCTATGCAGGCGTGGCCTTCAGCCAGAACGAATTCAGATGGTCCAGTAGAATTCATAAAGAAGATGGATTGGTGCGGATTGTACCAGGCCTTGGTACTCGCGCTGTTGATCGTTTGAGCGATGACTTTCCTGTCCTGGCCGCTCCCGGACAACCTGGTTTACGGGTGAACACATCCCTGGATGAAATCATTCGCTACTCGCCGCGTATGATCGATGTTATAAACCTCGAACGGGGCTGCTTTGAAACCATAGAAATTAATCGACTTTTAGAGGAATTTGGGGCTGATTATCCCAATATCAAACAGCTGGTTTCTATCATTACACAAGATCATGCCCAGATACCAACAGGAATTGGACCTGATTTCGAGAAAGACAAACTTGTTTTTACATTTGATGGATTATTCTCTCAAACTCCTTTCCTGAAACACTTACAGGCAGTCCTGGCAGAACTCGAAGAACAATTAGACCATCCCATTGATATAGAATTTGCCTGTGATGGAGAAGATTTTTACCTGCTGCAATGCCGGTCTCAAAGTTACGGCAGTGAAAATTTACCAGCTGAACTCCCCACTGACCTCCCTGAAGAGAAAATTGTCTTTTCGGCTGATCGATATATATCCAACGGCACCATACCCAACATTTGTCACATCGTCTATGTGGATCCCAAAGCTTACAGCCAGATTTCAAGCCGGGAAGAAATGATTGATGTCGGCCGGGCAATCGGAAGGATTAATAATGTTTTAATCAAGGGAAAATTTATCCTGATGGGACCTGGCCGCTGGGGAAGCCGGGGAGATATCAAACTGGGAGTGAATGTCACCTACTCAGATATTAACAGTACAGCAGCCCTGATTGAGATAGCCCATAAACAGGGAGATTATATCCCCGACCTTTCTTTTGGCACTCATTTTTTCCAGGACCTGGTTGAATCCTCTATCCGGTATCTTCCCCTTTACCCCGATGACCAGGACATTATTTTTAACGATCGATTTTTATTAGAATCAAAAAACATCTTTAAAGAATTGGTTCCAGATTATCCACATCTTGAAAACATAATTCATGTCATCGATGTCAAAAGTTCATCCGGGGGTTCGGTACTGCAACTGCTAATGAACGCGGATAAAAATTTGGCCTTAGCGATTTTAGCTGAGGAGGACTTCACCAACGAGCCAGAGGCCACAAAAAAGACCCGGATTCAATCCCGATCGAGAGAAGATCACTGGCGTTGGCGTTTTCAAACGGCAGAAAGAATTGCTGCATTATTAGATCCAGAAAGTTTTGGAGTAAAAGCCATCTATATATTTGGCAGCACCAAAAACGCAACTGCCGGCCCCAAAAGCGATATAGATTTACTGGTTCACTTTTCCGGGAATGAAAACCAGAAGAAACTCTTGCTAGCCTGGTTTGAAGGTTGGAGTTTGAGCCTGGGTTTAATTAACGAGAGAAGGACCGGGTATAAAACAGAAGGTTTATTGGATATCAATCTGATTACCGATCAGGATATCAAAAACCGCACTAGCTATGCGGTAAAGATCGGCGCGATATCTGATGCGGCATTCCCACTCACGATGGGCACAAATTAATAAATATTCTGACGGGGTTAAGGGAACAACTCCTCAATTCCAGAATTAATAGTATTCTCTTGAAACTTCATGAGGGGTTTCAGGTGAAAACCTGACCAAAGCCAGCTCTGGACCATCATGAGCTGCTGAAAAGTTAACCGTATCACCCAGCTGATCTCGCCAGGAACCCGTTATTTTTGCCGATTCGTGGATATGCCCATGTAATGTTATCAGCGGCTGCTTCTCAAGAATAAAATTTCTCACTGCAATGCTGCCAACATGGACATCCAGCGGTACATAATCAATCTTCTTTCCATCCAAAGCTGCCCGATCAAGGTTGGTCTGATATGGCGGTGTATGGAAAAGGAATATTGACCTGGACAGGTCTTTGCCTTCGGTCAAAATCTCAAGATCTTTTTTTATAGTGGCATGCTGAATATGGTTCAATGGTTCCTGGAACGAATGCCAGCCTTCTTCTGGAGGAATACAGCCTGGATCCACAAAACGTGAAACATCATATCTTTCCCAATCTTTCATCAGAAAAGGGGTTGGCGGCACATAGGCATACCCATAAATTGTATAAGGCCCAAAATCTGTAGATTTATTATGGATATATTCCCAGATTTGATCTTCAACCATGGTATCAACCATGTATTTCTGATAACTTTTACTGTCATCATTTCCCAGAATTAAGAAAACTCGAGGATATTCTTCCCCCAGGGTTTCCTTTAATTGAAGGAACTCAGACCTTAAATCTTCTTCTGAAAAACCATTTACACCCTGACCTAAATATGAGGGGAACAGATCCCCTCCCAGAAAAACTGCCGCAGGTTTTTCCTCCCGTATTTTAGCAAACAGGGAGGCATAACGGGGCATCTGTCCATGTAGATCAGAAACAAAAAAACAATTTGTCATGGGTTGTTTTTACCCGGGTAAAGCTGAGATTAATCCAGTCAGGGCAATTACTCCCCTATAGCATAACACGGGTTCACCCTTCTATCTGCGCCTGCAGGGGATTTGAAATAATCCGTTGCTCAGTCTCTTTACCAAACATAACAAAAAGCCTCCTTTTCCCCACAAATCGGGTCAAGAAAGCTTTAGAAATAATCCTGGGGCTTGAGGCGCCCTCGGCAGGAATCGAA
This sequence comes from uncultured Nitrosomonadaceae bacterium, assembly GCA_964195965.1. Classification (GTDB taxonomy): domain Bacteria; phylum Chloroflexota; class Anaerolineae; order Anaerolineales; family UBA11858; genus B10-G9. The sequence goes on from CAXMRF010000016.1 coordinate 5,476, forward strand.
CCTGCAACCGTCGGATTAGAAGTCCGGTGCTCTATCCATTGAGCTACGAGGGCAAGATAATCTTCTAATCTGTACCCTTTAGTGTTTAGGCGCCGGGCGGATCCCTTTATAAACTCGCGTACCAGAGATGGTCTGCAGGATTTTTAGGGGCTGCTGGTCCAGCGCTTCAGCCAATTCATCCGGAGATAAAGGCTGGTTGCCGTTGGAAAGGAACATTCGGAACAGCGACTCAGTCAGCGTGGTGTGTTCAGTGATGAAATCTTCCTGCTTGGCACAATGAGAGATCAAGGTATGCTGCAGGCCATCCACAGATTGTACTTCAGCGGTTTCTGGATCAATCCAATCCACTTTCTCATCCCCTGAAAGATCTGAGTACATTTCCTGATGCTCTGCGCACAAACAGCTCCGCAAGTTAACCCGCCAGGAGCGGTCTTGCGTCATCCACCAGTCAAAATCAATATGAAAAGGTGTGGCAACCGTAGGTTTAAGCAAACTTGATAACTTGGGCTTTGACACCGCTGTTCTCCTTCCTCCAAATAAAATAAAATTTAGATACCTTCTGAATCATCAAAACGGAAATGCAAATCGCCCACATGAACAAACCAGGGACGGGTTTCCAACAAGGACAGCAATGGCCCCGGTGGACAGCGCCGCACTGTATTTACAGCGGCATAAAGCTCAGTTACGTGAACATGGCCCTGGGGATTGAGTTTCGTTAACTCCCGTACTATATCAACCACGATTTGTTCAAAAGGAGGCTGTTCATCTTGATTATTCAACCAAACCTGATCCACAGAATCAACATCCGAAACCACAATCGCCATTCTTTCATTGTAGTCAGAAGAGATGATTTGTTTCAGGGTCGCAAATATGAGCTCGCCATCCGATCCTGCCAGGATGGTGCGCATCCAATCTTTAGTTGACCGGGAACTTTTCGTCTCAACAATCACTTCACCTGGTTTCTTACCCGGCTTGACATACACAATCCCGCCCGGAATGAGGCCATTTTTTTCATACCATTCTTTTAAACCCGATACATACCTCTGCTCCCGAACGACCCATCCGGGGAAACTTTCCCCTGTCTGGCCGTCAATTAATGTAAAACGAATCCGGGGCGATTCATAGGCTGTGGGAAATAAAGGCAATACCCGTTCAGATAATGGCAAAGTACCTGACCGCCAATGAGGATAAATCAAACGAATTTCCACATCCTTGATCGGAAATTGATGCTGTTCATCACTGGGGGTTAACTCATCATCCAGTGATTTCTCCAGGGAAATCATCTCCGCTATCAAGGATTCTGGATCGTATTCAATCGGGGCATACTTCAAATATAACGGGGTCTCCAGAACATTCTTCGGTTCTAAGGACTTCAAATACCAGGCCACAATGCCGGCAGGTCCAACTTCGTCAAAACGAGGATCCTCCTGCAGAGCATGGTCAAGTGAAAATTCAATCAAATTAGGATGGACATCGTCTGGAAGATCGATCTCTTTTACCAAATCGGCAGTCGCCAGGGGCCCACCTTCATTCATATCCAGAACGGCTTCCGCCAAATTGAGGTGGCCGGTATTGACATCAACCAGCAAAGCACGCAGGAACCAGCGACCGGCAATCTGAACAAAATCCTCGTTATCAACCAATCCCATTTCAATTTGCTCAACGAGGATATCCCGATGGGCAGCAATGACTTCGTCCAAATTCAGCGAATCAGCCTGGGCCGCTTCCGGAGGAATATTCAGAAGATGATCTTCAATACCTGCAGCGAATTCTCGTTGTTCTCCACTCTCAAATTCAACCTGAATGACATCAAATTGACCTGCAGCAGGATTTTCGCCAGTGCGCTGTCCTACCACCTCTCCCTTTTGCCATTCAAGAGCCGGGAAAACCAGTTTATTACCTACTTCATAGGCGTCTTTGGGGAAATAGATATCATTTCCATCCAGCCGTTTCTTCTCCAAATTGACTTTTTCCCTATCAATCCGTTGATTAACCAGGATGGGCATGAGCTCTTCTGAGGTTTGGGGGGTTTCGCTTTCTAACAGATAATCGTAAAGGAAAGAGATATCCTCTCCTTCCAATTCATACTCCTCCCAATAATCTTCCCGGAGGGATAATAATGCAGTTTCCATAGAAATGCCTCAAACAAATTAATAGATTTCCACTTGAATAGTTCCAGATTTCAAGCCAGTATATTATACTCTACTCTTTCCGCCGGACAACCACAACTGACTGAATAATAAATACGCCAAGTCAAGGATAGGATTGCTCTAACCAGTCCATCGGATTTACCTGTATCCCACCAGCCCAAACTTCCCAATGCAAATGAGGCCCACTGGATCTGCCGGTCGAACCCACCCTGCCGATCAATTCCCCGGCGCTCACCTGCTGACCTTCCTGAACTAAAAACTCGGATTGATGAGCATAAAGCGTATAAACACCCCAGCCGTGATCGATCAAGGTTGTATTTCCGTGAAGCAGGTACGGACCAGTGAGCACCACTTTTCCAGCCGCTGTGGAGTAAATATCCCCCCCCATAACGCCGAAAAAGTCCAGACCTGAATGGAAATAATAATAACCACTGCCATTATAAGAACGCCGTCCGCCATAATAAGATGCCCAGGCGCCGCTGAGCTCCGGCGGTACCGGGCTGAAGAAATCACCTGACCAGCGTTTATTCTCAGTGGCCAGGTCTGTATATTCTTTGAGCGCATTGGTTTCATCATCAGTGATTTTTATACCAACCGTTTCCTGGGGGACACCAAAGATATCTTCATAATGATAATTGCCGCTGAAAATTTCCACCATCTGGGTGTGGGCAAAAGGTGTGCCGTCCGGCAGCGTGCCGGAAACAGAAAGGGGTTGCAACCCGGTCGTCTCTTTGGCATGCAAGCCCTGCAGTGACAAATATTTATTGCCGTCTTCAGAGAAAAACGCCAGGGGATATTCACCCAATGCTCCAGTTACAACCGTTCCTTCCGGCGCTTTGACCTTCATCACGGAAGTATGGCCCTGGACAAATCGTTCCGGTGTGTATTCAACTTTCTGAATTTCCTCAGGAAACCCACCTGGACCACCATTTGCTGTCCCGGGAACCAGGAAAACTTCTCCTGGAATTAGATCCCAATTTCCGTCCTGGTTATTGGATAAAACCAAAGTCCATGGATTCAGGTTTTCCTGAATCGCCAATTCCAGAGAAGATTGCTCAGGAACCAGAGATCGCCGTTTTCCTCCCCGGTCTACAACCTCTTCCTCACCAATCAGCACTACAGATACACCCACATATAATTCTAACGGGCTGGTTAAACGATTCAATTTAATCAGGGTATCTTCAGGAACCTGGTATCTGCGGCTGATGCTTTCCAGAGTTTCCCCATAGGGTATTCTGATCGTGCTTAACACCCCGGTGAGATCATCCATACCGGGAACTAGAAGCTGAGTGCCAGGAATAATAGAACTGCTGCTGGTTAAGTTGTTCAAAGCCAACAATTCTTCATAGTAAACATAAAGATTCCGGGAAATCGTCCATAAAGTATCTCCCGCCTTAACAATATAAACCGGCTCTTCTGTCGGATCTCCTTGGGCAAAAACCGGGGACACGACGGATAAAAGCAAAACCAATAATAATATGGAGCGGGTAAGTTTATTCAAAATTTAAAATATCTCCCATTTCAAATTCCGGTAATCGTGCTGGATGAATTTCCAGGATGTATTTTGCCGGGGATTGGGGTGTGTAAAATGGCTGCCAGCTTTTTGCTAATTGTTTATCAACAATTTTCTTATTTGAATCCAGCCAGATAACGCCCAGGTCCATGCTAACAAAAAACATATGGATGGCCGCATTTGGACGGCTTTCGTTGTGCTGGACCATCAATAAACCGGCGTCTTGATTCAGCCCTTCCTGAAACATCAGACCTTTCAGGCGGCAGAAAAAACTTTCACAGTTCTTTACTCGAAGCGGACTTTCCAGACTTCGCGTATGATTGATTACATTAACTTCCATCATTGAGGATTGGGTTTGTTACAAAGAGGATTTTCTAGATTTAATCTCCAGCTTGAGCGAGTACATATTTAACACGCTCTGCCAATTCTTCCGGGCGGAATGGTTTGGTTATATAGTCATCCACCTTGGCTACCTGCCTCCAGAGAACAATATCAATACTTTGAACTTTTGCAGTCACTACAATAACCGGGATGTCCCTGGTCTTTTCATTTTCCTTTAAACGTTGAAAAACCTGAGTGCCATCCATTTCCGGCATCATTAAATCCAACAGAATCAAGTCCGGGAATTGTTCATTAACAAGGGCCAGGCCTTCTTCACCACCATTGGCTCCCAACACTTCATATCCTTCCCGAGCCAGGATCAGCTTCATCAAATTAGTGGTTTCAGGTTCATCCTCGATGCAAATGATCCGTTTTTTGTCCGTCATTGTTTTATATTCCCTTCCTATTCTTCTGTAAGTTTACCATAATTTAAGGAGCCTTTACAGCTTCAAAAAGAATATAATCAGATTAGAATTCAAAGTCAGAGATTCAAAAATCATCTCAAAAAATATGCCTGAAAACTAAAATTTATTCGCCTGGCAATCGAACGCGAAAATTCTTCCTCCCTTGCCATCAAAATAACAGTAGAATATAATCTCAACGCGAAATACTCGTAAATATTTAATAAAGGCCAAAAAAATGATCGATGTAAATGAATTAAGAAAAGGTGTCACATTTGAATTAGATGGGCACATATACAAAGTGCTTGAATATGGTCACCACAAACCAGGCCGGGGCAAAGCCACTATCCGCGTTGATGTTCGGGATCTGCGTTCAGGCACTCGTTTGAAGAAAAAATTTAACTCCGGTGATACCGTACAGGACATCCGTTTAACCTTCAAGAATGTCAAGTACATGTATAACGATGGTGAAATGTACTATTTTATGGATATTGAAACCTACGAGCAGCCTGCCTTATTAGGAGAAGCACTGGGTGACACCACTAAATTCCTCACGGATGATATGGAAGTGAAATTGACATTTTTCGAGGATGAGCCCATTGATATTGATCTGCCAACAGCAGTAGATCAGAAGGTTGTTCGTGCTGATCCATCCGTTCGTGGTGATACGGCCACCAGTGTAACCAAGGCAGTAACCACTACTACTGGATTAGAAGTTTTTGTGCCTAATTTTGTGAATGAAGGTGACACGATCCGGATTGATACTCGCACCGGAGAATATATCACTCGCGTATGAGAAACCCGGCCGGTATTGAATGCCGCTACTTTTTCGGGGATTATTTCCGGGGAAAAAACCGTGAAGAATGCCGGCTGTTAGATACAGCCCGTCCTCCCCTGCCTTGGCAGGCAAAATTATGCGACAGCTGTCCTGTTCCAGAAATCTTACGGGCAAACTCCTGTGAACACATGCAGCTAAAACCAATCCTAAAACGGCCTTTTCCTCTGATGGCCCAGCAGGTCAAAGTGGAAGCATACTGCCGGAAAACTAACCAAACTGTTCAGGAACCACAGGTAGGCTGCGGAGAATGCCATCAAATACCGGAAGTGTTTTTGCAGGAATGAATTAAACAGGCCTCTTTAAATAAAAGCTCCCGAAGATTTTAGAATCTCCGGGAGCTTTTTGATAATATAAATCACATCGGTCCGGTTCTGCCAAACTTTCTCTCCAGCAAATCTACTGATAAATGGATCATGGTTGGACGGCCATGGGGACAGGTTCTTGGGGATTGACAAATTTCCAAATCCAGCAGGAGTTGTTTCTGCTCTTCCGGTGATAGGATCTGACCGGCTTTTACGGCTGCCCGTTTACAGACCCTGGCAATTATTTTCGCCTCAATATTCTTCTCCAGCGGCGTTTCATCCTCTTCGAGATCTTCTACCGCGGCTCGAAGCATGCCTTCGGGCGAGGATCCCTGCAGCAGCCCCGGCACCGCGCGAATGACAAATGAACCAGGTCCAAATTCTTCCAGATCAAATCCCAACTCACGCAAAAGAGATAATTGTTCCAATACCAGGTCAGCGCTGCTGGGAGGGAAATCCACCACAACAGAATTCAGCAATACCTGGGATATAGTTTTCTCCCCGCGGTTGGCGTTGAATTTTTCAAATAATATTCTTTCATGAGCAGCATGTTGATCAATCAAATATAAACCATCCGGACCTTCCGCAATTAGATAAGTAGCTGCGACCTGTCCAATTAATCTTAAAATCGGCGTAGTAATCGGTGCGGGGATCTGGTTTGAATTTGACGGGGGCATAAAACCCTCTTCCCCGCCATTATTTTCCAACATTCCCCAGGCTGGATCTACACCCCTCTGCCCAGGGCGGTGACCCAGTGACTGGGCTCCCCAGAGGTTTACTCCCCTGAGGTTATTAATTTCCTGTACTGGCGTATGTGCCAGCAAAGCTCTCCTTACCCCCCGGCCAACTGCCTTAAACATTTCTCCCTTATCCTCAAATCTGACTTCAGCTTTGGTTGGATGAACATTTACATCCACCTTTTCTGGTGGAAGCGCCAGGAATAATACCGAAATTGGATATCTGCCTTTCATAACCAGAGTATGATACGCCTGGGTGACAGCTTTGCTTAAGGCAGGATCTTGAACCGGACGGCCATTGACATAAAAGATCATCTCTCGCCGATTGGAACGGGTTAATCCGGGAGGGCTTATAAAACCCTTGACCGTTAACGATCCATCTTCGTAAATGACCTCAATCATTTGTTTGGCTGTCTTTACTCCGTATACAGCTGAGATCACTTCCCGCAAATCTCCGCTGCCGCTGGATTGAAAAACTAGATCTTCATCCTGATAAAGTTTAAACCGAACCTCTGGGTTCGCCAGGCAGTAACGGCTGACCAGATCATTAACATGTCTCTTTTCAGTACGATCCGTTTTTAGAAATTTCAACCTGGCAGGCACATTATAAAAGAGGTGTTCCACCCGCACAGTTGTTCCCGGTGGTATACCCAACTCAGAAAGAGGTTGAATTTCCCCTCCCTCAACCCGAATAGATCCTCCCAGGTCATCTTTTTGCACTCTGGATAATACGGTCAAGTGGGACACAGAACCTATCGAAGCCAGTGCTTCACCCCGGAATCCAAGTGTTGAAACACGGAAAAGATCTGCGGCTGAAGTTAGCTTACTGGTCGCGTGACGGTGGACAGCGAGATTTAATTCCTCAGCAGGAATACCTGTGCCATTATCAATAATTTCAACCAGGCGTTTACCCGCTTCTCGAATCAATATAGTAATTTGGTCAGCACCTGCATCCAGGGCGTTTTCGATCAGCTCTTTAACAACTGATGAAGGTCGTTCTATAACCTCTCCAGCAGCTATTTGAGAAGCCACTTCCTCTGAAAGTATTTGTATGGACATGCAACTATTATAACGGAGTGGAGCATAGAGCGAACTTAAATTTCTTGCCGTCCGGCAAGGTTGAGCTGTTATTCTTCCAGGATCAGGATCAGGTATAATCCGGGTATGTCTTTTTCAACACTTTTTTTTGATTTGGATGCCACATTATATCCCGCCTCAAATGGTCTCTGGGATCAAATCAGGCTCCGGATTTATCAATTTATGCAAGAAGAAATTGGAATACCTGAAGAGGAAATTCCAGAAACCCGGGATCGATACTGGACCAGCTACGGAACCACACTGGAGGGCCTGAGAATCCATCATCAGGTAAATCCGGAACATTACCTGGAATATGTTCATAATATCCCTCTAAATCAATACCTTGAAAAAGATCCTGACCTCAAAGACTTGCTTGCTAGTTTGCCGCAGGATTTGTGGATCTTCACCAATGCAGATCGACGTCATGCAGAGGGTGTTCTGCATGAATTGGGAATCGAGGATCTCTTTACTGGGATAGTCGATTTATTAGCAATGGATTTTGTTGTCAAGCCTGACCCGGCAGCCTATCAAATCGCACTGGAGAAGGCCGGGGGTATAGATCCCTTAAAATGTGTCCTATTTGATGATCTCCTGCCTAACTTAAACGGGGCCAAAGCCCTGGGGATCACCACTGCCCTGGTGGGAGAAAACGGCAATCCAAAAAAGACAGACTACCACCTGAAATCCATCCATGACATCAAAATAATTATGCCTCATCTTTGGAATGAAAACTGAATTGCAAAGATCCTGAAGACCATCAGTGGATTCATCAATCCAGAAAAGATTGGAGGATCCTGATTGAGGTCAAGGAAATCACATGAGCGAAAAAACACCATCCCTGCACATTCGATATAGCTACGGCATCAGCTTCCTGCGCGCTACCACCATGAGTTTGGGTGTTATGCTTGCTCTCTCCATTCTGGTTCTGATGGGAGACCTTATTCAAGGGGCCGGATCTATACTTCCTCTAATTTCAATTCTCCTGATCCTCTTCGTCGGGATCAATTTACTCGGATATCTGGAATTATCCCAAAGTTTGCCACGCAGCGGCACCGCCTACCAACTGGTTCAAAGCTGTGAGGAAGGCAATTGGCTGGCATTTTTAACCGGGTGGTCACTTCTCCTGGCTGGGCTCAGCGCTGCTGGTCTGCTTATTAAAGCTTTTGCGCATCAAGGATCCATCTTAATCGCAGCTCTATTTGGTTATTCGATTCCTGAATTTCCAATAGCTGCCGCTGTGCTGCTGATTACAGTCGGTTTCAACCTTCTCCCCAAGCGAAAAAAACGTCAACACTATCTTTTGGCTCTGCTCCTGGCTGTTATCCTGATCGGATCTTTGATCGCATTGCCCAAAGTACAACTCACAAATATCCTCCCAGTTGATGGGGATTGGCGATTTGCATTCACCATCCTGCTGATCTCCTTTATCGGCCTGGAAATCGCTGCAGGATTAAAAGGAGATCTCAGCAATCGCTCAGTGAATGGCTCCAGGGTGACCATTGTAACGGCTATTCTCGCAGGGTTGATACCTGCCCTGGTTTCAGCAATTCTTCTCGGGGTGTTTTCCTCAGGGTTCGTCTCCCATTTGGTTAACCCGCTCATAGATCTGGCCGGAATGTGGGCTGGCAGATGGATCCAGGGAGGTTTTGCCGTCCTCGGATTATTGGCCATGCCCCTGGCATTAGATCAGATCCTGTCCCTATTAAGCCGGCATGGATATGCCATGACCCGGGATGGCTTCTGGCCGGACATTTTAAAAAAAATCAATCCACGCTTAAAAAAACCTGTTTATCTGATATTGATTCTGGCGGGTTTAATTCTCTTAACCCAAGCCCTCAGCCCGATAATGTTGGCGCGCCTGGGAAGTTTGTTTTACCTGTTTGTTTTAATGGCGGTCAATTTTAGCCTCACCAGACAAAAACAAATCAGTTCTTCATTCCAGCTCCCCATTCACCCCTGGATTCCCGCGCTGGTATTGGTATTTGATCTAATGTTTGCCCTGGTTTGGGCAGAAATCCTTCCTGCTGCCGGCCTGCTCTTGTTGTTCGGATTAATTTTATTCCTGGTCTACGGCAGGCATCACAGTATCAAAGCCAAGGAAGGCATAACAGTTTTTAAATCTCCCCTCGTTGAAGGACCAGCCAAACAGCATAAACGTATCCTCGTGCCAATTGCCAATCCAGATACAGCAGAATCCCTGCTTCATTTGGCTGGTTCACTGGTTAAAGAGGAAAATGGAAAAGTAATCGCCTTGCGGGTAATTACAGTTTCCAACCAACTTCCCCTCTCTGATGGGCGGATTGAGGCTGAGGCAAATCGGATGCTCCTGGACCAAGCCATTGATCAGGCTACTAAAGAGGAATTCAGAGTTCAAACCATGACCCGCGTTTCCCGCAGCATCGCAGAAGGAATTCTGGATACCGCCAGGGAAGAAGACGTTGATCAAATTCTGGTGGGATGGTCAGGCGGTGAAGCCCGGTCCATCTCCAGGTCAATGGGTCCGGTGCTGGATTCCATCATAACGGATGCCCCTTGTGATGTTCTGATTGTCAGGGGATTCAACTGGAAAGAGCTAAAATCCATCCTGGTTCCAACCGCCGGGGGTCCCAATGCGCCTATTGGCGCCAAACTGGCCTCAACATTATCTCTAAGCACAGGCGCTGATGTTACTGGATTGTACGTCCAGGTGGGCAGGGCCTCCAGCAGCAAGATGGCTGAAAATCATCGAATATTAGAAGAAACATTTCAGGGTTTAACTTTTAATCATGAACCAGAAAAAAAGATCATCATAGCCAATTCACCCTTGACCGGCATTCTCAAAGAGGCCGAGGACTATGACCTGGTAATCGTTGGCGCCTCAGAGCAGGGTTTTATTGATCAATTTGCCTTTGGCAGTATCCCTCAACGAATAGCTTCCCAGGCGCCAAATTCATCAGTGATGGTAAAAGGCTATAGCAGTGCCCCGGAATTCTGGTTTAGAAAATTTGTCAACGCGATCTTTAATCTCTTTCCCACATTGTCCACTGAAGAACAATTAGAAGTCCGGGAAGAACTCATTGAAAATGCCCAACCTGGAAGGGACTATTTTGTATTAATTACTTTATCTTCCATCATCGCCACCCTCGGTTTGTTGTTAAACAGTCCGGCGGTTGTTATCGGCGCGATGCTGGTAGCTCCTTTGATGTCCCCAATCTTAGGATTTTCTCTCGGTATCGTCCTCGGAGAAGTTCACTTGATCCGAACTTCCTTCGAGTCTATGTTTAAGGGTGTTATGGCAACCATTATCGTATCAATATTGGTTGGTTTATTATCCCCATTAAAAGAGATGACCCCGGAAATTCTAGCCAGGACTCAACCTACCTTGCTGGATCTATTCATCGCCCTGGCATCCGGCATGGCAGGTGCATATGCTTTGAGCAGAAAAGACGTCAGCGCGGCTTTGCCAGGCGTGGCCATTGCCGCGGCTCTTGCGCCTCCCCTCGCTGTAGTTGGTTTAGGCTTTGCAAGTGGCAACATGCAGGTGGCGGGCGGCGCATTATTATTATTTATTACAAACCTCATTACCATCAGCCTGGCCGGTGTAATCATCTTTACCCTGCTGGGTATCCATCCCTTGAATCTTCAACCGGAAATCAAAAAAAGAATCCGCCGAGGGATCACGGGAATGGTCTTCCTGGTTGTAGTTCTCACCATACCCTTGGGCATCATTATGAATGGGATCATTCAAAACAGTCGAGAAGATCAAACAATTCACCGAATTTTGCAGGAATCTGACCTGCTGGAAGAAATGACCGATCTGGATATTAACAGATCCCAAAACCGCGATCAGCTGATAATCAGCGCTACTGTACGTTCTGCTGAGCCTTTAACCCAGGAAATTGTGAATACACTTAAACAGGAATTAGAAAATGAACTGGATCATCCAATAACATTGGATATAATTACCCTTCCCTTTATCAGATCGGATTAAAAACCAGCGTTGGGGAAAATTTAACATTACATTAGAACAAATGCGGTAAACTCTCCAGTTTTTTTGATATACTTCTAAGAATATTCTCAGCCCTTTGTGATAACCTTGATTGAATTCCTGCTCATCTTTGGCAGTCCTGCATGACATAACTTGGAGATTTTAATGAAAAAAACCACCTGGATAATTATTGGTACCTTTGTAGGTCTTTTCCTGGTAGCCGGCGCTTTTTCTGCCGGGGCAGTCGTGGGAAACCTATTTATTCCTCAACTTTCCCTGGATTGGCTCAAGAATACATCTGAAACTTTCCCGGTTCACCCAAATACAGATCCTTTAGAGGATCTTTCCTCAATGGAGGATTTGTTCTCCCCATTCTGGGAATCCTGGGATATTGTACATGATCAGTTTATCGATCAACCCGTTGATGATACAGCACTCATGCGGGGAGCGATTACCGGGATGCTGGAATCGCTTGGTGATGACCATACTGCCTATATGGATCCGGACCAGTTTATGCAAGCTAATATTCCAATGGAAGGAGAATACGAAGGCATTGGCGCCTGGGTGGATACCTCTACGGAGCATTTGACCATCATCAGTCCGATGCCCGGTTCACCTGCAGAAGGGGCTGGATTACTACCGGGTGATCAAGTCATTATGATTGATGGTGAAGATATGACTGGATTAGATGGCTCCCTGGTTATTCGTAAAGTATTGGGGCCAGCCGGGTCAACTGTAATCCTGACTATCCAACGGGAAGGAGAGCCAGCGCCTTTTGAGGTGACTATCGTGCGGGCAAAAATCACCATCCCGAGTATAGAAAGCAGGATGCTGGACAATCAGGTAGGATATGTGCAAATCCTGACTTTTGGCCAGGACACCCAATCTGAGCTCATAAAACAATTAGAGGAAATCCTTGCAGAAAATCCTGTCGGCCTGGTAGTAGACTTGAGGAATAATGGTGGCGGTTACCTGCAAACTGCAGTAGAGGTTGGATCCGAGTTTGTTGGCGAGGGAATCATTTTATATGAAGATTACGGTGCCGACGAAAGTTTAGAAGAATTCAATGCCATCCCGGGAGGTCTCGCAACAGAAATCCCGTTGGTGCTGCTGGTTAATGAAGGATCTGCCTCCGCCTCAGAAATTGTTGCCGGGGCAATTCAGGATCATAATCGTGGACCGCTGGTGGGCGCAACCACTTTCGGGAAAGGATCTGTTCAAAATTGGATTGCATTATCAGACGATCAGGGTGCGATCCGGGTAACAATTGCCCGCTGGTTGACACCGGATAAACGTCAAATTCATCAATCCGGACTGGTCCCTGATTATCCTGTGGAATTCACAGAAGAGGATTTTCTCGCTGATCTGGATCCCCAACTGGAAAAAGCTGTTGAAGTGTTATTAGATCTAATTCAGTAAAACGGAAAGGGAATTCAGTATGTTTTATTTTAATCCTCAATACCTGATCTATATGGCCCCGGCAATGATACTGATGCTGGCCGCCCAATGGTATGTGAAATCTACTTATAAAAAATGGGGGAAAATTCCCACTCAAAGCGGGGTTACAGGCGCAGAAGCTGCACAGCGGTTAATCAGATCCGGACGGCTGAATGAGATGCCAATTCAACAAGTTTCCGGACAATTAACCGATCATTACGATCCCCGGAAAAAAGAACTCAGTTTATCCGCCGGTGTATATCAGGGAAGCTCCGTTGCTTCGGTTGCTATCGCAGCCCATGAACTCGGCCACGCAATGCAAGATCAGGAAGGATATTTCCCTTTGCGCCTACGATCCATGCTGGTGCCTGCTGTGAATATCGGCTCCACCCTGGGGTGGATCTTGATTATGGCAGGTTTGGTATTTAATGTGCTTGGCATTGCCTGGTTGGGTGTATTTGCTTTTTCTGGCGGTGCAATTTTCGCCCTGGCTACCTTGCCAGTTGAACTAAATGCTTCCTCCCGTGCAAAAGCGCTGTTAAAAACCAGCGGAGTGATTCTGTCTCCAGAAGAAGCAAGCGGTGTTAACCAGGTTCTGAATGCTGCCGCATTAACCTACGTAGCATCCCTTTTTACCGCGGTTATGCAGCTGTTTTATTGGATCTCGATCGTTTCAGGGAGAAGAAGACGCTGAGAACAAAGTCCATTAAAAAGGGATTTATTTATTTAAGGCTTTAATCAACAAATCGATCATCTGATCTTTTCTCTTTAAATTTTTCCAGCTTATTTGATAACCATCCTATCCGGACAGATTCAGGTCCGTCAAAAGCAGGTACATAGGGTTTGATATCAAGCAACGGTGTATTATTGAGAATATCTAGATTCTCAACCTCAATTACATTTCCCTGGATGTTAAGCAACTTCACAATAGATAATCCAATCCCGTTTGGCCGATTTGGTGCGCGAGTCGCGAACACACCATGGTCTTTATCGTCGAGAAAGGGTTTTAGTCTGCTCTTATAACCTTTGGAACGATGGAAATGATAAATTAATACAAGGTGGGAAAATCCTTCCAGATCCAATAACCCATCTGCCAATTTCGGATCAAGAACCACACTGCCCTTGATCCCCCTGGCAGCATTGGGTTGAATAGGCATGTCAGTTAAGGTGTTAAAAGGGCTGCGAATCGTTCCAATCGAATGGAAAATAATTTCATCAGTATCCATCAGTTATTCTCCTTCAAGATGCAAGCTGGGTAATCAATCGGACCCCGGCTCGATGCACCTGCCGGAAGTTTGCCCCCTGGCTTAAAGCTGCCAAAACAGCGGGAATATCTTCGACGATCGCGCCCGCCAATAAATTCACCCCGAATTCCGCCATCACAGGACTTAAAGGAGTGGATGGTCCCAGGATCAATATATAAGCTCCGGGGTTACAAAGAGATAATAATTCAAGCAGGGTATGGTTTACAAAACTCATACCGGTGATAGCTACCAAATCTGCATCTGGAAGAATAGATGGAGCAGCGCTGGCTGGCAAATCATCCCCGGAGGGATTGAGATCCAGCACTGTCAAATCCCTTAATTCTGTTCGCAGATGCTCGACAAAAGGGAAATGACCGATCAGGACAGATTTTTTCCCCCTGCCGTGTTCAAGGATAGCGCTCTCCGCATTTTGCTCCACCCATCGGGACGGGTCCCGGGGCAATAAGGCATTAATGGCTGCGCAGCCAATACTGCGCCTCAGTGGGATTTCTGAAGTGATCCAGCCAGCTAACTCAATTGCCGGCAAAGATTCCAAATGGCCGGGTTCTGAAATCTTCGTTTCGCCGGTATGATGAGCAGAGTTCAATGTTGATGCCAAACCGCATTGCGGCCCATTCTCTTTCTCAACAACAACCGCTGTCCAGTTTAAACCAATTTTTACATTCAATACAGGGTTAGATGGCAGGCTCTCAATAATCCTCGAATACATAGTACTCCCTTGATCTGTTTTTCAGTGATCCGTATAATCCATTATAATCCTCAGTAGAAAATATCTCATATCTCTCTCCAGGGATAAATATGAGGTCCAAAAACTAAAATTTAAGCAAAAAAACAGGTCGCCGGCTTAAACAAACGAGTTTGACCAAAACTTCCCAGCAAGGTATAATGTTTCGTCGGTAGTAGAGAAAGAAATTTTAAGGAGTCACAAGAAGATGCCAAAACGGACGTACCAACCTAAAATTAGACGCCGGGCCCGTGTGCATGGGTTCCGTGCTCGTATGAAATCAAAAGGTGGACAAAACGTATTAAAGCGACGACGCCTCAAAGGACGCTATCAGCTGGCACATACCAAGAATAATCACGTCAAGAACACCAACTGGAATAGTTAGTTCGGGCCGATCTGAATTCCCGTGGAGCGGAAATTTCGTCTTACTAGTTCAAGAGAGATTACACGTGTGCGGCGAGCTGGACAATCCTATGCCCACTCGCTTCTTGTTTTGATATTACAAGCTGGGAATGACCCAAGATCCCGTTTCGCGATCACCGCAGGCAAATCAATTGGCAACGCAGTAAAAAGAAACCGGGCTAAACGTTTACTCCGGGTGGCATTAAGAGAAGTAATTGAGGAAATCCAGCCCGGATACAAAGGAATTCTGATTGCCCGAAAGCCTCTGGTGGACGCCAATAGTAGAGATACAGCAGCAGCTTTAAAATCTCTGCTGGATCAAGCAGGAATTATACCCAGCGACAACAATGGATAACCAAATCAGCTTGGAACACCCGGAAGATATTCACCCTACTCAGGATCCCCTATTAAAAGATCTTGAACTGTCAATATGGACAATCTTTCGTTTCCCTGTTCTGGCTATTATTCAGCTTTATCAAAAGACCCTATCCAAGGCGCTGCCTGGGAATACCTGCCGTTTTTATCCCAGCTGCTCCCACTATACTTACCAGGCAATTTATAAATATGGTGTTCTACGGGGTGGATTCATGGGGAGCTGGCGTGTTTTACGCTGCAATCCCTTTTCAAAAGGTGGATTTGACCCGGTAAAATAAACCATTCATCAAGAAAAAAACTATGACAAAAAACAAAAAATACCTTTTTATACTCATTTTGATAGTCCTCGCACTAACTCTGGGCGCATGCACAGGTAGACGTGTATCTGCAACTGGCTGGTCCGAGATCACCGTCAAAGAAGACACGGTTTATTTCTCATATGGACCTCACGTCTATGCACTGAACGCAAAAAACGGCGCTCAGCAATGGCAGTATCCATTTGAAGCGGAAAATGGTGTGGATTTTTACGCAGCGCCAATTTTTGCTGATAATGACAGTCAGTTGATTGTTGCCAGTTACAACAGCGTCCTTTATAGTTTGAACCCTGAAAATGGAACGAAAATTTGGTCTTTCACACAGGCTGAAAATCGCTATATTGCTTCACCGCTGGTGACCGAGGATGGCATTTTTGCACCCTCCTCTGACAATAAATTATATGCGGTTGACTTTGATGGCCTGCTGCAGTGGACATTCGAAACTGAGGATCCTCTCTGGGCTTCACCCACTTATTCTGAGAGCTGTGACTGCATCTATCAGGCCTCTATGGACCATTATCTTTATGCCATCGATCCTGCCAACGGGAAATTAGTCTGGAAATCCGAAGATCTGGGTGGACCGATCGTCAGCAAACCAGCTCTTTCTGAAGATGGACTGATCATTCTAAGCACTTTTAACAATGAGGTTCTTGCTCTGAACGAAAAGAGCCGCTCCGTTGAGTGGCGCCATCAAACCTCAGATTGGGCCTGGGCCAGTCCTGTGATTGACGGAGAAAGGGTCTATGTCAGTGATATTTCGGGCACATTTTATGCCCTGGATCTGGCAACTGGTGATCTGCTCTGGCAGCTTCAACCCGGAGGCGGGATCTTCGACCCTCCACTGGTGAAAGATGGCTCGATTTATTTCTCAACCGATGCCAGCAGCCTGATTGTTATCAACGATGAAGGTGTTATCCAACGCAATCAGCCCATTGAGGGAAAACTCTACGCCAGCCCGGCAGCAGCAGGAGACAACCTACTTCTGGCTCCATCGGAAGCGGAGTTCTTCCTGGTTTCACTAAACGATAGTGGTGTACAAGTCTGGGGTTATCCCCCGCTTCAATAATGAGACTTAGTCCAAAGACTAAGTACTAAGAAAACACAAACAGGAAAATAATATGTGGGATCAATTTATTACATTAATGATTACCGTAATGCTCTTCATCTATAACCAGGTCGGCCAGAATTTCGGGTGGGCGATTATCATCTTCACCGTGCTGGTGAGGGTGGTGACCTATCCGTTGACTGCCAAACAGATGAAAAGCAGCAAAGCAATGCAGGAACTTCAGGGTTCCAAAAAATGGCTTGACATCCAAAAGAAATACAAAGATGACAAGGAAAAGCTGGCCCAGAAACAGATGGAAATTTACAAAGAGATGGGCATCAGTCCTTTCGGATCTTGTCTGCCCCTTCTGGTCCAATTTCCAGTCATTATTGGTCTTTACCAGGCAATCATTCGCACCCTGGCAGTGACCCCGATCCAGCTGTTGAACCTGTCGAAACATATTAGCGATGGTGCCAATTTAATACCTATCAACAGCCAGTTCTGGTGGATGGACCTCAGTGAACCGGAGCGTTTACCCATCCTGGGTGTTGCTGTCCCGGTCCTGGCCATCATAGTTCTGATCACGTCCTATATTCAGACCAAAATGATCACCCCCCCAACTACCGGAGGTGAAAAAGCCCAAGGTGCCCAGATGACCCAGGCAATGACTCTATATATGCCCTTCTTCATGGGCTACCTGGCACTAACCTTTGCTTCCGGTCTTGCACTCTATTTTATTGCAACTAACCTGGCAACCATTGCCCAATATGTCGTCACTGGACAGGCTGATTTAAAAAACATAATTCCCAAAATGCCAAGCTTTCTAAAACAAGGCTAAGGGACAGGTCATTAGAGAGGGCTTTATGAAAAACAATCGCGCAAACCTTGAGGTAATTGCACAAAACATTGAGGAAGCCATTGAAAAGGGATTAGCAGACCTGGGATTACCCAGGGATGCAGTAGAAATTACAGTCCTGGATGAAGGCGGATCAGGTATATTAGGCTTCGGTTCCCGGCAGGCCCGGGTGCGGATTTCCGTTCTCGCTGAAGACAAAGAACAAGTTTCAGAAAAAACTGCTGGATCTGTTCAATCAGAGGATAAAGATCAGATCCTGAGTCTGACTGAAGAAATCGTATCTGAACTGCTGGAAAAAATGAATTTGGAAGCCAACGTTAATGCAAAGTATGGAGAAGAAAGCGACCGACTGCCCCACCGTCCCGTTCTTGTTGATATTACCGGAGACGATCTGAGTATATTAATCGGACGCCGGGCAAAAACCCTCAATGCCCTGCAATACATCACTCGGATAATCCTGGGAAAGGAGCTGGAACACGGCATTCCTTTGAGCATCGATGTGGAAGGTTATCGGGAGCGCCGCGAAACACAGGTTCGACAATTGGCCCGCCGGGTTGCGAATCAGGTAATTGATACCAAACGTGAACAAGCCCTGGAACCCATGCCGCCCAATGAAAGGCGTTTTGCCCATATCGAACTCCAGGATGAATCCTCCGTTTATACTGAAAGCGAGGGTTCAGAACCGTACAGAAAAGTGATCATTCACCCCAGCGAATAATCAAACGTCCTTGAATTTTAAACTGGCTCGGAAACCTATTCCCTGCCAGTTTTTTTTACGGCTAGGACCCTATCAGGTATAATTCAGCCATGAACCGCCTACCAGAAAGTACAGCACCAGATTATCTGGTCATCGGTCATATCACCCGGGACCAAATTGGGGATGGATACCAATTGGGTGGTACAGCAGCATATAGTTCGTTATTGGCTCATCGGATGGGTTTAAAGGTCGCGCTTTTCACTTCCTGTGCCCCGGATCTCCCACTGGATTTGTTAGAAGGGATAGAGATCCATAACCAGCCAGGATCAAAAACAACTACCTATAAAAACATGTATTCTTCATCTGGCAGGACCCAATACCTATTGGAAAGAGCCAATGATCTTGATCTTACAGGGATTCCGGAAAGCTGGAAACAGGCAAAAATCATTCACCTGGGACCCGTTGCCGGGGAAATCCAACTTGACGCCGGGGCAGCATTTCCAGAATCAACCCTGGCATATTCCCTGCAAGGATGGCTGCGAAATTGGGATGAGGATAACTTGATCCATTCCTCTCCACTGCCGAATTTTGATCCTCTAAGATCAAACCAGGTGACTGCCTTTTTGAGTATCGAGGATCTGGGATATAACCTGTCATCGCTGGAACCGATTAAGGACAAATTCCCTAACCTGGTTCTTACAACCGGTAGTCAGGGAGCTGAGCTGCATAAAGATAATAAAAAACAAACTATTCCTCCTGTGAAAGTTCAAGAAATAGATCCAACAGGTGCAGGGGACATCTTTGCAGCGGCATTTATGATCAACTGGGTAATCAAAGGGTTGCCGCCAGTACAATCCGCCAGATTAGCCAACAAACTGGCAGCCATCTCAGTCACCCGGGCTGGCTTCGAGGGTATACCAACAGAAATAGAAATAACTGAAAATTATAAGGTTCACAAATAATATGGGATTAATTTATACTATTGCCAACCAAAAAGGCGGTGTGGGAAAAACAACTTCCACCATTAACCTGGGCGCATTTCTGGCTTATTATGGGAAAAATGTTCTTCTCGTGGATATGGATCCCCAATCCAATGCCACTTCCTCGGTGGGCATAGATAAATATGAGGTTGCAGGGGGTACTTACCAGGCCCTGTTGGAAGAGGGAAATATCCGGGATTACATCCTGCATAACCCAAAATTAAATTTATCCATTCTGCCGGCATCTCCTGACCTGGCCGGCGCAGAAATAGAGTTGGTTAACGAGGTCGGCCGGGAAAATCTTCTAAAAAGGAAGCTGCTCCCCCTGGCTGAAGAATACGATTATATTTTAATTGACTGCCCCCCTTCTCTGGGTTTGTTAACCCTGAACGGGCTGGTAGCCGCTGTTAATGGCATCTTGATCCCGGTTCAATGTGAATACCTGGCCATGGAAGGCTTAGGGGATTTAATTTCAACAATCGAACGTGTGCGGCGGGTGATTTCTCCGGATTTGTCCGTTCGGGGTGTAATTCTGACCATGTATGATATTCGCACCAACCTGGCCAATGATGTGGTCGAGGAAGTCAAAAAACACTTCGATGAGAAAGTCTTTGAATCTATTGTTCCCCGCAGCATTCGACTGGCAGAAGCGCCTTCTTATGGCGTGCCCATTTCCATCTATTCCCCGGAATCAATTGGCGCTAAAGCTTACCAATCGCTTGCCCGGGAACTCTTACTGGGAGATGGTCACCAAATCCCTGCGGTATAATAGGGGATAATAAAATAATTCACTAACTATTAGATATTTGAGAACCTGATAACCTATGGCAGCCAAACGACCCGGCCTGGGAAAAGGCCTTGACGCACTCATTCCAATCCATCCAAAAGATGAAATATTATCCGATTTCGGCGGTGTTCTGGAAGTCCCTCTGGAGTTAATCGCCGCCAATCCCTATCAGCCTCGTAAAGGTTTTGATCAGGATAAACTTAAGGAGCTGGCCGCATCCATCAAAGAACATGGTATCATCCAGCCCCTGGTTCTTTCTTCCCGGGATACCGGGGAGGAACAAAAATATGCCCTGATTGCCGGTGAACGCCGGTTAAGGGCAGCTCATCTGGCTGGATTAACAACTGTTCCCGCTGTTTTAAGGGAAGCGGATAACCAGGATTACTTGCTGCTGGCTTTAATAGAGAATGTGCAGCGTGCAGACCTTAACCCTCTGGAAACCGCGACAGCTTATCAAAGTCTGGCTGTAGAATTCGAACTTTCCCACGAGGAAATCGGAAAACGAGTGGGTAAAAGCCGAACAGCTGTTACAAATACCCTCCGGTTGCTGGATCTGCCAGATGTAGTGCAGCAGTCAGTTCGAAAAAATCAGATTAGTATGGGACATGCCCGGGCATTGCTGGGATTACCTACCATTAAAGCACAGAGCGCTGCCCTGCAAACCATTCTTACTCAGGAACTCAGTGTTCGACAAACAGAAACACTCGTAACCCAACTCAAAGGTAAAAAGAAACCCAAACCACCCAAAAAAGATAACAAATCCCCCGAGCTTAAAGCTTTGGAAGAGGATTTGCAATCCGCTTTAGGTACCAAGGTGCGTTTAACTCACACACAAAAAGGTTCCGGAACCATCACGGTCCATTATTATACAGATGAAGAGTTAAATACCCTGGTAGACCATTTCCTGAAGAAATAAAATCAATCCAGTTCTCAACCAGGAAAAATGGAATCCCTCACTCTGATCAATGTTCAGATAATAACCATGGATCCAGACCAGGACAGCGCGTCTGGGCTGGTTATCCAGGATGGAAAAATCAGCCATCTTCTCTTTGGCACGGAAGGAAATAATCCTCCTGGGGCTGGAAAATCGCTTGATCTTAAGGGACGATTCTTAATGCCGGGCTTGATTGACAGCCATTTACACTTACGAAATTATGCAGAATCACTGGACAAAATCGACTGTGAAACGGATACCAAAAGAGAGTGCCTGGATCGGGTTAAAAAACGGGTTGCTGATACACCACCAGGTTCCTGGATTCTGGGACACGGCTGGAACCATAATAACTGGCTGGATGGATATGGGTCCGCTGCTGAATTGGACAAGGCAGCCCCGAACCACCCGGTTTATTTAACCGGGAAATCCCTGCACGTTTCCTGGGCAAACTCAAAGGCTCTGGCGCTGGCTGGCATCCATAATGGCTTATTGGATCCTCCCGGAGGCGCTCTGCAGCGGGATGAAAATGGGAATCCAACCGGCATCCTCTTTGAAGATGCGGTCAAGTTAATTGAAGGACTCATCCCTGTTCCCAGTGAGGAAGAAACAGCCAGAATCATAAACCAGGCTCAGAAATCCCTCTGGCGAATGGGCCTCACAGGAGTGCATGATTTTGACCGGGAATTATGTATTTTTGCCCTACAGTCCCTGGTTAAACAGGACCTTCTCCGGCTGCGGGTTGTAAAAAGCATCCCCAGAACCTATCTAAGCAAAGCCATCGAAAAAGGATACCGGACCGGGGCAGGAAATGACTGGATCTGGTTTGGAGGCGTAAAGGAATTTATGGACGGCGCCCTTGGTCCTCAAACAGGCGCAATGCTGGCCCCCTATGAAGGCACTGACCTCCTGGGCATGCTTCTAAAAACCGAAGACGAGATCTTTGAATTGGGTCAGCATGCAGCTAATAATGGTTTGGCATTATCTATTCACGCAATTGGAGATCTGGCCAACCGGACCCTATTAGATGCCCTGGAACGCCTGCGTGGATATGAAAAAGAGAACGGCATTCAACCTCTCCCACACCGGATTGAACACGTGCAGCTGATCGATCCTGCGGACATCAGCCGGTTGGCGGAGTTGGGAATTATAGCCTCCATGCAGCCCATTCATGCCACCTCGGATATGGAGATGGCCGATTTATACTGGGGAGAAAGAACCGCCTCCGCATATGCTCCCGGGCTGCAGTTGGCACAGGGAGCGCAGGTAATCTTTGGCAGCGACGCCCCGGTGGAAAGCCCTAATCCCTGGTGGGGAATTCATGCCGCTGTAACCCGCAGGAGAGCAAATGGCTTCCCGGGATCAGATGGGTGGCGGCCTGAAAACCGGATATCCTTACAGCAAGCCCTCAATGCTTATACACTAGCTCCCGCTAAAGCCGCAGGAAGATCAAATATCCAGGGGAAAATAAAGCCGGGTTATTGGGCTGATCTAATTGTGCTGGAAGCAGATCCTCGCAATTGTCCTGCAGATGATTTGCGGGATATTCTACCGGTTGGCACGATGGTTAACGGGGAATGGGTTTATAGGAATTTTTAATCTGCCTTAATTCGGGTCGTCCATTAAAGGACAAGCATAATGTCTAACAAAACCAAACTCTGGCTCCTTCTTTTTTCGGTAGCCACAGCATTTTTTTCATTTAGCATAGAACCTAAAACAGCCTCTGCCCAAAGTGCCGTTCATTTTTCCGAGACTGAAGTGATTAACCATTTTCCGGATGAATTGATCTTTCAATCCAAGGTACTCAGCAGCGCAGGAAATATAATAAGCGCCAAATTTATCTTCACCAGTGAGAATTATTATTCTACCGAGAGTTTTACCAAGGAAAGCCTTGCTATTTTGCCCGGCCCAGAGGTCTCATTGGAATATATTCTCGATACCCGTGATTTCACCACCCCACCCATGATGACCTATACATTTCATTGGGAAGTCGAAACGGAGCATGGCGTTCAATACCAAAGCGAGCCGGTAACCATTCGATATGAAGACACCCGTTTTAATTGGCAGGTGTTGGAAAATGCTGATATTGGCGTTTGGTGGCATGACCGGCCGGATTCATTTGGGGAATCCATCTTTGAAATCGCCGCTTCCGCAGTAGAATATCAACGGGTATTATTTCAAACCGATCTGGATTACCAGATGCGGATCGTAATTTCCAACAGTTCAGAAGAGTTTGCCGCCTGGCACAATATATCGCACGATTGGGTTGGCGGTCAAACGTTCAGCAACTACGGCGTTACTGTTCAGATTGTTGGAAGTGAAAGTTATCAAGATATCTGGCTGAATGGCGTTATCCCCCATGAAATTTCCCATTTATATTTTGATCAGGTGACTTACAACCCCACCGTATCCATACCGGTATGGCTGAACGAAGGAGTTGCCCAATACAATGAATTTGTGACCCATGAGTGGGAAGCCACGCAAGTGAAATCCGCGGCCAAAGACGGACGTTTAATCCCTTTATCCTCATTAGCAAATGGGTTCGGCGCCTATGATGAAGAACGTATTTACCTGGCTTATCATGAATCATTAAGCGCAGTTACTTATTTAGTTGACACCTATGGCAGTGGGGGGCTCAGTAAATTATTATTAGCCTATAAAGAAGGAATATCAACTGATAAAGCTTTTCAAACCACCTTTGGTATCAGCATAGAACAATTTGAACTGGATTGGGCAACATCAGTAGGGGCAACCGTTTACGCCATCCCTACCGCCCGACCTTTACCTACTTTTTTCCCTTCTCCAACACCTGGTATCATGAATAATCCAGCTACTCCAACTCCCTTATCATCACCTGGCAGTATGCCATCATACATAAACTATATCTCGGTCATATTATTTTTAGGATTAAGTACTGGGGCTGTCTGGTATTTCAAAGCCAAAAAATAGACCAAAAAGAAATCCTGGAAAGATAAATCAGACTGGATCTGTTTTGAGGTGTTTGATAAACACCCGCCGGCGTTTGTGCTGCCTGGAGTCAAAATATTTCCACTGGCCAAGTACATGATGGTTGGTTTCCAGCTGAGGATTTACATGCACAGTCGTAACGCCATATTTTAGAAAAGCCTGATAAATGCACTCCATCATAATCGCATTGATCCCTTTTCCCTGGTATTCCCGCCGGACAGCTCCCAGGTACACATCAATGCGATCAAATTTTTTAATCGCCTTCAGCAAATGCATAAACCCGAACGGGAATAATTTACCCCGGGATTTCTGCAAAGCGCTGGAAAGAGATGGCATTGAAATGGTAAAACCAATCATGCGCCCATTTTCATCCATAATCGCAGGCACAAAATCAGGGATGACAAAACCAAAATATTGTTTCACATAGACTTCTATTTGTTCGGGTGTTAAATGGACAACCCCATACAAATGGCTGTAGGCATCATTAATTATTTCAAATAATTCCGGAGCGTAAGGGAGCAGTTCTTTCTTGTTTTTTATCTCAAGAACGTGTAATTTATACCGTTGACGGGCGATCTCAGCCACCTTCGAAACCCGTTCATTCAAATCTCCATGGATCGTAAGTTCATTTTCCAGCCAATCCACGTCTTTTTTATAACCAAGCATCTTAAGATGGTCTTGATAATAAGGCTGGTCATGGGATGTTGCCAGCGTGGCAAGTTCGTCAAAACCTTCAACCAGCATGCCTTCCCGATCCAGGTCTGTGAATCCCAGAGGACCATGTACTGCGGTGCAATTTAATTCTACTGCCCAGGTTTCTACCCTGTCGAAGAGGGCTTTTGAAACAGCAGGATCATCAATAAAGTCAATCCAGCCAAAACGCAAGAATTTCTGATCCCAGGTTTCTCCATGCAGGCTGTTGTAAATAGCCGCCACACGACCGACAATCTTGCCCTCTTTGTAGGCCAGAAAATAATGGGCCTGGCAGTGCTCAAAAGCGGGATTTTTGTCCCAATGCAGGGTATTGACCTCGTCAAAATCCAGAGCGGGAACCCAGGCGGTATTATCCCTTACTAGAGAGTGAGGGAAACGGATAAATGTTTTTAATTCCCGGGAAGTGGTTACCTCTTTGATTTGAATTTCCATAGTGCTCCCTAGAATACTACTTGAATATTCATCCAACGCCTCTTGCGTTTAAGGATTTACTGATCAATGTATCGGTTATAACCTAATAATGGCTCGGTAGATTCACACAAACCTCAAAATTATTCTCAATTATCACATATAACAGAATACCAGGGGACTTAACAAGAAATAAAGACAAACAAGATCCCCAATAATTGAAAATTGTTGGTCAATTCAGTGGGGAAAGATAAAAAGAATCCCACTAAAAGTAGTAAATATTATCAACGGGAATTATTTCAGGGTTTTTAATATACCTGAATAGCAAGTGTTTTTGGAAACCCTATCCCAGTACTATCCGACTTAAAACATTAACCTTGAGCTTGTCGCTTGTACCGTTAGTGATCATCTCACCCTGGTGTAGATCAGATCATATTCTGATAATCTTCCTGGCAAACTTCTATCCATCATTCGCATGCGAACAGAACAAGGTTCATAGATGGCTGTGATTTTCAGGGTGCTGTTATCCTTAATCACTCCAAAATATGATCCAATTTCTCCACCGCACATGATATTTCCGTCGGCAAGAATTTGACCCCCATCTGTCCAGATAAACCAGGATGTTGTCGAACCTGCATCCAGGAGTTCCAATGATGCAGCGACTTGAACAGCTCCATCTGGTTCAACCAGCATGAAAAAACTTCCCAGGTCAGCTGGTGCTTCCCAAACGCCTGTTATTTGTTCAAGATTATTAATGGGTGTCCCCTGCACTTCAGTGGACACCGGGGCCAGGGTAGGCTCAAGAGTAAGAACGGAATTGTCTGAGACGGATGGGTCAACCGGGGTCTCAGCGCTGCATGCAAATAACAGCAGCGATAAAACCAGGGTCAATAATATTGTATGTAAATTAGCTTTCAGGCGCACAAGACATCTCCTTCAATTTACTGGATAGCAATTATATCGCAATCCAGTAAAACCAGACCTTCAAAATTACAATGGGAAGTTTTCCAGAAATTGGTAATCAGTGTGCAGCCATCAAATTCAGAGTAAAACCCTATGCTATACTGAAAAATAACCGTTTAATCCACAAGGAGAGTCTCATGGCACAGGCTGGTATTCACGGCTTAGTGGGTTTGGCAATCCAGAAATGGACGCCCAGGAAAAAATGGCTGATCCTGGGCATTGTTTTGGGAAATATCCTACCAGATATTGATAATCTGGCAGTGGCTATTGCCACCCTAACCCAAAAATCAACTACTGGACTTCACCGGACTTTTACTCACAGCCTGTTTTTCATAGCTGGCATCATCCTGGTGTTTTATCTAATTTCTAAGATTACCAACCAATCTCACTGGAATAACCTTGGGATCGGATTAGGGATCGGTGTGTTCCTGCACATTCTTCTTGATTTGTTGATCTGGTTCAACGGGGTTGAAATTCTCTGGCCCATCCCCTCCTGGATAAATCTCTGGGGCGGCATCACCCCGCCAGAATGGTGGAGCAAGTTAATGCTGCCGACTGAGTTTCTATTTTTTGCCCTGTTTTACCTCTATCTGGCAACTAAATCCAAAAAGAATCATACGGATGAAAATTATCTTGGAACACTCCGAATCTGGACAATTATTCAATTGGTTTTATTTGTGGTATTTACGTTCCTGGTCTATACCATGGACGCAGGGTTCATGACCATCTACGGCGGGCTTTATCTGCTCTCATTGGGATTGAGCTATGGCATTGTCATCCGGATGAGGGAAACTGTGGAGAGCGTGAGCGCTGGGTAAAGGGAAGGGAAGCAAATGACTGTAAGCAGTAAATTGTAAATAGGTTCTGGATCAATACCTGTACCAATAAACTGCATCCATCATCCAAATATGAAGGCCGCAATAATTGATTCTGATAAGCAATGGTGGAATAAAAAATCAATAAGAGGAGGATA
>CAXMRF010000017.1:0-31611 GCA_964195965.1 uncultured Nitrosomonadaceae bacterium
GGAACCTTATAACGGAGACACAGGCGTCCACCTGGATCCAGAGATTCAACTGATATTTAACCAGGCCATGGATCCAGAAAGTGTAGCCAATAACTTTAATCTGATTAGTGGTGATGGGCAGCAGGTGGCAGGAACCCTGGAATGGAGTGATGATTTTCAAGAGGTTATTTTTACTCCGGACCAGTTATTGAGCAGATCAACTTATTATGCAGCCGTATTACCAGGCGAGGTGAAATCGGCAGGCAATACCCCTTTGCAGCAACACACAACTTTTGGGTTTCTGACTGCCGGGGAATTTCGATTCCTGGGAACACCCGGTGGACAAAACTATACCACCTCGATTTACGAAGGGATAAAGCTCTATTTTTCCAATCCTGTTGACCGAGACACGGTAGCTGAAAATATAACCATCTTCCCGGATGTGAGCAACCTGCGTCCTTCAGCAGGAGAAACTGGAAATGTTTTGACGCTGTATGGTGATTTTGAACCATCAATAGAATATACGCTGGTAATTCGGGCATCCCTGGCAGATAGTTGGGGAAGCGAATTAGGATCCGTGAGGTCGGTGAAATTGACCACATTACCGCTGTCCTCTAACCTGACAATCACGCAGGGAAGCAACGTCCTCTTCCTGACTGGATCTGAGAATGTTATCCCTGCCCAGGGAACAAATTTGGTTCAAGTGTCCATTAATGTCGGAACCATTCCTCCGGACGCTTTCCCTATGTTTTTTGGATCTGGTGTTTACCAAAATCTGGATGATTATTCTCCACCTGATGTCAAATATTGGACGCACGTAGTCAATGTACCCGGTAATGACAAATATACGGTCAACCTTCCAGTGAGCCAAACCGGAACCGCGTTGGCGCCGGGGTTGTACAGATACCAAATCTATTCTCAAGAGCTGCCCTATAACCCCTCCCCGTATTTATTGGCGGTCAGTAATGTACACTTGACCATGAAAACCAGTCCAGAAAATATTCTGATCTGGGCAATTGATTTGAGGACAGGCATAGCAGTTCAGGATGCGAATATTACTATCTATAATCAGAGCGGCGAAGTATTCTTTTCCGGAAAAACCAATCAAGATGGTATCTATCAAGCAGATTTCCCCGTGCCACTTGATCTGTATGACAATGTGTTTTATGCGGTTGCCGGAGTTGCTGGAGAAGACGATTTTGGCATCACGGCTAGCAACTGGTCTTTAGGCACAGAACCCTATAATTTTGGATTAAGCTCTAATTTTGGCGCCCCGCATCCCCAAACCTATATTTATACCGACCGGCCTATCTACCAGCCGGGACAAACAGTATATTATCGTTTAATTCAGCGGGACCGCGCTGGTGGAGGGTATGTTCTTCCACAAGAGAAGAGTATTCCTGTCTCTATCCATTACCAGGGAAAAGAAGAACAAGTTATCACCCTGCAGCTTTCTGAATACGGAACTGCAAGTGGAGAACTTCAGCTATCCCCTTACGCCGTTCCAGGTTATTACCGCTTGGAAACAGAAAACGGAATGGTGTTATTCCAGGTGGCGGCCTATCGTAAACCGGAAATAAATTTGGAAGTTTCACTGAGCGAGGAAGAAAGTTTAATTGGAGAAGAATGGCAGGGAGGAGCAGAAGCCAGGTACTATTTTGATGCTCCGGCCAGTGAAGTAGACCTTCAGTGGACGTTGCGGGCAGAACCAACCAGCTTCTCAATTCCCGGCTATCAAGTTGGGGTTTTGGGAAATAATTGGTTTACGTATTCTGGGGCTTATTACCCCGCTGTTTGGGGAACCCGGGTTGATTCCGGGGAAGAACAAACAGATTCCAGCGGGCAATGGTCAAATCAACAAAAGCTGAGCAATATTGATATTTACGATCGGGAAATTACCCTGCCGGCAAATTATGTTCTCAGTGTGACCGCGCAGGACGAAACCGGGTTTCAGGTTAGCAGCCAGGCAAATATGTTAGTTCACCCCGCTGATACTTATATTGGGGTTAAACCATCTTCTTGGATGGCCGAAGCTGATCAAGAAGTGTCGTTTGAGATCTTGATTGTTGACTGGGAAAATAAATCAGCTGGTCCACATGCGTTAACAGCGGAATTTAGTAAAGTTACCTGGAATCATCAAATAGGTGAAATTGGACAAATTGAATATACCAGGGAAAAAGAACTGATATCCGAAAAGGGCTTTCGTACAGACCCGAAAGGCGAAGCTGTACTTTCCTTTACACCAACAGAACCGGGAACATATCAACTGGATATTTATGGCAATGGCGCACGAACAGAAGTAACACTGTGGGTTGGTGGTCCTGGTACAACTGCCTGGCCAGTGCAAACGAATCAAAAAATAAAACTAGTTGCAGACCAGGAAAGTTATTTGCCCGGAGACGAAGCGACAATCTTTATTCCTAACCCCTTCCCGGAAGGAGCCCAGGCATTGGTGACGATAGAACGTCACAAAATCATCTCTTACGAAACGTATTCAATCACTGCCTCCGGGCAGACTCTGACCATCCCCCTGGATGATCAGGACGCTCCCAATGTATATCTTTCAGTTACATTAATAGGACAGGAGCCCGATGGTGTTACCAGTTTCCGTCAAGGATATGTTAACTTAATCGTTGCTCCAATTAATCAGTTGTTACAGGTTGAAGTGATAGGCGAACCAGAGAGACTGAGCCCTGGAGACGAAGTCCAGTTTACAATCCGGGTTTCAAACCAGGAGGGAACACCAATAGAAGGCGAGTTCTCTCTGGCAGTGGTTGACCAGGCAGTTCTTGCTTTGGCGGATCCGAACACACTTTCAATTGAGCAGGCTTTTTATGGCTTACAACCCATTGCTGTTAATATGGGCTTTCCTCTGGGTGTCCACGCCGGCCGATTAGTTTTTGTGCCTGGCGGGATGGGAGGCGGTGGAGGGGATGCCGATTATTCTGTCCGGGATCAATTTGAAGACACAGGCTATTGGCAAGCAGATGTCAAGACAGATGAAAACGGTGAAGCCCAGGTTTCGTTTAATTTGCCTGATAATCTGACTACCTGGAAGGCAGAAGCCCGGGGTGTAACCAAAGATACTGAAGTTGGGCAGGCTTCTACAGAAGTGGTCACAACTAAAGACTTGCTGATCAGACCCGTTACTCCCAGGTTCCTGGTTTCTGGAGATCATCTGGCGTTGGCAGCGCTGATTCATAACAATACTGGCGCTGACTTGACGGTGGATGTTTCCCTGCAAAGCGCAGGAATTCAATTGGATAATCCTGAATTTTCCCACCAGGTTGTTGAAATCCCTGCTGGAGGAAGAACAAGGGTTGAATGGTGGGGATTAGTAAACGACGTAGATGAAGTTGATTTGCTTTTCCTGGCTGAAGCAGGAAAGTATCATGACGCAGTTAAGCCCTATCAAGGCCCCCTTCCCGTTTTAAGGTATACAGCGCCAATTACTTATGGAACTTCTGGAACCTTGGAAGAAGCTGGACAGAAACTAGAAGTAGTTACTTTACCAAAAACATTTGACCCGACAGAAGGATCGCTGAATATTGAGCTTTCTCCGTCGTTGGCTGCAGCAATCTTAAATGCACTGGATGCATTGGAAGAAGATCAACCGAAATCGAATATTGCTATCCTTTCCCATTTCCTGCCCAATGTAGTTACCTACCAATCCCTCCAGGAATTAGGCCTGGACTATCCCAATTTAGATAGCCGGTTAGAGATCCTTGTCCCGGAAACCCTAGACGCACTGGCTGCAACCCAAAACGATGATGGAGGATGGGGATGGTGGCAGGGTGGCGCAAGCGACCCGGAAATTAGCGCCTATTTACTTTTTGGATTAACCCGGGCCCAGGAAGCAGGTGTATTTGTCGAAGACTTAATGATTAATCAGGTTCGGGGATACTTGCTGGCAACCCTGCCTGCTTTAGATATGCTGACGGAATCCTGGCAGTATGACCAGTTGGCTCTCAGATATTTTGTTTTGACAGAAGCAGGAACAGATGTTGGTACCAGTATGCAGGCCTTGGCGTCTCTGAGTAGCCAACTCAATCCCGGCAGCCAGGCCTTGCTGGCGCTAGGTCTGGAAACACACCAACCCGGCAATGCCCAGACCCAGACACTGCTCTCAAATTTGGGAGGCAGTGGTATTAGGACAGCGACAGGCATACATTGGGAAAATACTGAAAACAGCCGCCTTTGGCTGAACAACACCACTACAACAACAGCGATTATCACCTATGCCTTGGCCCGGGTTGACAGCTCGCCAAATCTACTGCCCGAAGCCATTCGCTACCTGGTTTCAACCAAAACCCCGGCCGGGGATTGGCGCTCAGCCTACGAGACCGGATGGGCAATTCTTGCTCTCAACGAGGTACTGACAGCCAATGGTGAAATTTCCAGTGCGTACGATTTTTCAAGCGCAGTAAATGGAACCGAGTTGATTAATGGACGGGCGGAAGGACCAACCCAGTTGGAGGCAGGTGCCGCAACGCTACCTATTGAAACTCTTTACCCCGAAGACCCCAACGCATTAACGATCAGACGTTCTGAAGGTGAGGGCACTTTATACTATAAAGCCCATTTGTTGGTGTACCGGCCGGCAGAG
This sequence comes from uncultured Nitrosomonadaceae bacterium, assembly GCA_964195965.1. Lineage (GTDB taxonomy): Bacteria > Chloroflexota > Anaerolineae > Anaerolineales > UBA11858 > B10-G9. Next base: position 4,586 of record CAXMRF010000017.1, read on the forward strand.
GACGTTCTGCCCTATGGAAAAGGATTGAGCCTTTCCCGGGTTTATGTTGATATTAATGACCCCGATCAAGTCATGTTCACACAATCAGGAGAAGTTGGAGACCTGATCCAGGTTCAGCTGACCCTGGTTTTGGAACATGAAGCCCATTATTTAATGGTGGAGGATTTAATCCCCGCAGGTGCGGAAATTCTGGATACGCGCTTAAATACAACCCGTCAGGACCTGGAAGAATTTCAAGCAGATTCGCCTTTTAGGAATGGATGGGGATGGTGGTATTTTAATGCACCCTTGATTTATGATAATCGAGTTACTTGGTCCGCCAATTTCCTACCTGCAGGCACTTATCAACTAACCTACACAATATCATTAACTCACCCGGGAGAGTATCAGGTAATACCAGCACATGCCTGGCAAGTTTATTTCCCTGAAACGCAGGCCATCAGCGCAGGAGAAAAATTTATTGTAGAAACTGGTAATTAAACGAGGTAACTTTTTTCACTCAAGAGACGTTTATAAAATAGGGAGTTCCTGAAATTTAGAAACCGAACTGCAGCCAGTTGGTATCAAAAATCACCTGGCAGGTAAGCGCGATAAAAATTATCAGCAGGATAAATCCGCAGCCGCATCCAGAGCAGGATAAACCCCGTCCAAAGCCGAATGTTTTCTGCAGCCAGTCAAACAAGACATCGAGCAGTAAGAGTTTAAATAAACCAGTAAGACAACCTTGCTGTTTGTTCACCAAAAGCTCCTTTATTGTTTCCATTGGTATATACGAAAGATTCATAAATTAGTTTCAATATTAAAGCAGGGAGGAGATGTAATGGAAATACCCCGGCAAAACAAAAAAAGGGTTATTTACCTTTATATTATCCTGGCCTTTTTTCCATCCCTCACTTGATTGATGATTTTTTGTACGACATCCCCCTGGATTTTGGGATCTCTGTTCATTTGTCCCAGTTTCTAGCGGGAATCTTTATTGTGATCTATTTGGGAATTTTGATTCTCCTGGTTGAAGGCAAAAAAAGTGGATTGTACAGCGCCATGGGTATGGGTATCTTTCTAGCCCTGGCAGGGATTTTAAAACACATTCCCTTGATATTAAAACCGGGACCGTATTGGAGTGGTTGGTTCTCTGAGAGTTTAATTGTCGGAATGATTATTTCCGGAATAATGCTCGCTGCTATTGGGGTCTCAACCCTGAAAAAATAAGAATTCATCCATCTATGCAGGAGTTTCTATAAGCAGAAGATCAGGTTGGATACTCACTTTGATGATGATCGGGGCTTGATAAAAGACAGAAAAGAACCAGTTGTAGAAGCTGCTGATCCGGTAGAACCTATGAATAATGGACCAGATCAAGAGCAAGGAAGCAGGAGCTTGTCCTGCATTGGTTCGATGGTTTTTCCGATGGGTTTTGACGGGATAGCCTTATTCAGAAGGAAGAAAACTTCCAGGCATTGATAAATTAATTAAACAGATCTAAAAAAACAACCTGCAGGGAGAGTTTTATATTTGCGGGGTATTTTTATTGGGCGAGAAAGTATTAATTTTTACCCACCTGCCTGATGACATAAAAATAACTGGCATCTTTGATCAAGAACTCTTTAGAAAAAAAGAGTAATGTGTTATTTACGCTGTAGCCCAGATCTTCAACGGACAGGACAGGCGTAATGGGATCCAGGTTGTTAAAATCAGCTGGTAATTGGCAGTTTTTTAATAATCTGGGGTGAAGGGCAGAAGTTAAGAATTTTACTTCCTGCTGGCATTGATTTGCAAAGAATTGGAAGAAGGGTTCTGTTGTTCCGGGAGCCAGAATTTCCTCGTTTGAAAAATGATCCTGGTACACCCACCCAGGAATATAGTTTTCAAAATAAATTATGGGTTCGCTGTTGGCGGTAAATATTTTTTGAACGTTCAGAACCGGACTGCCTATTTTGAGATCCAATTTTTGAGCCAATTCTTTGTCTGCAGAAAGAATTTGAGCACCTTGTTGTTTGAAGCCAGGTTCATATCCGCGGGTTGCTATCCTGTCCATAACATCAATGGACAGATACAGCGGATTGGCAATGCTGGGCGAGTTGCTGACAAAAGTCCCCACCCCGCGCTTTTTGATCACATAGCCCAATTCGCCTAATCTGGAAAACGCGGTCCGAATGGTGGGTCTGCTAACCTGGTAGACCTTAGCTAGCTCGTTTTCGGAAGGCAACTTGCTGCCTGGTTCAAATTCCCCGCCGAGAATACTTTTTAAGATAATGTCATATACCTGATCTGCCAGGGGAGGGTTTTGGACAGGAAGATTGTCAACCATATGTTTATTATGACCTTTGTAGAATGATTCAATAGTTTTTAGGGAGCATAGGCAAAGACTCCTTCCCACTATAAAGGAGTCTTACCAGCTTGTCAACGTACCCAATCGATTTTTACAAATAAGGGTTTCCTAATAGTATACCCACAACAAATCAACAGGTTGAATTTCTGACCTTCCCCAGATAAAATAAAGCCATTCATACGAGGAGAACCCATGAGCAGGAAGATAGCCCTAATTACGGATAGTACCTGTGATTTGCCCCGCGAGTATATTGAAAAATATGATATCCAGGTTGTTCCCCTGACAATCGTTTGGGGAAAGGAACAATTCCGGGATGGTGTCGATTTGACTGCGAATGATTTTTATCAACGACTGGACACTGACCCAACGATGCCAACAACCTCCCAGCCAACTCCGATGGAAATGGTTCAAGCCTATAAAGAAGCCATATCAAAAGGCGCTGAAGAAATTCTAATTATCACCATCAGCAGCGCGATGAGCGGAACATACGATTCTGCCCAAAAAGCAGCTGAGATGGTCGATGTCCCGGTGCAGGTATTGGATTCAAAATCCAATACCATGAGTTTGGGTTGGCAGGTTCTTGCGGCTGCCCGGGCCCGCGTACAGGATGGAGATATTCAGGCAATGATTGCCGCTGCGGATAAAGCCCGCAGTAGTATGGCGATTATCATCTCCCTGGACACTCTCGAATACCTGCACAAAGGCGGACGTATTGGCGGCGCTAGCCACTTCATTGGCAATTTGTTAAATCTAAAACCACAAATTTCAGTAAATCACCAGAGCGGAGAAGTGGAAGGTGGACGCCGTTCCCGAACGCGAAAGAAAGCCCTGGTAGATGTATATAATGATTTTTTCAGCCAGATGGATCCAGATAAAAAACTTCGAGTTGCCGTGCTGCACAACGCAGCCCTTGAAGAAGCCCAGAGTATTGTAGAAAAAATTAAAACCGAATTTAATCCCGAGGAAGTGATTCTCAGTATTGTTTCACCCGTTCTGGGAGTACATACTGGACCCAGGGCAATTGCAATTTGTGGTTATACAGAATGAATTAGTTCCAAAAGGTGATAAGTATGATGACTCACACCAAACAGATCGCAGCTTCCCTGCAGATTTCAGAATCCAGTGTGCAATCAGTTATATCTCTGCTTGACGACGGTAATACTATTCCTTTTATTTCTCGATACCGAAAAGAAGCTACCGGGGGATTGGACGAAGTTCAACTTCGAGGAATAAAAGAAGAATTAAACCGGCTGCGATTGTTAAATGAGCGCCGGGAAACCATTCGTAAAAGCATTCTTGGTCAGGGAAAAATGACTCCGGACCTGGAAGGAAAAATTGATGCGGCTGGAACCCGTTCAACCTTGGAAGATATATACCAGCCGTTTAAACCCAAAAGAAAAACACGAGCCAGTGTTGCCCGGGGGGCTGGATTACAAGATCTCGCAGATTTGATCCTTCAGCAGATAAAAACCGAGAAATCGCTCAAGGAAATTGCCCAGCCCTACTTGTCAGATCAAGTCAGTACCGTTGACGAAGCCTGGCAGGGCGCCCGGGACATCGCGGCGGAAACGATCAGTGAACAGACTCAAATTCGACAGGCGTTGAGAAAAAAGGCGCTGCAGACCAGCCACTTAACTACCCGTAAAAAAAAGGCGGGAGAGGATGATCGGCAGGTCTATCGGAACTATTACCAATTTACAGCGCAAGTGAACCGTATTCGGCCCCACCAAACCCTGGCGATTAACCGGGCGGAAAAAGCAGGCATTCTTCAAGTGAAACTCTCGTTGCCTGAAGAAAGTTGGCAGCCGTTGATAGATAAGGTGTTTCCGAATGATGACAACTCAGCTCTTGTCGGTGAGCTGGACCAAGTAAAAGAAGATGCTGCCAATCGGCTGCTGCTCCCCACAATTTTCAGAGATGTGCGCCGCACGTTAACGGATCGGGCAGAAGTTGGCGCCCTGCAAATTTTCTCCAAAAACCTGCGCTCCCTGCTTCTTCAACCGCCACTGGCTGGTTTTACTGTCCTGGGTTTAGATCCGGGATATCGCACGGGATGCAAAGTAGCAGTGGTGGATCCAACCGGAAAACCTCTTCAAACCGGGGTGATTTATCCAGTACCGCCAAAAAACAAACAAGATGAGGCCAAGAATTTTATCAAAAAATGTATTCAGGAATGGCATGTCTCGCTGATAGCCATAGGAAATGGAACGGCTTCCCGAGAGACAGAATTATTTGTTGCTGAGGTAATTAAGGAATTTGAAGATGTAAATTACTTGATCGTGAGCGAAGCGGGAGCCAGTGTGTACAGCGCCAGTAAACTGGCGGGTAAAGAGCTGCCAGATATGGATGTCAGTTTTCGTGGGGCAGTGTCTATAGCCCGCAGAGTTCAGGACCCTCTGGCTGAATTGGTAAAAATCGATCCGCAATCGCTCGGGGTGGGCATGTACCAGCACGATGTTAACCAGGGTAAACTGAAATATAAATTGGAACAGGTTGTTGAGAGCGTGGTTAACCAGGTTGGGGTGGATTTAAATACGGCTTCGCCAGCATTATTATCTTTTATCTCGGGTATTGGCCCCGGCCTTGCTGAAAAAATCGTTTATTATCGGGACAAAAAAGGAAATTTTAATGATCGGGAGAAACTCCTGGATGTGCCCGGTATGGGAGAAAAAACCTATCAGCAGGCAGCCGGATTTCTACGGATCAGAGAAGGGGATAATCCGCTGGATGCTACAGCCATTCATCCAGAAAGTTATCCGGCAGCCCGGGCAGTTATAGATCAGGCGGGGATTGAATTAAATGAAAATCGCCAGCTGAAGGAGAGTAACCTGGTTCAATTAAGCCAGAAAAAATCTTCCGAGGATTTGGCCTCCTCTTTAAGAATAGGGGTTCCCACCCTGGTGGATATTTTTAAGCAGCTCCTTCAACCTGGCCGCGACCCCCGCGAAGATTTGCCGAAACCATTCCTCCGTAAGGATGTATTATCCATGGATGATTTGGCAGTGGGGATGGAATTACAAGGAACAGTTCAAAACGTGGTTGAATTTGGCGCCTTTGTAGATTTGGGGGTGAAAAATGATGGCTTGCTGCACAGTTCAAAGATACCTGGAGGAGAAGACCTTAACCTGGGTGATGTTATCCGGGTGACAATTAAGCAGGTAGATCCCGCTCGTGGGAGAATTAGCCTGGGTTGGGTTGGCCGCTGACCAGGGCAGAAAGCTTAATTGAGGGATGGGTTAAATAAGGTTTTCCGGGATCGAATTAGCCTGTTTTATGGAAAGGACAACAATGATGGCAAATCAAATCAAACCAACAGATCCAGAGCAGGAAAAGAAAAAATTATCGATCGGGTTGGTGGGTTTTGGGGGAATTGGTAAATTTCATACAGTGAATTGGCGTAATTTGAACCTTTATTATCCAGATCTGCCTGTAAATATTCATTTGCGGGGTGCCGCGGCGAGAACCCAGCGGTCGGCAGATCTAGCAGTGAATGAAGGGGGTTATGCCTATGGAACTACAGATTTTCAAACGTTGATCGAGGACCCCGATATTGATGTAATTGATATTTGTACCCCCAACGATACCCATTACGAGATCTACAAAGCAGCTTTGGAAGCGGGCAAACACATTTACATTGAAAAACCCCTGGCCCTGAACCTGGACCAGGCCCAAGAAATGCAAAAGATGGCGGCGGGTACAGACAGGATAATCCAGATCGCATTTAATTACCGGTTTATTCCTGCAGTAATGAAAGCCAAACAGTTGATCAATGAGGGATTTTTGGGAGAAGTGATTAATTTTCGGGCCCAATATTTCCACACTGGTTATTTGAATCCAGAGAAGCCGATGACCTGGCGCCTTTCCCAGGAGAAGGCCGGAGGCGGCGCTCTGGTTGACCTTGGATCCCATGTTATTGATTTAATGCTTTACCTGGCAGGACCCTTTCAAAAAATTATGGCCCAAACTAAAACGTTTGTTGATCAGCGTCCTGTTCAAATGGGCGAGAAAGAGAGGGTCAAAGTTCTGGTTGATGATCATGCCCAGTTATTGGTGGAATTAAAGACCGGTGGTGTTGGAATTGTGGAAGTTTCCCGGGTAACTCAGGGAACAACCGACGATTTAAATTTTGAAATTCATGGCAAAAAAGGGGCCCTGAAATTTGATGTGATGGACCCTAACTGGCTGTATGTATATGATGCCCGGGATGAAAAATCACCACTTGGCGGAAACCACGGATATAAGCAAATCCAGACCATGCATGAATATCCTGGCAATCAAATTCCCGGGGGCAGAAGCCTGGTTAACGCCATGGGTATGCACGCCAATTCCCAATACCAGGTTGTGAGAGCGGCCCTGGGCTTGCAGCCGCCCAGTCCAACTATCAGGGATGGTGTTGCTGTTCAGCAGATACTTGACGCCAGCTACCGATCAGCCCGCGAAGAGCGCTGGGTGGAAATTCCTGATCCTGAAAACTGAGCAAAGCTAGTTTTAGGTGTGCAGTCCCTACGCAAGGGTGAGTACAATGCGTGTTGTTGCATTACTTGCTGCCGCAGAGTCGGAGCAAGACCCAGATTTCTGATAACAATCAACAAAATTTCCGCAAGCAATTCCGAAAAACAAACTAACAACAGGTAAGAAAAAAAGTATTTTTGAATTAATCCTTGATTGGGTAAATTCATAACCAGGAAAGGATCTTGGTGTTGTTAAGAATATCTCCCCATTAATGACTGCACATACGTGAAATCACCGCAATTTATTTCAAGTAGCGGTATACTAAAAGAATAATAGCTATATTGAAGAGGTTTAGGCCTAATTATTTATGGCATATCAAGATCGAATTGAGTTGCTGGCCCAGGTTGCTGAAATGTATTATCTTCAGGATTTAAATCAGGCAGCAATCGCTAAAGAATTATATTTTTCCCGATCCAAAGTTTCCCGGCTGTTAACAGAAGCGCGGGCATCTGGAATGGTAGAAATTAATGTGCGTCATCCCCTTCAGCGGGCAACCGAGCTCGAAAAGAAAATTTCTAAAAGATATCAACTCAAAAAAACGATAATTTTGAAAACAGGCAATTTGTCGATTGATCAAATGCTCCGATCCCTGGGTCGTTTGGGGGCGATTTATTTAACTGATCGCCTTGTTGATGGCAGCACCCTGGGTATATCCTGGGGAACAGCTGTTTATGAAGTTGCCCATGCTTTTCGTCTCAAGAATTTGAATAATTTTGAAGTGGTTCAAATTCTTGGGTCTATAGGATACGGGGACCCAGCTATTGATGGGCCGGAAGTTGCCCGGCATATTGCGGTGAATTTTGCTGGCAGGTATTTTACGCTAAATGCCCCGGTGATTGTCCATGATAAAAACACCCGCGACGCTTTATTAAAAGAACGAAACATCCGGGAAGTAGTTCTAAAAGCTAATCGGGTGGATTTTATTTTAGCCGGCATTGGAAGTTCTTTCCCCGGTCGATCTGGTTTGGTTCGGGCGGGATATTTGCTAGAAAATGAATTGGAACAAATCAATCAACAAACAGGCGCCGTTGGAGATCTCGGCGCTTGTTTGTTTAATCAGGATGGAGAATATCAGGACATAAAATTTAATGACCGGATTGTTGGGTTGTCATTGGATCAAATTAAAACAAATCCGGCGGAAGTTATTGGAATTGCAGGCGGGGAACAGAAAGCCGAAGCGATTTTGGGTGCATTAAGAGGTAGATTGATTGACACCCTCCTGACTGATGACAAAGCAGCAGAAAAAATTCTAAATATAGATATCTAACAGGAATAATTAATTAAATGGCAAAAAGCACACTCACTATTAATCATGAAGCAGGTTTACACGCCAGGCCGCTGTCCCAGTTTGTAAAAACAGTCAATCAATTTGACGCAGAGGTTCAGGTAAAAAATATCACCAGGGAAAAAGGACCAGTCAATGGTGCCAGTCCCTTGCAATTATTATTATTGGCAACGCTGAATGGTCACCAAATTGAAATTGAAGCTTCCGGGAATCAGGCGGAGGAAGTATTGACAGCGCTGGAAGATTTAATAAATAGTAATTTCGGAGAAGAATAATGTTTGATGTGATTGGAGAGAATCTTGGCGTGTTGTTTGTATTGTTGGTTGTGATGTGGGTATTACAGTTTGGATTAACTTACCTGCAGATGAAAAAGTATACTGCCCGGTTAAAAATTATTCGTCAAGCCGGATTGACCGCGGTTGGGATGAGTGGCAGCAAATATAAAGGACGTACATACGGAATATTAACTGTAGATAAAGAGGACCTAATCATTCATGCTGAAAAAATGTCCGGCTGGACCATTTTTTCCAACTTAAGACCCGTTCCTGTCCTGGTTGGCATGACCTTGGGGCAAATTCTTGATGAAGAAAAAGAATTTCAAATTTCAGATAAACTACTACTCGCCTTCCGAAATGCAGCGAATGATTTAATTGAAGCAAAGGAAGGAAAAAACGCAGATAACGATACTAACCCTCCTGAAAAAAAAGAATCTGATAATAACGGAGAGAATGATTCGCCAGGAGAGAAGGAGGTGATAAATTAAGAGTTCAAATATCAAACATAAATTACGAAGCAGATCCTGTATTTTTATAATTTATCTAATAAGGAGTTAGAAAATGGATGCATTAGTTTTTGGAGCAGAATGGTTCATAGGACTGTTCAAAACTGGTGGCGATGTGTTCCTTTCCCTCGTGGGAGGTATCGTACCCCTGTTGATCGTCCTATTAACCGGCGTAAACGCACTTGTGGCCTTGATCGGTCCGGATAAAATTGACAAAGTTGGCGAATGGGCTGCCCGCGACGGGATAATTTACTACCCGGTTCGTTATATTGTCCTCCCCTTCCTGGCAGTCTTTTTCCTGACGAACCCCATGGCTTACACAATGGGGCGGTTCCTGCCAGAAAAATACAAACCAGCATTCTATGATTCCGCGGTTTCGTATGTACACCCACCCCTTGGTATTTTCCCGCACATTAACCCGGGCGAACTATTTGTCTGGTTGGGAATTGCCGCAGGGATCGAAGCCCTCGGATATTCAGTTGTACCCCTTGCAGTTTGGTACATGATTGTTGGTTTAATCGTTATCTTCATCCGCGGCATCGTCACTGAGCGCATCACTGCGATCATGTGGACCCGTCGAGAAGCTAAATAAAGAGGAGATCAAAAATGAATAAATTCCTAGTTAAAATCGGTCGAGGTGTCGGTGGCGTAGTTGGTGCATTATATCAAGCTGGCCGCGACTCTATTGATCAGGTCATAGTGAACATTTTGCCATTTATGGCATTTATCGCCCTAATAATCGGTATCATCGTTAAAACTGGCGTTGGAGACTGGATTGCGAATTTACTTGCCCCTCTGGCCGGCAGTTTGCTCGGGTTGCTGCTCCTTTCCGCGATTATTGCTTTACCAGTGCTTTCCCCGCTTTTGGGTCCTGGGGCAGTGATTGCTCAAATCATCGGCACCCTGCTTGGCAGCACATTGATTGCTAATGGTGATATCCCTGCCCGATATGCACTGCCAGCGCTCTTTGCCATCAACCCGCAAGTCGGTTGTGACTTCATCCCGGTTGGTTTGGCTCTGGGTGAAGCAGAACCAGAAACAGTTGAAGTTGGCGTTCCAGCGGTTTTATTCTCCCGCTTGATCACCGGACCGGTCTCCGTATTGATCGCGTTCTTGTTCATGCCTCTTCTGCCTTATGATTAAGCAGTAGTGATTTGATTGATCAGATGACAGGGAAGTAAATTTTCCCTGTCATCGTTCATTAAAAACGATAAAAAGACAAGGAGTTAGCGAATGGCTGATAAAGAATATAAACGGGTAAAAATTAGTGCTGGTAATCGTGGTTGGGGCGGACCGTTGATTATCGCCCCCAAACCCGGAAAGGAATTAATTTATAGTGTTACAGGTGGAGGGATTCACCCGGTTGCTCAGCATATCGCTGACCTGACCGGAGGAAAAGCCTTTGATGGGTTTAAATCCTCAGCCGGTTTTGATGAAATAGCAGTAGCCGTTATTGATTGTGGTGGTACCGCTCGAGTAGGCGTCTATCCCATGAAGGGTGTGTTCACAGTTGAAATTCACGCTATTAAACCTTCTGGCCCATTATTCCGCTTTATTACGGAAGAACTCTTTGTTTCTGGAGTAGGTATCGACCAGATCGAATTACTTGAAGACTAAGCAGGAAGAGACCCGATGATTAAATATCAAGCAACGATAACAGCAATTGGTCCTCTTGTTGCGGAGTTCATTGACCACAATATTCTGGTCCTCTTTGGTGACCAAGCCCCAGTAGAGCTAGCTGAATTTTCCATCATTCATGATGGAAAAGAAATGCACGGAACTTTGACGGTTGGTGACAAAGTCTATCTTGGTGATGACGGATTCACCGTTATGGCTGTTGGTGAGGCCGCAAGTAATAATCTAAAAACTCTGGGACACCTGATCCTTAAGTTTAATGGTGAGACAGAACCAGAAATGCCTGGCGATGTTTGTGTGGAAGCCAAGCCGCTACCGGCAATAGAACCAGGAATGCAGATTCGGATTGAAGAAGCTAAATAGAATAGGATAAAGAATTAATGAAAACACTACGCGAGCGTTTAAAACAATATGAAATTGATAATGGGCATCCTATTCGGGTAGGGTTGGTTGGCGCTGGCCAAATGGGGACCGGGTTGATCGGTCAAATGGAATTGATGGAGGGCATGAAAGCCATTGCTGTGACGGATGTGCTTCCTGGAAGAGCCAAAGCTGCTTTTTTAGAGGCAGAAGTAGGCGCCGAGATAGTAAAAGAAGCAAATAATGCCGCAGAGGCTGAAGAGGCTATTTCAAAGGGATTCCGGGCAGCATTAAGTTCTACAGAAGAGTTACTAAAGATTTCCAGCCTGGACATTATCGTTGAGTCGACGGGAATCCCCGAAGTGGGCGCTCATGTTTGCAGTAAAGCGATTGAAGCTGGAAAACATATCGTTAATATGAACGTTGAGGCTGATGCTACTATTGGTTATTATTTGGGAAAGAAAGCAGAAGACGCCGGAGTGGTCTACACCCTGGCTGCCGGTGATGAACCAGGAGCCATTAAAGAACTGTATGATTTTGCAGATGCCCTTGGGTTCGATATTTTGGCAGTTGGCAAGGGTAAAAATAATAAGTTAAACCGGGCCTCAAACCCGGATAGTGTTTCCGCAAAAGCAGAAAAGAAAAAAATGAGCCCCAAGATGCTGGCGTCTTTCGAAGATGGTACCAAAACCATGGTTGAAATGACTTCCATAGCCAATGCAATTGGATTTGAACCAGAAGTTCGCGGCGCTTATGGGCCAGATGTGACCGTGCAGGATTTACCAAAAGTGTTTTCTCCCCAGGAAAAAGGTGGCATATTAAAAGGGACAAAAGTAGTGGATTATGCTGTAGGCCCAGCTCCGGGCGTATTTGTAATCATTACTACCGATAGAGAAAAGATCATTCGAGATCTGAATTATCTCGGCCTAAGTGGACATAATGGGTACTGGTGCCTTTATCGCCCTTACCATCTGGCAAATTTAGAAACACCGATTTCTATTGCCAATGCTGTTTTAAATGGACTGTCCACCCTGGTATGTTTACAACCGCCTACAGCTGAAACAATCACTACCGCAAAAAAAGATCTAAAAAAGGGAGACAAGATTGATTCCCTTGGTGGATTTTCGGTATACGGCATGATTGAAAAAGCTTCAGTTGCCAGGGTAGAAAATCTTCTGCCGTTAGGTTTAGCAGTGGGAGCAACGCTTAAAAAAGATATACCACTCGGCACGGCGCTTAAATATGATGACGTCGAACTGGATAATTCACAACTGATTAATAAACTCCGCAGGAAACAAGACGAAATGCTTGTTTCTGGGCAGTAAATAAATGTCGCCAAGAAAACCCAGGTTGCCCGGAAATGCCGGTGATCGCTTAAGTGCTACATACAACTATTTGTTTGGGAAAAAATCAACGGATCGCGGCAGTAAAGCCCGGATAAATCGTGATGTCCGGGACACGATGGTCTCTTCTGAATTGCGCCAAGAAATGGTGGACGTCCTTCTGTCAGCATCAAACCTTGGATTATGTCCTGCTAGAATCAGTGAAGCCAGTATTCGGATTCAAGACAATACTTTTTTGGTGACAAAAAGAAATAGCTGGTTTAATCAACTTACTGATCAGGATTTAATTTTGGTTATGGCGTCAGTGGAGGGCGAAGTTGACAAAGACCAATCTCCAAAACATTGGAATTGGCACCTGAGCATTTACCTGGGCGATCCAAATACAAAAGCTGTTGTAATGGGCCAGCCAGCTGCTCTGATGGCTTTGGCAAGCCAAAAGAAATTACCAGAAGACAGGTTGCTCCCCGATGCAGGGGAAATTATTGGCCAGATCAAACTGTGTCAACCTAATGGTAAAAATATTGCTCAGGAAGCACAACAAGCCCGTTTATTAGTTGTACCAGGAATTGGAGCGTTGGCTCGCGGGGAGACGATTTCGGAAGCCGTGACCTATCTGGAGCTTGCCAATCAGTGGAGCGAGCTAACAATTATGGCCAGAAAGTAGCTCCTTGCGGGAATATAAAAAAATTTAAAAGACCGTTTTCTTCTCGAATAAAAACTGGTTGCTTAATGCAGGATTTGCTGGAATAATTAAGTACCAGGGTTTATACCCTTTAGATGAAGAGAGCGGTTTTTTTATCTGTATTTCGAGTTTCCATTTACTGCAAGAGATGTGTTAGACAGTAAAAAACCCGATTGAAGAATTACCAGAGAGAGGTAATAATTTACAAATGTCCAAATCAAATAACAATCTGTCCGGCCCCCTTCCAGACACATATTTATCCTGGAAATTGTACGGTGCCGGGTTTGAAAACTTGGGGATAAATGGTTTGCCCGAGAAGGTGCCGATGCGCCTTCCGGGGAATGACCAGATTTTAGTCCGGATTGACGCCGTTGGAATTTGTTATTCAGATGTTAAATTGCTCCAGCTGGGGGAAAATCATTCCAAATTAGCCGGCGTAAATTTAAAAGAAACGCCAACCTCTCCTGGTCACGAGATCTCACTCACTGTTGTTCGGGTTGGCAAACACTTGCAGGACCAATTTTTCCCCGGTCAACGATATGCCATTCTACCGGAAGTTGTTCATTCTGGAAAAAAAATGACCTATGGCTTTAATATTCCCGGGGGGTTATCTCAGTACCAATTAATCGGAGCTGAATTACTTAAAACCGATCACGGAGTTTGTTTATTGGGCCTCGATGACAGCACTGGATATGCAGAAGCTTGTTTACTTGAGCCGTGGGGTAGTGTTTATTCAAGTTACGACGAAACGAGAAGATTGCTGCCCAAACGCGGTGGGAAAATGTTAATTATCAATGACCCGGACTCTCCCACAGAGAACAGCTTCTCAAATTTCCTGGATTTTCCCGAGTTGATTTTATTTACCGGGGATAATAAAACTCTTGAACTAGCAATTAAGGACAAGTCAAAAAATGTCCTGACAGTCGCTAATCCAATGATAGCTGATTATCCCCGCCTGTCAGAGGAGTACACAGAAGGACGGGGTTTTGATGATATTGTCTTATTAAATCCAAAGAGTGCCGCACAGGTTGAAGCCCTTATTAAAGTAATGGCTCCGGGCGGAACAATTAACTTTGTTGGCAAACACCCTTTAGAAGAAGAAGTTAAGCTGGATGCGTCACGCATTCACTATGATTTTCTATCTCTTATCGGCAATCCGGGACATGATATCGCTGCTTCTTATGATATTCAACGAAATCGGGCAGATTTTTTACCTGGAGGAACAGCTGTCATGCTGGGTGCAGCAGGCCCTATGGGGCAGGTGCATCTCCAAGTTGCTATCTCGAATCCAGCAGGACCTAAAACCATCATTATTACCGATATTAACCAGGACCGCCTAAATCGGATTGCCAGCAAATTTGATCGATTGGCTTCTGAATTCAACAAGTCTTTATTCATGATCAACCCCGCATCATCACAGGAGAATTTGTCAATCTTAATAAAAGAAATAACGGGTTCAACTGTAGTAGAGGATGTCATTGTTTTGGTTCCTGAGCAAATCGTCTTAAACGAAGCGGCATCGTTATTACACTCAAACAGTATGGTTAATTTGTTCGCCGGCACTCCTGCTGGCGTTAATTTACCTGTCGATATTTCGGATATTTATCTGGGGGGTCTGCAAATAAAAGGATCGTCCGGGCTGAGTTTTAAAGATTTGGAAAAAGCCCTTAAGTTAGCCAGGCAGGGAAAAATCAATATTAATGCCTCCGTAGCTGCTGTTGGGGGAATGGAAGCAGCATCCGATGCCATCAAGGCTGCAGAGAGACGCCAATTCTCGGGCAAGATAATTATTTATCCTCAGCTGACCTCTTTGCCATTAATAGGCTTGGAGGATTTGAACCAAGAATTTCCTGATGAATTCTTGTTCTCAGAGGACCAAAGGTTTTGGTCTAAAGATATGGAAAACAAACTGATGGCAAAAAAGTTTAGTTAAAAGCCCCCTCTAATTTCTTTGTTTCGTGATTGCTGCATCTTGACAAAAATAATGAGCAGCGAAAACCTGGTGGTTTCTGATACCCAGTATTTTATTTTTTGGTTTAATAAAGCGCCCTGCCCGGTTTTTATTTAAGCGTGAATTGCATCCCCGCTTACTGCTTTGGCAGCCTCGTGTAGCACTTCGCTGAGTGTGGGATGAGCGTGGATATTATGGCCGATCTCTGTCGCGGTAAGTTCATTCTTCTGCGCCAAAGTCAGCTCAGGCAGCAGCTCAGTCACTTCCGGTCCAATCATGTGGGCACCCAGGATTTCCCCGTATTTCTTATCGGTTATGATCTTTACCCAGCCAGCATAATCATTTAAACCGAGAGCCTTGCCATTGGCCTGAAAATTGAATTTTCCTACAGCCAGATCGTATCCTTCTTCTTTCGCTTGTTCTTCTGTAAGTCCAAAAGACGCCACCTGGGGGTGACAGTATGTCGCCCGGGGCATATTTTGGTAGTTTAATTTTTCAGCCGATTTTCCAGCAATGACCTCTGCGCAAGCCATCCCCATGGCCATGCCGGCATGAGCCAACATCAATTTTCCCGTAACGTCACCAATTGCCCAAACCCCGGGGACATTGGTGGCCATTTTGTGATCTATTTCAATAAAACCCTTATTGTCAACCTGCACACCGGCTTTATCTAGTCCCAGGTTCTGGGTATTAGGCACAAAACTGGCTGCCAATAAAACTTGATCGGCAGTCAATTTTTCTTCGCCAGCTGGTGTTTCCACCAGGATATTAACTTTTGTTTTGAGGGTTTCCACTTGAGTGACTTTGGTGCTTGTCAGGGTTTTTATCCCCTGTTTGTTGACAGCTTTCTTTAGCTCGGCGCTGATTTCCCGATCTTCATTGGGCAGCACCCTGTCCAGCATTTCTACAAGAGTGACTGGAACGCCATAACTATTCCAGATCGTAGCAAACTCCATCCCAATGGCTCCGGCGCCAACAATCACTGCGGATTTGGGCAGGGTTTCTTGAAGAATTGCTTCTTTATAGGTCAGGACCTGTTTTCCATCCACTTCGATTCCGGGAAAGATCAAGGGGCGAGCTCCGGTGGCTATAATGATATTTTCCCCTTCAAGCTCTTTTTCACCTTCACTGCTGGTAACTTTAAGTACCTTGGGAGAAGTAAATTCCGCGCTGCCGGTAAAGAGAGTAATTTTGTTTTTCTTAAGTAGAAATTCTACTCCCTTGGTTAGGCGCTTGGATACCTGCCGGCTGCGCTTAACCGCTGCGGCGTAATCAAAATTCAGGTTATCGAAAGAAATTCCAAAATCCTTGGCCCGATTGTTGAGGGTATAGGCTAACTCGGCATTTTTAAGCAGACTTTTTGAAGGAATACAGCCGACATTCAGGCATACACCGCCCAAGTATTCTTTTTCAATAATGGCGACATTTTTTCCCAATTGTGCTGCCCGAATTGCTGAAACATATCCAGCAGGTCCTGCACCAATTACGATTACATCAAATTTACTCATAGCTATCCTTGTCTTCTATTTCATTACCAATAAAAAAATATACTTAATCCTCAAATGGGAATTTATGTCCCCATTGTTCTCGAACAGAATCAAGAGTTTTCATAATACTGAGGGTTTCATCCAGCGGCATGATCTCAGATTCGGTTTTACCGGCCTGGATGCAGCTCATAACTTCCATGGCTTCAAATTCATATCCGTTGTACCCATCCAGGGGCAGGGAAATCAATTCAGGTTCTTTTCCCTCTACATACAGGGTCATTTCCGTAGGTTTGTACCAGGGGGAATGGACGACAATTTTTCCTTTGCCGCCAAAAACGATCGCATTTTTTTCATCGTAAGAGATTTGGGAGGACATCAGGCAAACCAGCTGGCCAGCTTTATAACGCAGAACCAGCGAGGTCTGATAATCGGCGCCGCTTTCACCAAAACTGGCCAACCCTGTAACGGCTTCCGGCTCGCCAAATAAACTGGATGCCCAGGATACGCCATAAGAAGCGGTGTCCAATAACACGCCTGCTCCGAGGTTCAGATCAAAGAAGCGGTTCTTAAGATCAAAGGGCGGTTTGGCGAGGAAATTGATGGTAATGCCATTGGGGGTGCCAATAGCTCCTTCTGCCAGCAGCTCCCGGATTTTAACGTGAACAGGGAAGAACCGGGTCCACATAGCTTCCATCAGAAAGAGGTTTTTCTCCCTGGCCAAGCCAACCATTTTTTGGGCTTCTTTGGCATTAATCGAGAAAGCTTTTTCACATAACACATGTTTCCCGTGGTTGAGACACATAGTGACATCCCGCAAGTGATAGACACCCGGGGTGCCAATATAGACGATATCTACATCGGGATCCGCGGCAACATCCTCATAATTTGTATAACGTCGGGGAATATTAAATTTATCCCCAAAAGCATTGCCAGTTTCCTCTTTGCGGGATCCCACGGCCAGTAATTCAGCTTTTTCAGGGATATTATTAAGGGCTTCTGCAAACCGGGTCGCAATTTTACCTGTCCCTAAAATGGCCCATTTCATTCGTTCAGTCATGTTATCCTCCAACTTAAGATCTTGTTTTATTATTCCTCAGTCAAAAATGATCCCTTCTTCAGCCCAAACGGTTTTACCGCCTTTTTCTCTCCGGGCAGGAATTACACATATGAATCCCAAAGGTTCAGAAGATGTGTTGTTAACCTGGTGAAGCAAATCGGGTTCAATGTAGATGATATCTCCCCTGGAAACCGGATGTCTTTCTTCACCCAGGGTAACTTCTCCTTCTCCCTGGAGGATAAACATGCCGTGATCATGGGGATGCTGCTCTTTTTTGGAATGGCCCCCGGGACTGAGTTGATAATAGCGAAAGGCAAAATTTTGGGCCCCGTCTGCTTTTCCGATCATCCAGGTTTCTGATACCTGGTTGGTTTCATCGTTTTGATACATCCGGGTTCTGGTATTGTCCCAGGTGAAAACTTTATCCCAATCCCCGGTAAATTTCTTAATAATTCCCATAAAATTAACTTTCCTTTTCTGGCAGCTCCACGCCGAGTATCTCTGCAAATTTATTAAATGATATTCGTGATGTCAGATCGATACTTAATGGAGTTATAGAAACCCATCCCTGGGCAAGGGCGTAGGTATCGGTATTTTTGGCGGTTGATTTTCCCTTGCTGGGCGCATAGAATACTTTTGCCGGGGTGCCGGTGAGCTCTGTACGCTCCTCAATTTTCTGAGTGTAATACATCAGTCGGTCCTGTTTGGTTGCCACAACCCGGGTATTCTCAGTCGCGCCACAAGGAACTTCCAATTTTAAAACATCAGCATCAAACGGCAGGGTTCCAGCAATGATTTTTTCTGCGATCTGGCCTGTAAAATGAGCTGCTGCTGTAAAATCAACATCTGCGCCGTATTGATGATAATCCAGGCTGTTAATCTCCTGGGAAACCGCCAGGGCAGGAATGCCTTTTTCGGCTGCTTCAAGGGCCGCGCCGATGGTTCCCGAAACGGTAACACAGCTGCCAACGTTCTCACCGTAATTAATCCCGGAAACTACCAGAGATATGGGACGGTTGGCCAATTCGTAAACTGCGTGGACTACAGCAAGTGCTGGTGAAGCCTTAACGCTGTATCCTTCCCAGGATTTGTCTTTATAGCTGACCGTAGTTTTTGTGATCGTCCCGTCACCGCCGCATTGCTGAGTCCGGCTCCGCCCCATACTGGTTTGCTGCTCCTGGGGCGCGACAATCAGGAGCTCCCCCAGTGCTGCCAGCGGTCCAGCTGCTGCAGCCAATCCGGGAGAATGAATGCCGTCATCGTTTGTGAGCAGTATAAGTGGCTTCATGATTTATAGATCTCTTTGAGCGCCCCTGCGAGCGTGTCGATACCATCGAATATAAAATCTGGCTGGATAACATGACTGTCGATTTCTTCCCGGGAGGTAACTCCGGTAAGCACAGCAGCAGTTTGAATGCCCAGCTCGTTGGCACCGAGGATATCTGTCTCCAGCCGGTCTCCCACCATTAAAGTTTCACCGGGCTTGGCATTAAGCGCTTTTAATGCGGTTTGAAATATCGCCGGCTGTGGTTTGCCAACCACATAGGGTTTTGTTCCAGATGCAAATTGAAGAGCGCCAATTACCATACCTGTGCCTGGAAAAATCCCTTCCGGGGTCGGAAATGACCCGTCTGTGTTCGTGGCAATAAAATCGGCGCCAGCCTTAATTAATCGCATCGCGATTGTTATCTTCAAGAGGTTTAACTCCCGATCCATACCTGCAACTACTGCGACAACGTTGTTCTCTGGCTGCTCCTCACCAAAGGTGAATTGAAAACCAGCTTCCTCCAGGGTTTTTGTCAGTCCATCCATGCCTACGACGTGGAGGTTTGCGCCCCTGCCATACCTGTCAAGCAGGTAATCCGCGGTTACAGTGGAGCTGGTAAAAACAGAATCCTTGCCAGCAGGGATACCAAACTTGCCCAGTTTGTCAATATAATTCTGGGCTGTGTGGGTGTTGTTATTTGTTAAAAGTGCCCATTGGATATCATACTCGCTCAATAAATCAAAGAACGGATTAATGCCGGGGATCGGATCATCCCCTTTCCATAGGACACCGTCTCCATCTAAAAGAATAGTTTTGTATTTTTGAAGTTTCATTGTTGTTTCATTTAATCCAGATAAATTATTCCTGGCAGTGGATCTGGGCAAGTTCCAATAAACGGTTAGCAGTCAGGTTATCAGTTACCAGGGCATTAATATAACCGCCGCAGACAGCTCCCAGAATGGCTTCAGATTTTTCTATATTTCCAGCCACGCCCAGGCGGGTATCAATATTAAGGAGTCCTTTTTGTGAGATTCCAATTCTGCGCTGATGAAAATCAACCGGGGCTAACGAACCATCAATTTTGAAATAAAGAGCGCAAACATCTCCAACCGCGTCAGCGGATTGGATGGTCTCTAATTCCTTGAGAGAGATATGGTTTCCTTTATAAAGGCTGCAGTAATCGGGTTTTGTTGTTCCAATACCTACCAGGGCGAGATCGCATTCCCCACCCATGGAAATGGCCTGGTTCACGACAGGATCTTCCAGGAGAGAGGAGGCGGTCCTTTCGTTTTCAACGATAAAGGGTGTGTATAGATACATTCCTTCTCCGCCGATTTCGTTGGCCAATCTTTCGACCAGGGTTTGGGCGCTGTATGAATGACGGGTGGACCCCAATACACCCACCAGCTGCACCACTTTTGTGCCCGGTATATGCTTGGTTTCAAACGCTTCTATGGTTGCCTGGACGGTTGTTCCCCAGGCAACACCAATTTTATGACCGGGTTTGATCAGGCCTGCCAGCAATTTAGAGGCTGCCTTACCAAGCTGTTTTCTGAGATCCTCATAGCTGGGTTGGTTGCTGATTTCAACCACGGAAACATATTTTAATCCCAGGCGCTGTTTGAGTTTTTCTTCCAATATATGGTCATACTGGAAGGGGTAATGGACAACTATTTCAACGATGCCCTTTTCCCGCGCTTCGGTCAACATTCTCGAGACCGCGGAGCGTGTAAGCCCAATCATCTCTGCAATTTCAGTTTGTTTATGATCTTTTATATAGTATTTTTCCGCGACAAACGCCAGAATTTCATCACGCTCTGTGTTATTTACCATGGGTGGTTACCTGATTTTGGATAGAAAGTCTATAAATAGTTACCATCGTCCATTGACAAAAGAGTTACTAAATATTATTATATCACATATGTGATTAAGCTCTTCACATATGTAAGACAGGGGGTCAGGTTTGATTTATCGGGGGACAACTTTGATTGTTTAGTACAAGAGTAAATTTCAACAGGAATTGCTAGTGTATGAAAATTAAAGATTATTTATCAAAAGAAGCCGTTATTCTTGGACTTGAAGCCAGTACGTCTGAAGAGGTGATCCGAAGGCTGGGGGGCAAACTTAGGGACCTCGGATTGGTTAAGGATAATTTTGTTGAAGCTGCTTTAGAGCGGGAAGCGAATATGCCAACCGGTCTGCCGCTGGGTGGTGAATATAACGCCGCCATTCCCCATGTAGATATTGAATATGTAAATAAATCGGCTCTTGGATTGGCGATCCTCAAAGAGGATGTTGTGTTTTACAATATGGTTGAGAGCGACGAGGAAGTGCCCTGTCGTTTGGTCATAATGTTGGCACTGGATCAACCGAAATCCCAAATTGAAATGCTTCAAAGCGTAGCGGCACTGTTGCAATCACCAGAGACGGTCAAAAAATTAGTATCTGCCAAAACGACTGAAGAAGTATTTTCAATACTTTCATAATCCATTAGAAGAGGAAATCTAAAATGACAAAAACTATTATTGTGTCTTGTGGAACCGGAATCGCGACTTCAACCGTGGCTGCCAAAGCTATCGAAGAAGCCTGTAAAAAAGCAGGGATTTCTGTGATCACCAAACAATGTAAAGGTCAGGAAATCCCAGAACTCTTGAAACAGGGAGCAGATTTAATTGTGACCACCTCGACTCTGCGTTTCGACCCGGGCATCCCCGTTGTTAAAGGCCTGGCGTTTTTGACCGGTATCGGCATCGATGGTGTAGTAAAAGAGATTCTTGATATTTTAAGTGATTAGTAACCAGATTTGATGTTTTGTGTTGTTAAATGTACACAGTATATAGAAACTACCAGATTCCGGTGAGGAAAATCCTCATTGGAAGATTTTGTGTGATTGTAACTGCCAGTTTGGATTAGATTGAAGATTTTCTAGATCAAAGAGTGAGAATAATCAACAACCAGGAAATTTTCAAGGTGTTCAAGGAGGTGATTACCGCTCAAACCAGTTGTAGGATCAAGCAATAGTTATTTTTTTACTTAGAAGTATATTATTTTGGAGGATAGAAAATGGATTTTGCTACCGTATTAAAATCAATAGTTGATACCTTGGGTGCCACGGTATTGCTGCCTTTGTTCATCTTTATCTTTGCACTCATTCTTGGTGCAAAGGTGGGACGAGCTTTCCGGGCCGCGGTGACCATTGGTGTGGCATTCATCGGTATTAACCTGGTAATCGGCTTAATGTGGGGCGCTCTTTCCGGTGTCTCCCAGGCCCTGGTTACCAACGCTGGTATCTCCCGCGATATTGTTGACGTTGGTTGGCCCGCTGCTGCCGCAGTTGCGTTCGCCACAGACGTTGGCTTGTGGGTGATTCCCGTTGCCTTGCTGGTGAACTTTGCACTCTTACTCCCGGGCATCACCAAAACCCTCAACGTCGATATCTGGAACTTCTGGCACTATGCCTTCCTTGGTTCCCTGGTAACCGCCGTTTCAGGATCTCTTCCCATGGGCTTGGCCGCAGCTGCAGTTGGCGCGGCATTTATGCTCTTCTTGGGCGACTGGACTGCCAAAGGCATTCAGGAATTCTATGACCTGCCCGGCATCTCCATTCCTCATGGATTTACTGCTCCTATGGTTCCCCTGGCTCTGCCCTTCAACTGGCTGTTTGACAAGATCCCCGGCCTGAACAAAGTGGATGCTGATCCTGATGGAATCGAAAAAGCTCTCGGCTCCACCTTTGGTGATCCGATGGTTATGGGCCTGGTAATTGGTGTTGTTCTCGGCCTGATCGCCTACTTTGGCGAATTTGCCGGTGCTTTTATTCCCACCCTTGGGAAAATCATTGTTCTAGGTGTTGAGCTAGCCGCTGTTATGGTATTGCTCCCCCGCATGGTCCGCATCCTTATGGAAGGCCTGATCCCGGTTTCTGAAGCTGCCCGCACCTTCATGTCCAAGCGCGCTTCC
This sequence comes from uncultured Nitrosomonadaceae bacterium, assembly GCA_964195965.1. Lineage (GTDB taxonomy): Bacteria > Chloroflexota > Anaerolineae > Anaerolineales > UBA11858 > B10-G9. Next base: position 27,235 of record CAXMRF010000017.1, read on the forward strand.
GACCGCGAGGTCTACATTGGTCTGGATTCCGCAGTTTTGGTTGGACATCCTTCCGCGATTTCCACCGGCCTGCTTTTGGTCCCCATCGCAATCTTGTTGTCCATCATTCTGCCTGGCAACCGCATGCTGTTGTTTGCTGACCTGGCCGTGCTGCCTTTCCTGACTTCTCAGATTGCACCGATGGCTAAAGGCAATATCGTCAAGATGGTTTTTGTTGGTACCTTTTTGATGATCTTCGGTTTCTACTTTGCCAACGCTATGGCCCCGGTTATCACCGAGGTAGCTGGTGGCGCTGGATTTGCTATCCCCGAAAATGCTGCTATGATTTCCAGCATTGCTGATGGATTTGCTTGGACACCGCTGGCCTTTATGCTTCTTGGTAAATACACCGGCTGGATCGGCGTTGGTTTATTTGCCGTCCTCACCGCTGCTCTGTTCTACTTCTACAAAAAGAACGAAGCTGCCTGGGACAAACTTGCTGGCGCAAGTGGTGAGTAATCACTTTAGTAAAATCTGATTGACAGAATCGGGGTGTGTAATATGATGAATATTACACACCCCTTTCTTATGGAAGATCTGGAGGAAAATTAGCATGGTGCGTTCTTTTGTAGAAGTTATGTTAGGCGAGGTAGGCAGGCAAATTTTATATTATTACGAGGCGAATGCATTTTGGCTCAACTGGATCGTTTTGATTTATGGCGTGATTATGTTTGCTTCCTGGATGAACCTGGTAAGAATTTATCGCTACCTTATTGTGGAAATTGCAAAAGGAGCCCATACCTCTGATGAGTTAAATCGTAAAAAGTCAAATAAAAAAATCCGCAAGATTATTGGCATCCCCTGGGAAAAAGCTGTTGAACAATCTCCCTTGCCTTTAATTGCCAGAATTGGAGATATCACTCCGCGGCGGAAAACAGCCGAAAATCTTAAGCGCTATTTTGACGAAAAGGATCTCGCTGACAAGGCATTAAAAGTCCTTCAGGGAGAAAAAATTCAGAAAATGTCGCCCAGCACACGTAAAATGATGCAGCGGGAAATGGACGAGCGCAAGCAAAAATTGGCCGCCGAAGATAAAAAACAGGCCAAATAGGATCCCAACTTAACTCCATTTGACAAGACCAATGAATATCCGGCGGGGCATATACTGCCAATCCGGATAATCAGTTTTGTTTTCCTGTTTTCCCCCTGAAACTCGTATTCTAAACAGGAATATTATTGATTGGGTAATAAGTCATTTCTGAGCCTTTCTCAATTCTCACTCTAATATATTTTTACTGGATGAAGAACTCAGCATTCGGGCTCTTTTTTTGGTTAAAACAATTCCTTGTTTCCCTATTCGCCTTGACAAACCTCCCCTCTAACACTATAATAATCACATATGTGACTTTATGTTTCACATACGTGATAGAGAATTAATATGAATAAAAAATGGGTTAGCAATTTAAATACCATTCCGGTCGGCTTGTATGAAAAAGCGCTGCCGAAAACTCTGACCTGGGAAGAACGCCTGGTATTGACCAAGCAGACAGGATTTGATTTCCTGGAAATTTCCATTGATGATACGGATGAGCGCATTGCCCGGCTGGATTGGAGCGCAAATGAGCGCAAGTCAGTCAGGAATTTGATCGAAGGCACAGGGGTAAAAATTCAATCCTTGAGCCTGAGTGCAAGCCGCCGTTTCCCTTTGGGCAGTGAGTCAGCTGAAACCAGAGCCCGGGGTTTAGATATTTTTAAGCGCTCTATTGAACTGGCCCTGGATTTAAATGCAAGGACAATTCTGCTAGGCGGCGCAGAGGATTATTACCAGGAAGTTGACCAGGGAACCCGGGAGAGATTCCTGGAAAACCTGGGTGCAGGTTTTGAATTAACCAGCGGGGCAGGGGTAATGCTGGCGCTGGAAAACTGGGATATTCAAATCAATACAATGCCAAGGGTTATGGAATATGTCGATTATTTCAATTCTCCTTGGTTCCAAACTTACACAGACCTTGGCAATCTGATCTTCGCTGGTGTAGACGTGGTCTCCCAGCTGGAATATGTAAAAGGCCATATCGCTGCATTGCATGTAAAAGATACCTTGCCTGGACAGCTGCGTTATGTTTCTCCCGGTGAAGGTCAAGTGCCTTTTGTGGATGCTTTTGAAAAACTGGCTGAAATGGGATTCCAGGCCCCGGTTGTGCTGGAGCTCTGGACCGAGGAATTCCCGGATGCTGTTGAAATTGTAGAGCAGGCTGGTAAATATATCCGGAACAAAATGAAAGAAGGCTGGAAGAAATTCCATGCCAAACAAGAAGGAAAAGGAGAGTAATCCCTCAATGACTAAACAACCCTTACTTCAATTAGCCCTTGATTATTTTGACCTGGCACCGGCTTTAGCGATGACTCAATTAGTCCATAAGGAAGTGGATATTATTGAAGTGGGCACTCCGCTTTCAAAGGCAGCCGGGATGCTGGCAGTAAGAACAATTCGGGAAATGTGCCCCGATACTTTGATTCTGGCAGATATAAAATCCCCTGACGTGGGCGGCGGTGAAGCAAAAATGGCTTTTGACGCTGGAGCTGATTGGATGACTGTGCTGGGAGCAGCACCGTTGGATACGATCAAGCTGGCATTACAAGAAGCCAATTCTCGATCCGGAAAAGAGATGTTTATTGAACTAACCGGTATACGAGATATCATTGCGCGTGCCAGAGAATGGCGTGAAATTGGTGTTGAAAAAATGGTTTACCACCGGGGCTGGGATGAAGGTAATCTTTCCCGGACCTGGGACGACAACGACAAGGAAATTATCCAGGAATTGATCAATATGGGATTTCAGATCTCAGTCGCAGGTGGAATTGAGCTTGATATGATTCCGTTTTTCAAAGATCTGGATATTTCGGTTTTTATTATTGGCAGGGCCATTCGGGAAACAGATGATCCGGTTGCAGCAGCGAGAGAATTTCGCGCAGCGATTAATAAGTAATAGGCAAATTTATTGGGGAGGTAAGCAAATATGAAATTAACGAAAGAAAATGCAAAGCAGTATTTACTGCAAATGTACCAAATTCGAGCTTTTGAAGAACAGGCAGAAAAAAGTTATATGGCCGGCAAAATCCACGGTACGATGCACCTGTCCATTGGGCAGGAAGCGTCTGCAGTGGGGTCCATTAGCACCCTGGAGCCAACCGATTTTATTATCGGTCACCACCGGGGTCACGGTTTGTGCATTGCCAAGGGCGCGGATTTGAATCTAATGATGGCCGAGTTTTACGGCAAAGAAAATGGGTACTGCCGGGGGCGAGGCGGATCCATGCATATCGCGGATGTAGCCGGCGGCAACCTGGGGGCAAATGGTGTTGTTGGCGGGGGTATTCCACTTGCCGTAGGTGTCGGTATTGGATTAAAAATGCAAAAAGAAAACCGGGTCTTGTTGGCATTTTTCGGCGATGGAGCGGCCTCAACCGGCGCTTTTCACGAATCTATGATCCTGGCAGTGCTTTACCAGGTACCGGTAGTATTTATTTGTGAAAACAACCAGTATGCCATGTCTTTTGCGGCCAACGATTGGACAACCAGTAAAAAAATTGCTGCCCATGGTGAAATTTACGGTATGGCAGGAAGCTGCTCAACGGACGGCAATGACCTGCTGGAGGTTCAAGCTGCTGTTGAAGCAGCAGTACAACTTGCTCGCGAAGGGGGCGGACCCTCATTAATCGTGAATGATACCTACCGCTGGCGGGGGCACTCCAAGAGTGATCGCAATCGCTATCGATCCAAAGAAGAAATTGAAGAATGGAAGAAGAAAGATCCCATTCTCAAATTTGGAAAATATTGTGTCAGTAAGAAGATCCTTACTGAAAAAGAAATTGAGCAGATAAAAGAAACTGGTTATGGCGATATCGAGTCTGCCCGGGTATTTGCCGAGGCCAGTCCTGATCCAGCTATTGAAACTTTGTTAGAAGGGGTTTACGCACCATGAGAGAGATAACTTATTTAGAAGCTATTCGTGAAGCAATGACCCAGGAAATGGAACGAGATTCCCGTGTATTTCTGATTGGAGAAGACATCGGAGAATATGGCGGCGCATTCCAGGTTACTTACGGTATGCTAGAAAAATTTGGGCCGGAACGCATTTTGGATACGCCCATTACCGAGTTGGCATTAACAGGTGCTGCCACTGGTGCAGCCCTGATCGGTATGCGTCCTATCGCGGAAATCATGTTTATGGATTTCACAACCCTGGCGTCTGAACAATTGGTCAACCAGGCTGCCAAACTGCGGTTTATGTTTGGTGGACAGTCGACTGTGCCTTTGGTGCTCAGAACACCAGCTGGCTCTGGTACCGGCGCTGCGGAACATCACTCCCAGAGTTTTGAAAATTGGTTTGTGCATGT
>CAXMRF010000018.1:0-28735 GCA_964195965.1 uncultured Nitrosomonadaceae bacterium
GCCTAATTAAAATATGATAGATTATCTATTGCCAATTCTAATACGTTTGTTGCAGTTAAGTCATGGGTGACCAGTATATTAATAGTACTCCCCTGAAGTGTGCCCAGAATGGCTTTAATTTTACCCGATCCGCCGCCAATCTTTTTCCGAATCTGTATTGTAATTTAGCCTCGTTTACCCTTGTTAGCGAGCAAAGTTGAAATTCCCTCACGGAAGCAGCAATTTATGGTTTGTTAGTATCCATTATGATAATAATTATTAGGGGCAGGTACGTGAGCAGTAAGAAATATTCGACTATAATTACCCTATGACCAATCTTAAACGCTTGAATCATGTTGCTGTTTTGGTACCCAACCTGGAGGAAGCGCTTACCTTCTGGCAAGATCAGTTGGGATTGTCCCTCGACCATGTGGAAACTATTACCAGCATGGAAGTAAAAATTGCATTTTTACCTCTGGGGGAAAGCGAAATTGAATTGGTTCAACCCACAACAGAGGATTCTGGTTTGGCTAAATTTCTGGCTAAGCGGGGTCCGGGGCTGCACCATATCTGTATTGAGGTGGGTGATATTAGTGAAAAACTGACTGACTTGAAGGATAAAGGGGTTCGTTTAATTGATGAAAAACCCCTGATGATGGACGACGGCCGCCAATTGGCCTTTATTCACCCAAAAAGCGCCGGGGGAGTGTTGGTGGAGTTGTACGAGCTGCCCTGAAAACAGTCAATCGAACAAAAATAACCGGTTACCTGAAATTATTTGAAGAGGCCGTTTGTGTAGGGGCGACTCAGCGAGTCGCCCGTTGTCATTCCCTCAGGTATTTTCCCAGCATTTCCAGCAATAAATCCAAATCTTCTTCTGTGTTATATCCTTGCACGGAAGGCCGGATTAACCATAGGTCTTCCCAATGAATTACCGGGATCTCTATTATAAGACTGCCGGAACTATTGGACTCCAGATTGAAGTACGGTATAATTATAAAGTCTGAGAGTGTGAATTGATAGCAGGGTTTTTTTCCTTGCTATTTTTTTTCAACCAGACCGGAGGGAAGTGCGCAGCAAATATCTGCGAGCACTTCCGTTTTTTATGTAAATGGGATGAATAATCATCCGCAATATGAAAGGGAACTAAAGTATGGCTGTAAAAATATCAAATAAACTAAATAATGCTTTTGAAGGTGCCTTGGCCGGCGGTGGTGATCCCGCAACTTCGCCGCTGTATGTGTTTGGGCCCTTCTTGAAATTAATTGTGGTAGCTGGTGTTGCCAAAGTGACTTTTGGCGCTTCTCTATGGCTCGTTATTATCACTATTATGGTTGTCTCGGCTATGTACCGCCTGGTTATGCGCTGGGTCACAGATGGCAGTGGTGGCAGCGGGTTGAGTGAAGAAGAGTTCGGCAGCTGGGCAGTGAAAATTAATGCGGCAATCACCTTTGTGGAGTACACACTGACTTTTTTAGTCAGTATGGCTGCGATGGTCACCTTTATCGCCGACCGTCTACCTGTTTTAAATGAAGCTATTTTTGGGATTCAGTATCGCACTATAGTGGCCATTGCGCTCAGTGTGCTGACAGGTTGGCTGGTCAACCGGGGTCCAAAAGTGGCTGCCCGAACCTTTGGACCTGCCACAGCGGGTGTCCTGGTTCTCCTTTGGGCGATGATTGGAGCAACCATTTGGCAGCGGGGATTTCACCTGCCAGATTTTAATCTTGCAGCCTTCAGTGGAGAATATTTCCACTTTACATTGGCGGGATATGTGCGCATCCTTGCAGTCATGACAGGCATTGAAGTTTTTGCCAACCTGGTTGCGGCCTACGAAGGAACGGACGAAGTCCGCAGTCGACGGGCATTTAACAGTCTTTTGATCATTATGGGAACAACGGCAGCTACAATGCTGATTGTTGGTCCGGCCATTCTTGATATTGCGGATCCGACTAATCTTGAGGTCTCGGTATTCACACAAACAATGGACGTGTTACTGCCTTATCCCTTGCCTATACTGGGAACCATTGTTGGAATTGCGGTGTTAATGTCGGCTTCCGCGGCCAGTGCGCAGGGTTTGCAAAATTTAGCCCTGGGATTAAAGAAACGTAATTATATTCCCCCTACTCTCGGTCAGCAAAATCAATTTGATGTGGCAGACAAACCAGTCTGGCTGGAAGTTGGTATCGTTATTATTGCGTTTTTATTTGTTGGCACCAATGAAGAGACTTACCTGGCCATCTATGCAGCAGGTGTATTCATCTTGTTGAGCATGACAGGATGGGCAGTGACCAAGCGACTAATCCGCCAAGCCCGCGAAAACTTTACTATTTCCAAAGCGCTGCTGATTCCCGGTACGGCTATAGCGGCACTTCTTACGACCGGAGCAACGTTTATTATATTTGAGGAACGGTTTTTCGAAGGCGCCTGGACTTATTTGCTATTCATCCCGATCTTGTATGTCGGTTTCAGTATCTCCAGGAATAAATTGGGAGAGCCGGATCCAGTGCTGGATTACCTCGGAGGTCTCGACACAGCCCTTTTGGCCGGTTTTGGTTTTGGTCAGATGGCACCTACTGCAGTTTCGGCCGGTACATCGGCGCCTGCACAGGAAATTACCTGGGATCCTGAACCAATCGAGAGAAGCAATTGGCGCAAGGAACAAAAAACGATTAATAAGATAGCTGTTTTACTGGATGGCTCTGTCTATGCTGCCCAGGCCCTGCCGGCTGCTAAGCGGATTTGCCGGACAACCGGTGCCTCAATGACTTTATTATCCGGAGTAAAATCTTATTCCCATGGACCTCAAGAGCAATTTAACGCAGACCTGGCGGCCCGGGAGATTTACCTGGACAGCATTATCGATCAGCTTAAAGGGGATGGATTTGAAGTGAATAAAGCTGTCAGGCGGGGATCAATCGCTGAAGTTACCCAGGCGTTTGTGAAATCAGCTGGAATTGATCTGGTTGTTACCACTACCCGCGGAAAATCCGGTGAAAAACACTGGATGAGCGGTGGGGTTTCTGCCAAGTTGATGATGCAACTAACTATCCCGGTTTACCTGGTTCAGGGTGAGCAACCGAAAGATCTGGGGAGAAAACCTGCCAAGATGCTTGTAGCCCTGGATGGATCTATTGCTTCGGAAAAGGTTTTACCTTATGCAAGAACTTTTGCCCAGGCCTATAACAGTGAATTGACATTGCTCTCAGTCCCGCAGATCCCGGAAACAGAGAATTACCGTGCTCCAGCAGACGTAGTAGAAAACTTGCGTATTGAGGCTGAAGCCAAAATGAAAAATTTCCTGGAAGCAGTTGCCCGATCCCTGGAAAATGATGGGATTAAGACCCATATCATTGTCAAAGGATCCAGACCGGCGATGACCATTGTCGAAACAGCCGAAGAGAATGATTTTGGTTTAATTTTATTGACATCCAATGGCCGGGGCGCGTTTGATCGTATGATCATGGGTGCGGATTCGGAGCGTGTGGTGGGCAGCACTAACCGCTGTGTTCTGATGATGCCATCCCGTAATAATCATTAAAAGAAAAAACTCCCGGAGATTTCAAATCTCAAGGAGTTTATCTTAGGGACGAAGCCCTTTTAAAGGGCTTCGTCCCTTTTGTTTAACTTAACCGGCCAAATATTCCTTCAATGCTTCGGTTAGGGGTGGAAGAATAGCATGCATATCTCCAACCAAACCGAAACGGGAGAAGTTAAAAATTGGGGCATCCTGGTCTTTGTTTATAGCCACGATTACCTTGCTGCCGCGCATCCCGGCCAAATGCTGAATAGCGCCGGATATGCCGCAGGCAATATAGAGGTCAGGTGAGACAACTTTGCCGGTTTGCCCAACCTGGTGATCATAGTTAATATATTTGGCATCCACGGCTGCCCGACTGGCACCAACCGCTGCGCCCAATACATCAGCCAGGTTCTGGATCAAGGCATAGCCCTGTTCTGCTTTCCAGATTTCTGCGGCTTCTTCATCCAAGTCGCCGGGCGGTTCCGATGCTGGATTGAGAGCTACACCCCGTCCTCCGGAAACGATAATATTGGCATCGCTTAAACTTATTCCGGATGCTTTTTCCTGGTGATCTGTAATAACCGTTGCTACTGCAGAAGAATCAAGCCCAACTTCCAAAGTTGTTACCGTGCCTGATCGGGATGGGTCCGGTTCCGGTTTATCAAAAGCCCTGGTGCGCAAAGTGATAATCTGAGGCGAGGTTTTACAAGTTAGTTTTGCCAGCAGTTTACCGGCATAAATTGGCCGGGTAGCTGTTATCTCTCCGTCTTTCCAGTCCAGTCCAATTACATCGACCATCACACCCGTATCCAGATCCACTGCAGCCATACCGGCCAGGGTCCGTCCGCGGGACGTGGTTGGGAAGATAATCAAATCGGGTTGGTAGGACCTGGCAGCCTGGGCGATGATATCCGCCAACGGCTCTGGGCGGAAGTCTTTGAGGATTGGATCATCTGCAATTAAAACCTGATCAGCACCGTAATGAAAAGCCGTATCCGATAATGGGTTAACGCCTTCTCCCAGGATCAATGCGGCAGTTTCTCCGCCGGTTTCAGCTGCGATTGTGGCCGCCAATCCAAGACCTTCCCATGAGGACGATTGGGCTTTTCCATGAAAATGATCTATATAGGCAAGTATTTTTTTTGTCATTAGAGCACCTTCTCGGCAACTAGTTTTTCTACCAGGTTTTTGGCTTTCTCTTCCGGTGTGTCACCTTCGATGATTTCGGTGACGATTTCCTTTTGAACTGGTTCAGAAATTTCAGGCCAGGTTATTGATGAAGAGGGTGTTTCAATACCCAGGTCAGTCAAACTCCAGACAGGAAATTCGGCCTTGGAGGCTTTCCGGATACCCATAAAAGAAGGGTAGCGCGGTTCTCCATAATCTTTGGTGATGCTCACCACGGCTGGCAGGGCACCGTCCACAACCTGGTTGCCCTCTTCCATGGAGCGCAGGACTTGTAGTTTTCCATCATCGGGGGAGATCCCTTCAAATTTTGATACCAGGGTAAGGGAAGGCCATTTTAATAGTCTGGCCACCTGAACCGGAAGTAAACCGGTAACGGTATCTACAGACTGCTGACCGAAGAGCACAAGATCCGCATCCCCGATTTTTTGAATTGCGGCTACCAGGACTTTGGAGGCAGCCACGTTATCGGCGTCTTTTAATGCCGGATCAGACACCATCACTGCAGAATCTGCGCCCATTGCCAGGGCATGTTTGATGGCTTCGGTTTCTCCTTCCTTACCGAGACAGAGAGCGATGACTTCCCCTCCCTGGTCAGCAGCCAGATTCAGGGCGGCTTCCACAGCAAATTCATCCCAAGGATTGATAATCAACGGCGCATCTCCCCAACTGATGACCCCGCTATCAACAGTCATGGTAGCTGCTGTGTCTGGGACCTGCTTTACGCAGACAATAATTTTCACACTGTTACCCTCCTTGAAATTTGAAAGAACTTGATTATTTAATTATGGATCTCAGGTCCATGAAATAGGATCATAAGGGGGCAGCTCCAGGCGTATTTTTTTATCCCGACGCCTGTTCAGTGCATATTCTGCCTGAATCAGAGATTGAATTTCATTACTGCCTTCGTAAATCATGGCGCCCTTGGCGTTTCTGAGGTAGCGTTCCACTGGATATTCATCACTGTATCCGTAAGCCCCATGTATCTGCACTGCTTCTGAGGCTGCTTGGAAGGAAGCCTCTGTGGCATACCATTTGGCTGAGGATGTTTCGCGAGTGTTGCGGATACCCTGGTTTTTTAAGCTCCCGGCTTGCAGGTATAACAAACGGGCAGCTTGATAATCAAGTGCCATGCGGGCGATTTTGGCTTGAATGAGTTGGAAATCACTGATTTTTTCTCCAAATGCGTTCCGTTCTTCCGCATAGGCGCTGCTTGCTTCCAGTGCTGCCCGGATCAGGCCAGTAGCGCCTGCTGCAACAGTATAGCGCCCGCTATCGAAGGCGGACATGGTCACTTTAAAGCCTTCCCCTTCCTCTCCGATTAAGTTATCCGCGCTTACTCGTACATCCTGGAAATTGATCCACCCGGTGGATCCTGCCCTGACTCCTAATTTTCCATGGATATCACCCCGGGTGATGCCCGGGGAATCCAGGTCTACCAAAAAAGTAGACAAACCTTGATAAGCTCGTTTGGTGTTTTTTCCTGTCCGCACGGTGACGATTGCATAATTTGCAACCGAAGCCAGAGAAATCCACATTTTTTCCCCGTTTAAAATGTAATCTTTCCCGTCTTTTTTCCCAGTGGACTGGATCTGAGCAAAATCAGATCCGGCACCCGGTTCTGTAAAAGCACCGCAGCCGATTTTATCTCCCTTTGCCAGCGGTACCAGGTATTTCATTTTTTGTTTTTCGGTGCCCCATTGCAATAGGGTTAAGCAGGTTAAACCATTATGAACTGAGATAATCACCCGAAGAGAAGTATCAACTGCTTCAAGTTCCTCACAAACCAATCCCAGGGAAATATAATCCATACCCTGTCCGCCATACTGAACCGGGACGGTTATGCCAAGGATGCCCAATTCCGCCATTCGGGGAATTACAAAAGGTGCCATTGCCCCCACACGATCTTGTTCCTGAATCGTAGGCAGGACTTCTTTGGCTGCAAAATCCCGGACCATCCGCTGCACCATTTGATGCTCTTCTGATAATCCAAAATCCAATTTGGCTCCTTATCTGTTTGAGAATAATGGGAGTTAAATGATTATACCTTTTCCCTGACTCCTGGCCCTGTGGTTTCATTTCAGAAGTAAATACAATATAATCTCAGGTATGAATAACCACCAAAAAACTGCCCTTCGATTGGGTCTTTTGATCTTGATCGGTTCCTTAATGGGTTTTACGCCATCTTCTAATAGTGTAACTCAAAAAGTACAGGAAGTGCAGCAAGCCTTTGAGGGAAAAAACTATCAAGAAGGGGCACTAAATTTGGTTGCCCTGGCAGAGATGAATCCCTGGTGGAAAGCACTTTGGGAGAGTGCAGGTGATGCTGCTTTTAAAGCGGGGGATTATCAATTGGCAAAAAATTCTTATGAAAAATCATTAGAATTAAGCGCCCTGTCTTTAGCCGGCCAGATCAAATTAGGCAAGGCTTATGTTCAGCTTGATGAACAGGAGGCAGCAGCAGCAATCTGGCAGGACCTGGAAGGATCATCGATTGCTTTGGAGCAGCTGGCAGTTCTTTATGAGGACCAAGGTGAAATTACGAAGGCTGTTGAAGCCTGGCATCGTTATCTGACTCAATCAGACGAAGGAAGCACGCCAGAACTTATTCTCCATTTTGGATTATTAATGGCAGCAGATGCACCTCCCAAAGCACTGCCATATCTCGATCAGTCCAGTGAAGATTTCCCCGAAGCAGAGCAGGTCGCTGCTGCGATCCGGGTAACTGTAAATGAAGAGCCTGCCTATCAATATGTTACCGCAGGCCAAGCTCTGGCAGCGATAAACCGCTGGCATCTGGCTGCATATGCTTTTGAAAAAGCTGCCATCCTGCGCCGGGATTATGCAGAAGCCTGGGTGTATTGGGGGGAAGCTCTCCAACACCTGGAAAATCCATCGGAAGACCCGTTGGAAATCCTTGAAACAGGATTAAGCCTGGATGAAGACTCTCCCCTGGCTCATCTGTTTCTGGGTTTATACTGGCAGCGGATTGGCTCGCATCGAACAGCGCTGGAACATTTCCAGATTGTAGAAATACTTTGGCCGGAAAATCCGGATGTGTTGATGGAAGAAGGAAAATCACTGGCGGCTTTGAGTGATTTGGAATCGGCAATCAGTAAATACCAGGCAGCAGTTGAACTGGCTCCCCTGGATGGCATATATTACAATCAATTGGCTGAATTTTGTGTGAACTATAGTTACCAGGTCAAAGAGGTTGGGCTGCCAGCTGCCAGAGTTGCCGTGCAGTTAGATTCCGGGGACCCAATCAGTTTGGATATGTTGGGACAAGTTCTGCTGGCTCTGGATGACGAAATGAATGCTGTAAAACATTTCCAGAAAGCTTTGGAAATGGATCCTGGCTATGCTCTGGCTTATTACCACCTGGGTATACTTTATTCCGCCCGGAATGAGCCGGATCTGACAATATATTACCTTCAGCAAACCCTGGCACACTCGGATAATCTGGCCTTATTGGACCAGGCAAAACGTTTGTTATCCAATTATCAATAACGCGGTTGGAAATTTCCCTGCCCAAACTTCAAATTGGAAAGGATTATTTTTAGAAATGGCACAAGAATTTGGAGATCAATATGAAGCATAAACCGCCTAAATTACTCATCATCGCTTTTTTGGTGCTTGTATCCATGGCTTGCAGCTTGTCTCAGATTTCCCAAATCTTCGGTGAGTATCCCACCAATCAAGGTGATTTGCTCTTCCAGGATGGATTTAATGACCCCTCCAGCGGTTGGGATAGGGTTCAAACCGAAGCGGGTATGACAGATTATGAAAATGACTTGTATCGGATTGTGGTTAATGCCACCAATGCGGATTATTGGTCAAATCCCGGACTATATTTTACAGATGTCCTTATTGATATCGATGCGGGGAAAAGTGGAGGCCCGGATGATAACGATTATGGCGTCCTTTGCCGGTACCAGGACACAGAGAATTTTTATTTCTTCATAATCAGCAGTGATGGATATTACGGCATTGGGATTGTAGAAAATGGGGAACAACGATTGCTTGAGCCACCCCAGATGTATCACTCTGAAATCATTCACACCGGGAACAGTGGCAATCATATTCAGGCTACTTGCAGTGGCAACCATTTGGTTCTTAATGTAAATGGAGAACAACTTGGAGAAGCGTTTGACATCACATTCTCCGATGGTGATATTGGATTGATTGTCGGGTCTTTTGATTTACCTGGTGTTGATATTTGGTTTGATAATTTAATGGTTAAAATTCCTTGAGAAGTTTTTATTAATCTAATAATGCTCCCCGGTTTAAAAAGATGAAAATATACCTTGATATGATCGGATGCCGATTAAATCAAAGTGAACTTGAGATTATCGCCCGGCAATTTTCTTCTGCGGGCCATACGTTGGTTGCCAGTCCGTCTGAAGCGGATTTGGCTGTAGTAAATACATGCACTGTCACTGCTGCAGCGGCAGCAGACTCCCGGAAAATTATCAGACGCATTGCCCGCAGCGGGGTTAAGAAAATAATATCCACCGGCTGCTGGAGCACTCAATATCCCGATCAGGCGTTGGATTTACCAGGCGTCACTAGCGTGGTAGCCAATCAGGATAAAGTTCAATTGGTATCCAATTTACTTTCCATAGATCTGGAAAGTTTTGATCAGGAACCCATTCTTCGAGTGCCCATTCCTGGCAACAGGCAGCGGACCAGAGCATTTATAAAAGCGCAGGATGGCTGCCGCCATCAATGCACTTACTGTGTCACAACTATTGCCCGCGGAAACTCCAGGAGCGAATCGACTGCATTCGTGGTGCGAGAGATTAATGCAGCTGTTCAGGCAGGGATTAAAGAGGTTGTTCTAACAGGTGTGCAGCTGGGCTCTTGGGGAAAAGACCATAACCCCGCCGCAGGGCTGCAGGACCTGGTTCACAATATCCTTGCCAAAACTGAGATCCCCAGATTGCGCCTGTCATCTATAGAACCCTGGGATATTCATCCAGCCCTGTTAGAACTGATCAATGAGGATCGGGTTGCCCGACATTTACATCTTCCTCTACAATCTGGATCATCACTTACTTTAAAAAGAATGGCAAGAGCGATAAATCCCAGCCAATTTGCCCGGTTGGTTGAAAATATCCGTTCCAAAATTCCTGATATTGCCATTACGACCGATATATTAACTGGCTTTCCTGGTGAAACAGAGCAGGATCACCAGGAAAGCCTGGATTTTATCCATCAGATGGCTTTTGCCGCTGGACATGTATTTACTTATTCTGCACGGGAAGGAACCTCTGCTGCAGAATATGAAGACCAGGTTCCTCACCCGGTCCGGAAATCCCGCAGCGCCCAAATCAGGGAAGTCATTAAGTTAGATATGGACCATTACCGCCAACGTTTTCTTGGATCAGAGCTGGAAACTCTCTGGGAACAAGTTGATGAAGAATCCGGCACAGCCGTGGGCTTAACAGATAATTACCTCAGGGTAGAGGCAAAAGCGCACCCGGAGGTTTGGAATACATTTTCGCGGATACAAGTAACCGGGACCACGCCGGAAGGTGTTACCGGAGAAATTATCAATCTCTGAAGTTGACCTAGAGCAATAACCATCTATCAGGAGGTTAAGATGACAGATTGTTTATTCTGTAAAATTATCCAAAAAGAAATTCCCAGCGAAATTCTCTTTCAAGATGAATCGATCACGGTCTTTAAGGATATCAATCCCGCTGCTCCGGTGCATCTGCTTGTGATTCCCAATAAACACATTCCTTCGGTGCGGGAGATGGGTACGGAAGATGAAGCTATTTTGGGAAAACTATTTTCAGGGGCCAAAGCCGCCGCTGAGGATATTGGTATATCTGAATCGGGTTATCGATTAATTGTCAATAATGGGCCGGATGCCCATCAAGAAATCTTCCATATCCATATGCATGTCCTGGGTGGGGAAAAAATGAAGCATCCTATGGGCTAAGGGATTGAAAAGGGTATAATGGTGAATATGAATATAAAAACAAAATTACGCGATGCCTTAACTGAGGCATTAAGAGCCGGTGAAGCTCAGCGAAAAATGACCCTGCGAATGGCTTTGGCAGCAATAAAAAATGCTGAAGTTGAAGTTCGGGGAGAGCTGGAGGACGATTTAGTCCTGAATCTGCTTCAAAAAGAGGTTAAATCCCGCCAGGAAACCATTGAAGGCGCAAAACTGGCGAATCGTCCTGACCTGATTACCAAGGCGGAAATCGAGATTGGAATTCTCAACGAATTCCTTCCCAAACCGCTCAGTACAGAAGAATTAAGAGTCCTGGTACAGGAAGCGATCGATGAGTCTGGTGCAACTTCCATGACAGAAATTGGCAGTGTTATGGGTGCTTTAATGCCAAAAATCCGGGGAAAAGCGGATGGAAAGGTAGCCAACCAGATCGTTAGGGAACTGTTGGGATAAAGTAAACTCCCCAAAAAAAGTAACCAAATCATTGGCGATAAAAATTAATTTTGCCTGTTGAAACATTATGAAATATCAAACCCTAAAACCCTCTTTGTTCAGAGTTATCGTATTAATCCTGATCCTGGTACTTTGTATGGTTGGCATCTGGTGGTTAATTAACTGGTCACTGACCGGTGCTTTATCCACTGTACTGGTTTCTGAAGGTAACGTAGCCTCTCAGGATGTGGTCTCGCCTTTTGCTGTAACTTATCAAAGCCAGGTGTTGACAGATCAGAATCAGCAGGAAGCTGCCCAGGGGGTTGACCCGATTTACACCCGCCCTGATTCAGCTATCGCCCGGCAGCAGCTGAACAATCTAAAAGATGCCCTGACTTTCATCGATTCGGTCAGGAATGACCAATTTTCTACCCAGGAACAAAAATATACTGACCTGGCTGCCCTGGACGGTATTTACATCTCCCAGGATAAAGCTAATCAGATTATTGTGCTTAGTGACGTGCGCTGGCAAACAGTACGCCAGGAAGCTGTGGTTATCCTGGAGCAGGTCATGCGCAGCGCTATCCGGGAAGTGGATTTGGAAGAAACCCGTCAACAGTTACCTTCGTTGGTTAGCTTGTCTTTATCTGAAGAGCAGGTTCAATTAGTGGTGGATCTTGCCTCTGCTTTTGTAGTGCCCAATAGTGTATACAGCGAGGATGCGACTGACGCGGCCCGGGAAGCGGCCATCCAAAATGTTCCGCCAGTAACCCGCTCAATAGTAGCCGGGGAATTTATTGTCCGGCGTGGCACGATAGTACAAGCAGTAGACATTGAAGCTCTTCAGGAAGTTGGTTTATTAACTACATTTTCTGGCTGGCAAACTCAAGCTGGTACTTTGGCAGTAGTTGTTTTTTCAGCCGTCTTTATTATTCTGTATTTCCTTTCCAATCCCCAGTTTTTAAGGAATACCAAACAACTAACCTTGTTGCTGGTTTTATTCCTGGTTTTTCTGGGAGTGGCCCGTTATGTAGCTCCCGGACACCTGGTAATTCCCTATTTATTCCCCATGGCAGCTTATTCTTTGCTTGTGTCTGCTTTAATTGACAGACGGACGGCTTTATATACCAGTATCCCGCTGGCCATCCTGGCTGCTTATGGCATGCCCAATGCCCTGGATTTAACTTTATATTACAGCATGGGTGGTTTGATGGGGCTGCTAATTTTAAGGCGTCCACAGCGTTTATCCGCTTATGTGTCTGTTGGTGGAATTATCTCTGTGACTGGCGCTGTAATCCTGGTTGCTTACCGGATAATAGATCCTGCTACTGATGTAACAGGTCTGGCAACTTTAATCGGAGCATCGGTGTTTAATGGCATAGCCTCTGCCGGTTTAACTATCCTGCTGGAGTACGCCCTGGCACCCATGCTCGATTTAACAACTACTTTGCAGTTGGTCGAGTTATCCAGACCAGATCATCCTCTTCTCCAGAGGCTGTTACGCGAAATCCCAGGCTCTTACCAGCATACTTTGCAGGTTGCTAATCTTGCTGAACAGGCTGCTGAACGGATTAAGGCTAACAGCATGTTGGCCCGGGTCGGCGCGCTTTACCACGATATTGGAAAAATGAAAAATCCTCAATTCTATATTGAAAATCAGGGAACAGGTCAATTGAATACTCATGATGATATGGAACCGGAAGATAGTGCCCAATTGATCATTGAACATGTTCACTATGGACTTGAATTGGCAAAAAAATACCGGCTTCCCAGCCGCATTAGAGATTTCATTCCAGAACATCACGGCACATTAATCACCCGGTATCAATATGGAAAAGCTTTGGAAAAAGCAGGTGGTGATGAAAGTCAAATAGATAAATCCAAGTACCGCTACCCCGGTCCGCGGCCGCAATCCATAGAAACTGCTCTGGTAATGATGGCTGATGGCTGTGAGGCATATGTGCGATCTCAAGCCCCAGAAACGGATGAAGCGCTGCGGGCTTTGATCAAGGACATGGTAAACAGGCGAGTTGAATTAGGGCAGTTGAATAGTACAGATTTGACATTAAAAGACCTGAAGGTCATTATTGATTCCTTTACCGCTACCTTAAAAGGCACCTACCATGCCCGGGTGGATTATCCTGACGGGGAAATTAGCGAGGATCAAGAAGCGCCAGTTTCAGGGGATGATGCCACACTCGTATCAAAACGGGAGTGAAAAGGAATATCCAGTGATTCTGATTTCCGTTCAAGAAGCGTTTAGAGAGCTTGTTGCTGATCAAAAACTGCGATTAGCAGTTGAAAATACCCTAGTGCTGTGTGAAGTATCAGATTCACCATCCATGTCTGTGAGAATCACAGATGATAATGAAATCCAGGCATTGAACCTTCAGTACCGGGGTTTTGATAAACCAACGGATGTGCTTTCTTTCCCAACCGATTTTACAGATCCTGATTTGGACTCCCGGTATTTTGGGGATGTAGTGATCTCTTATCCCAGGGCTGAAGAACAGTCCCAAAAAAGAGGGCATCCGGTAGAGGCAGAATTGCAGCTGCTGGTTGTTCATGGAGTCCTTCATTTATTGGGAAATGATCATGCGGAAGAAAAGGAAAAAGAACTGATGTGGGCCCTCCAGGGAAAAGTTCTGGAGAGATTAGGGTTAAATATTCAAGTTGAGGATAGTTAAGGCTGTTGAATGATAAGGGTTTCTTTATTTCCAGAGTGCAGTCAATTTTAATTGCCCTGGAAGGTATAAAAAGCGTTTTTGTCACCCAACAAAACGCCAGGATTCATGCAGTATTTACCCTGGCCGTTTTTTTATTTGCCTGGCTATTGCAGCTTCCCCGTGGAGACTGGATTTCCCTCTTGCTGACAGTTGGCCTGGTTTGGACAGCGGAAATATTTAACACAGCGATTGAGGTTGTAGTGGATGTTGTCAGCCCGGAACCGCACCCCAAAGCCAAATTAATTAAGGACATCAGCGCCGGCGCAGTCTTGTTGAGCGTCCTGGTTTCTATACTGGTTGGCATATTAATTTTTGGACCACCCCTTTGGGTTTGGATTAATAGTTGAGGTTTTTTTTATTTGTAAATAAAGTGAGGAATTGATGGCAGGACTATCTTTTCGTTTTGGTACAGTAGGCACGCCCAAAAATAAACCAAAAAAACCTGGCGGAAGTGTTGGGGGAATTTATTACCTGGATGAACTGGGACTAAACGCCATGGAATTGGGATGGGTGCGCTCGGTTCGTGTTTCTGAAACGACCGCGTTGAATATTCAAGAGGCTGGACTAGCACACGACGTGGCTTTGAGCGTCCATGCGCCTTATTACATTAATCTAAATGCCAATGAAGAAGAGTGGCCAAAATCTCGTAAGCGGTTGATGGACGCTGCCAGGGCAGGGTATATTTCGGGTGCGACTGATATTGTTTTTCATCCCGGTTCCTATTTCGGAAAAAAGCCATCGGAAGTGCTAAAAACGGCTCTCCCCAGGCTGGAAGGCTGTGTAGAGGAACTTTGCATTGAGGAAAATCCTGTCATTTTAAGACCGGAAACGATGGGGAAAGGCGCCATGTTGGGATCTCTGGAAGATACCCTGGAAATGAGTCAGTTGTCCGGAGTGGAACCCTGTCTTGATTTTGCTCATTTGCATGCCAGACCGGGGGATGGTTCAATCAATACATATGAGGAATGGATCGAGATCCTGACGTCTTATCGGGATGTCCTGGGAGAAAAAAGTCTCCAAAAACTCCACTGTCATCTTTCCGGGATCGAATATTCAGAAAAAGGTGAGCAAAATCACCTGACCATCACTGAATCGGATTTGAACCTGGATGCCTTGTTTCAAGCCCTTGTGGACATCAAGGCGGGAGGCAGGATCTTGTGTGAAAGTCCTACCCTCGAAGAAGACGCCCTGTTTTTACAGAAAACATGGCAAAAGATCAGCGGAGAAAAACCTGAATGAGGAAAGTCTTATGACTCAAAAATCACAGCAATCGATTAAAACTCTTCACCAGACTATGAAAAAATGCCGGGCCTGCCAGGTAGAAGGGTATGAGATTTATCCTCCGGCAGTGATATCAGGACTGGGAACAGCGATGTTTATGACGATCGGCCAGGCGCCAGGTATTACTGAGCAGGAAGCTGGACGTCCATTTAATGCCGGCAGCGGGAAACGATTATTTGACTGGTTAGGCCGGGCTGGCATTGATGAAAATTGGTTTCGATCCACGCAATATATGACTTCTGTAACCAAATGTTATCCGGGAAGGCAGCCCTCAGGAAATGGAGACCGGGTACCAAGCCGTAGGGAACAAGAGTTGTGCCGAATTTTCCTTGATCAAGAGATCGAGTTGGTAAACCCGCAGGTAATCATACCGATTGGGCGATTGGCAATTAATTTGTTTTATCCCAAAAAATTGAAACTGCAGGAAATTATTGGAACCCAGGTTGATATCCAGGGAAGCTGGGTGATTCCCTTACCCCATTCCTCTGGTGCCAGCCGCTGGCATCAGAGTGAAGAAAACCGGCGGTTGATTGATAAGGCAATCTTATTAATTAATGGACATCGAGAACGTCTTATTTCCTCTTAAATCTAAAAGGGCCAGATTATAATCCGGCCCTTTTTATTTCTAAAATATTAGTTCGTTATTCTACTTGTTGAACAAAGTTTATTCTGATCAGATTTGAATCACAGCTATCATATGTTTGGAATGTAATCTGTTCTGTAAGAGGTAGGCTTGCCTGGTCCAGCAGTTGAATCCAAACATCTCCCTCAGAAGCAATTGGAGAATCATGCAGTCGGATTTCGAAGCCGCCTTCACCATATTCCCCCGCCATACCCGAAAGAGTTATTAATGAAATTTCAATTTCTCCCAGCGTACCACCCGCTTCTACAACGATTCCACTCACAGGAGCGCCATCTTTGTCAAAGATCTGTCCTCCGACACCCAACCAATTGCAGCCGGCATCTGGATGGTAAGAATTTACCTCATAACTGGGAGAACCATCCTGGGTGGTGAAAGTTGTTCCGCTTTCCAGATCTGCTGTGGGTATGGGAGTTTCTGTTGGTTGTGGAGAGTTAGTGGGTGCAGGTGTTTCAGTGGGGATTGTGGTTGGTAAAACTGTTGGGGTCCAGGTAGAAGGTAAAACACCTTTGGGTGTTGGTGTAGGTGTATTGGTTAATACCAGGACAGGGATAGTGGTTGGGGGTAATGGATTAATACTGGCTTGCGGATTAATAAAAATTATCGCAAAAACTAATCCTACCACCATGGTAGCGGTAACCATAATGCCTGAGAGAACATTCAACAAACAGCCCCCAGTATTTCTTTGCTTTATGGGAGGCGCTGGTTCTTCGACAGGTTCTGGTTCGTCGAAAAATTCTTCAAATGAATCTTCAAATGGGTCGGACATAAATGTACTCCTGGGAGTAACTTATGATGGCAAAGTTATATCTATTGTACTCAGTTTCCAGCGGCGTTCAAGCCAATCATCCATTGCTTTCTCTTTCAGAATCTGGCGAACCGCAGGATCAAGAGGTCGGTTTTCCTCTTTACCGAGAACTTTGATGATATGATAACCGATTTCTGATTCAATAATATCACTAGTTTCGCCTACATCGAGATTGAATAAAATTGGATCCAGTTCTGGAATAGTTAGAAAACCGGGAGGAAACCAACCCAGATCTCCCTTGGTTTGGGGATCGTTTGTGCTGGCTAGCTGGGAAAAATCTTTTCCCTCATTGAGGGTATCCAGGGTTGTTTCAGCTGAAGCAAGGGCATAAAAAAGCATTTGCTGGGCATGGATTTGGGTCATTTCAAAGGGCACGTCATTTACGATTTGATCCCTCATCCAGGCTGCCTCCAGGGCTCGTTTTAAATAAGTCCGGAAACTTGCTTCCGTAAAACCATTGCCAGCCAGCCAATCTGTCAGGGGCTGATCTTCCGAATCCAGAGCAGCGATTCGACTGTCCAATTCCGGATCAGAAATTCGGAATCCTTCGGAAGCAGCAGCCTGAGCCAAAAGGGTCAGATTAATGAGATCGTTCAATACAAGAGTTTGATCTTCTGGGGTTAAATCCCGACTTACTGCTGCTTTGTACCGGGCCAATTCTTCCTGATATTCTGACATGGTGATCAGATCTCCATTTACAACCGCCGCGGTAGGGATTGGGGTTGGCGAGGGAGGAAAAGGCGTCCGGGTTGGCAGGATAGGCGAGGCGGTCTGGTCCGACGCTCCTGATTGTCCACTGCATCCGCTTATCAGTATAAATGTGATTAATAACAGGATGGATAGTTGCTTGATCTTCTTGACTGTTTTCATATGTGTAGATTATAAACGCTTCTTACCTATCCTCTGGAGGAAATCTCATTTTTGGTGATTTAACTGTATAATGGGTGTAATCAAATCACCAAGATTATTTTGTGGCTGCCATAGTGGAGATACAGGAGGATTGCGTCCAATGGTTGATCCCCAACTGTTGAAATCATTAAGAGAAGAAAATGCAGAACTGAAATTGGATATCTCGGATATCAAAGAGCAAAATAGTAGGCTCTGGAAAGTAATCCGAGCATTGAACGATTTGCAGGTTAATTTGCAGATATATTCAAATCCATCTGAACTGCTGGATATGGTAATGAGTATTCTTGTCATAGCGCTGGAAGCAGTGAAATCAGAAAATGGATCTAT
Organism: uncultured Nitrosomonadaceae bacterium; assembly: GCA_964195965.1. GTDB lineage: Bacteria > Chloroflexota > Anaerolineae > Anaerolineales > UBA11858 > B10-G9. Next base: position 17,779 of record CAXMRF010000018.1, read on the forward strand.
CCTTCTGCTTGACGAAGAAAGTGATGAATTGGTTTTTGTTGCAGTTGTGGGTGATCGGGGAGAGGAATTGACCGATTTTCGAATACCGGCCGATTCCGGAATTGCGGGATGGGTAAAAACTCATAAAAAAGCTGCCCTGGTTACTGATGTGAGAAAGGATGACCGCTGGATTTCTGCAGTTGATCAATCCATTGGGTTTCATACCCAGAGTTTAATGGCGGTTCCCCTGGTCCTGGAAGAAAGAGTGCTGGGAGTAGTGGAGGTTGTCAACGCACTTTCTGAGGACCATTTTAATGAAAAAGATCTGGCGGTGCTGCAGCTGGTTGCCCGATTGGCATCGTTTGTATTCGGTCGAACCGAGGAAATAATCGACAAGACTGATGAAAATTTCTCAGAGGACGATTTAAACTGATTATCCTTTTGAGCAAGGGTCTTGACAGATCCGTATTTTTATTCATAATTAGAGGATAATAAATCGCTTCAATAAAATATTAAAAATCGTGGACGGAGAAAAGTAATCTGGTTATCCCTGACAGGGAATACGGGACATAGACTGAGATCCCGTAAGAGACCGATATCCAGCAGAAGTTCACTCTCGAGAGCTCAAGGGAAAGGATTTTCCGAGTAGTTTGAGCCGCAGCCCCGTCGTTATCCGGGGAACCAACAGCAGAATGATTTAATCCTGCCGTTGGGTCAAGTGAGCCGAACACTGGCTAAATTGGGTGGTACCACGGGTAATTCCCGTCCCTTAGAGGGGCGGGTTTTTGTTTTTAGTTTTTCTGAGTTTCATTTTCAGCCAGAAGAACTATGCAGCACAGGAGGAAGCATGCAAGAAAAACTGGAAGGAATCAAACAAGAAGCTTTAGCAGCGCTTGAGAACATTGATGATAAAAGCGCTTTGGAAGCCTGGCAGGTGAAATACCTGGGACGCAGTTCAGCGTTAATGGATGTATTTAAAAGTTTTGGAACGCTTTCCAAGGAAGAAAAACCTGTTGTTGGGAAAGCCGCAAACCTGGTAAAAGTGGCCCTGGAGGCTGCTTCAGGGGAAAAAGAAAACTTGATAAATCAACAGCATATTAACCAGGCGCTGGCAGGGGAGAAGATAGATGTGACCCTTCCAGGCAGAAGAAAAGTCAGTGGTGGTTTGCACCCTACCACACAAACCTTGAGAGAAATTTACAGGGTTTTTGGCGATATGGGTTTTCAAATATATCGATCCAGGGAAATAGAAACAGATCATTATAATTTTCAAATGTTGAATTTCCCGCCCTTTCATCCTGCCCGGGATATGCAAGATACATTCTTTGTAAAGAGTGAACAAGATCGGGGAGATGACCCATTAATGCTCAGGACTCACACCTCTCCTGGTCAAATTCACGCGATGCAGGAACATACGAAAAAGTATCCTGATAATCCGCCGCCAATCCGGATTATCCTGCCGGGTATGTGTTATCGCTATGAGCAAATCACTGCCCGATCAGAAATTCAATTCAACCAGGTTGAAGGCCTGGCTATTGGCAAGGAAATTACTTTTGGTGACTTAAAGGGCACCTTAATCAATTTCGCCCGCAGAATGTTCGGACAGGATGCAAAGACACGCTTCCGGGCATCTCATTTCCCTTTCACTGAACCCAGTGCTGAAATGGATGTGGGTTGTTTTCTGTGCAGTGGAGAAGGATGTTCGGTTTGTAAAGGAGCTGGATGGCTGGAAATCCTGGGCTGCGGTATGGTCCATCCCACAGTATTAAAAAATGGCGGGTTTGACCCTGAAGTATATTCGGGATTTGCATTTGGCATGGGTCCTGAACGTATTACCATGATGCGCCATCATATAGAAGATATTCGCTATTTCTGGTCCAACGATCTTCGTTTCCTGGAACAATTTTAATTTTGGAAAGGAACTAGTCAGAGCGAGATTATTGAAAGGAAATTTACAATGAAAGTACCTATATCTTGGTTGAAGGAATATGTTGAGATTTCTCTGCCAATCGAAGAATTAGCCCATAAATTGACCCTGGCGGGATTGGAAGTTGAAGAAATCCGTTATGTAGGATTGCCGATGCCGGAAGGGAAGGGTCAGAAAACCAAAATTACAGGGTTTGGCTGGGGCGCCGAGGAGATCGTGGTGGGTGAAGTCCATGAGGTATTACCTCACCCCGATGCAGACAGACTGGTTTTATGCCGTCTGGATGATGGCAAACAGGAACATACTGTGTTGACTGGCGCACCAAACTTGCTTCCCTATAAAGGAAAGGGAGATTTGGATCCCCCGCTAAAAGTAGTTTATGCCCGGGAAGGCGCAACTATTATCGATGCTTATAACGAAAGTGATCCAATGGCTACAACGATATTAAAGAGGAAGAAGATCCGGGGTGTGGAATCCTATTCCATGGCCTGTTCAGAGCGCGAACTGGGTATCTCAGAAGAACATGAAGGTATTATATTGCTGGATAGTGATGCACCTACGGGTATGCCCCTGGCTGAATATCTGGGTGATGCTGTGCTGGATATTGCGATTACCCCGAATATTGCCCGGGCGGCAAACATTCTTGGCGTTGCCAGGGAAGTTGCTGCCATCACTGGAGTTGAATTAAAACCTCCGCTGATAGACCCTGTTATGGCTGGTGATTCTATCCAGGGGAAGGTATCTATCAATATTACAAAACCAGAAGATAATCCACGTTTTGTATTGGGATTGATTGAAAATGTATCCATCAAATCCAGTCCCTATTCGGTACAGCTGCGATTGAAATTGGCCGGTATTCGGCCTGTTGATGCGCTGGTCGATGCTACTAACTACACCATGCTGGAGATTGGAGAGCCGCTGCACGCCTTTGATTATGATGTGCTGGTAAAAAGGGCAAAAGGGAAATCTCCTGTAATCATCACCCGCCGGGCAGAAAAAGGTGAAACCCTGACTACCCTGGATGATGTACAAAGAAAACTGAACGACTTCACTGTGCTTGTGACAGATCAGGCAGGGCCTCTTTCCCTGGCTGGTGTTATGGGCGGCGCAGAATCAGAAGTGACTCCGGATACGAAAAATGTGCTGCTGGAAGGCGCTTCCTGGAACTATGTCAACATTCGCAGGACTGTGTCTGCCCAGGGACTTCCTTCGGAAGCGGCCTATCGATTTGAACGGGGTGTCCATCCGGAAATCGCTCCCCAGGGTGTGCTGCGCTGCCTGGATTGGATGCAAAAATGGACGGGAGGGACGATTGCCGAGGGATTGGTGGACGAGTACCCACTGCCCATAGAAAGTACAACTGTAACACTCACTCCCGGCGACATCAAACGCTGGTTGGGCATCTCCCTTTCTGTAAAAGAAATTGCGGAATACCTTGAAAAACTTGAGTTCTCAGTCAAGATTAATCAAGACCAGTTGATTGTAAAAACCCCTCCCCACCGACTGGATATTGGTGAGGGGATGATCGGAAAAGCCGACTTAATGGAAGAAATTGCCCGGGTTTACGGGTATGACAAGATCCCGGAAACGAATCTGGCTGATGGCCTGCCCCTGCAGGTTGGCAATCGAGATTTGGAGTTGGAAGAAAAAATCAGAGATAAATTGGCTGCTCTTGGACTGCAAGAAATTGTTACCTATCGAATTAGTTCTCCTGAAGCGGAGGTTAAAGCACTGCCTCCGGATGACCAGGACGCAGACAGAAAATATGTAGAATTGGCTAATCCTATCAGTGCGGATAAAACAGTCATGCGCCAGGATTTGTTGGCCAGTATGCTGGAAGTGGTTGAGAAGAACCACCGCAGCAGAGAACATATTGCTTTGTTTGAAATTGGTTCTGAATTCCAGCCCGCAGGTAAAGATGGTCAGATCCAGGAGGTTCACAAACTGGCACTTTGTTTAACGGGAAAACGCACTCATACTTCCTGGCAGGGTGCCGATGATGAGTTTATGGATTTTTACGATCTGAAAGGTCTGGTTGAAGAATTGCTTGCCGATTTACATATTTCCGGGGTGTTATTTAAACCGGAAGGCACTCCAAGTTTTCATCCAGGAAAGGCTGCTCGAATTGAATACAATGGTCAAAAACTGGGCATTCTTGGAGAGATTCATCCACTGGTAAAGCAGAACTATAAACTCCCTGGAAAACCTATAACCGCTGCGGTTCTGGATTTAAGATCGCTATTGGATGAAGTAGATGATTTGTATGATGTGGAAGCTATTCCTGAGCGCCCACCGGTTCTGGAAGACCTGGCGCTGGTGGTCGACGAAGATGTGCCTGCCCATGATATAGAGGCGTTGATTTTGCAAACAGGTGGGAAAACCCTCCGGGATGTCCGTTTATTTGATGTTTACCGGGGTGAACAATTAGGTGAAGGGAAAAAGAGTCTTGCTTACAGCCTGGTCTATCAGCATCCAGAGAAGACCTTAACGGATAAAGAAGTCCTGGCAATTCGAAATAAGATTGTCAAACGATTGGAAAAGGAGCTAAACGCGCAGCTGCGCAGCTGGTAAGAGGAATGCCAGCAGGACAAGGTCCCTTGCAGGGACTTTGTCCTGTTTTTATTTAATTTCGAAAGTCGTAAATCCCATCAACTATCGGGTATGTCTTTCCGCAAGATTGACAACTTATTTGAGCGGCGCTGGGACCGTTATCAGCCAGGGCGCTTCCACAAGCAGGGCACTGGAAAAAACCTTCGGGTTTTTTATCCTGAGATGATGGATTAACAATACTGCGGGTAAATACACTGGGGGATAGCTGCCACCAGTTACCGGTATACTGCAGAATTGAATCCAGAGCGACCAGCAATCCTGTTGGCAGCCATTTCTTAAGCAGGTTAATGCGGAAATGAGATACGGTTACCTGCCGATTTAATTTTAAATTTGCCCCAGCCAGCCACTGGCGGATGCTCCGGGGATGAAAGTCAAAGTTTAACTTTTCAAACTCAATCGCTTCCAAAGAAAACGGATTCCATTCTTGCCGGCCAAACCAATAACGCAGGATTGCTTTTAAGTTCTGTTTATTGGCATATTCCAGAATAAATGGACTTCCAGCTCCGAGTACTCGCCCGGCTTGTTTTAGGACAGTCTGGGGATCTTGCATATGGTGCAAAGTACGGATCATTGTGCTGCCATCAAAAAGATTATCTACAAAAGGAAGACGGTACGCATCACCGGCAACGTAGAGATACTGTTCTTTTTTGCCAAGGTAGGTTTGGGCTTGCTGCAGTTGGGAAAGGGAGTAATCGAGCAGGACAACCTTTTTAAAACCACTGTATCGTGATGTGTTACGTCCTGCGCCTGCACCAATTTCCAGGAGTAAATTTCCCTGGTCAGGCAGAAGTCTTTTTAACGCTATTTGCTCACAGCGATCTTCATATTCCCGTCCACCCTCTTTCCAGAAGCTGGTTTGGTAATCAGAGCCTTCGTAATCTATCACCGGGGGATTGTTTTTATCTTTATCCATATGGGGTGGTCCTGTTAATAATGAAGAGACTATGGATTAATATCCGTTATATCCCCGCCCAACACCTCGATAGCGGAAACCGTATTCAGCCATCTTTACTGGATCATAAATATTGCGTCCATCAAAGAGATAGGGTGTCTTCATTGCGTTTTTGATCCGGTTTAGATCAAGCTGCCGGAATTCATTCCATTCGGTGATTATCATTATCAGATCACATCCCTCAGCCATAGTATAAGGACTTTCGGCCATGATCACTTTTGGCAGCATTTTTTCCGCCTCTTCCATGGCAATTGGATCAAATGCTTTGACAATTGCGCCTTCTTCATGTAATAAATTGGCAATGGTTACGGCAGGTGCATCACGCATATCGTCAGTATTCGGTTTAAAGGATAATCCCAGTAAACCTATAGTCTTGCCAGTTAAATCGTTGCTTTCCAGGAGAGATTTAACCTGTTCAATAGCCATAATCCGGCGGTCTGTGTTGATTTCCATCACGGAATGCAGCAGTTGGGGATGGCGACCGCTTTTTTCTGCCATATAAGCCAATGCCTTGACATCTTTCGGAAAACAGGAGCCGCCGTATCCAATCCCTGCATTCAGGAATGCGGGACCAATTCGGGAATCAAATCCCATGCCATTGGATACTTCCATTATATCTGCGCCAAGTTCTTCGCATATATTGGCAATCTCATTAATAAAGGAAATTTTGGTTGCCAGGAATGCATTGGAAGCATATTTGATCATCTCAGCGGTTCTTAAATCGGTCACTACAATGGGCGCTCTTAAAGGTAAATGAAGCTGCGCTACTTTATCAGCTGCATCTTCATTCAGTGAGCCAACCACAATTCTGTGGGGATCCATGAAATCTCCAATTGCTGATCCTTCCCGCAGGAATTCTGGGCAGGAGACCACTGAAAATTTTCCTGCATCCGGATTTTGTTCCCGGATAATATTAGAAATCCAATCACCGGTTCCGACCGGTACAGTGGATTTATTGATGATAATCAAACCATCTTTGATGTGGTCTGCAATGGATCTGGCAGCAGAGGCTACATATTGCAGATCTGCCTCACCGTCCACGCCCGAAGGGGTGCCAACGGCGATGAAAACAAATTCAGCGTCTTTTAAGCCTTCTTCGTAGGAGCTGGTGAACTTAATCCTGTTTGCTTTTACATTGCGGTCAACTAACCCGGTTAGTCCGGGTTCATAAATGGGCATTTTTCCATCTTTTAACCCGGCTATTTTTTGATCGTCAATGTCCAGGGCAACTACTTTATTCCCCAGGTCGGCAAAACAGGCTGCAGTGATAATCCCTACATAACCAGTACCTACCACACATATGTTTTTCATGAATAGTCCCTCAATTTTTTAATGAGAAGTAATAATTATCAGCCCAAATCTTACCATACCCGACCTTTTTTTGGAGAATAAATAAGGATTTACCTGCTTTGTTTCCCTTTGCGGAAACCCTTATGTACAATAAATTTCAAGCGATTCATCCCTAAGAAAACTCATCTCTTCTGCACTTAATATATAATATGAATGGCACAGTTAATTGTGCAGAATAGTAAAGGAGTAATCCATGTCTGGACCCCGGGAAGTACGCGCTCCACGCGGAAATACCAAAACCTGTAAAAATTGGCAAATTGAAGCTGCTTATCGAATGATTCAAAATAATCTTGATCCTGAAGTAGCTGGAAACCCAGATCAGCTGATTGTCTATGGCGGCAGTGGCAAGGCTGCCAGAAATTGGGAGGCCTTTGATGCTATCCTGAAGAGTTTAAAAAATCTAGAAGAAGATGAAACCCTTCTGGTCCAATCCGGGAAACCGGTTGCTGTGTTCCGGTCTCATCTCGATGCGCCGAGAGTATTAATAGCCAATTCGAACCTGGTCCCATTCTGGGCAACCCAGGAACATTTCGACAGCCTGGTGGCACAAGGATTGATGATGTACGGTCAAATGACAGCGGGATCCTGGATTTATATCGGCACCCAGGGAATCCTCCAGGGAACCTATGAAACCCTGGGTTCGCTGGCTGAACAACAAGGCTGGCCTTCCTTAAAAGGAAAATTTGTATTAACGGGAGGCTTGGGAGAGATGAGCGGCGCCCAACCCCTGGCGATTACCATGAATGAAGGTGTGGGGTTGATCGTAGAAGTAGATCCAGCACATGCCCAGAGAAAACTGGATATCGGGTATGTAGATGAAGTACTGGAAGATCTCGATCAAGCGCTTGAACGGGTTGCTGAATATCAGAAATTAGGCCGGGCAATTTCGATTGGTTTGGTCGGCAATACAGCTGATATATTACCGGAGCTGGTAAGTCGAGGTGTGATTCCGGATGTAGTTACAGATCAAACTTCTGCTCATGACGCCCTGGACTATGTACCCAAAGGGTTGAATATGGAAGAAGCCCGGGCGTTGAGAATATCGGACCCGGATGAATACCGTCGGCGCTCCCTGGCGTCCATGGTAGATCATGTGGCCGCTATGTTGGCCATGCAGGAAAAAGGCGCTGTTGTATTTGATTATGGGAATAATATTCGTCAGCAGGCCTTTAATCAGGGATTGAAAAACGCCTTTGATTTCCCTGGATTTGTGCCTGCCTATATCCGGCCCCTGTTCTGTGAGGGTAAGGGCCCATTCCGATGGGTGGCTTTATCAGGCGATCCGGAAGACATTTATCGGACTGATGAAGTGATTTTAGACCTGTTCCCAGAAGATCAGCATCTCAAGCGCTGGATTAACTTGGCCAGGGAACGGATTCCTTTCCAGGGACTGCCTGCGCGGATTTGCTGGTTAGGGTATGGCGAACGGGTAAAAGCAGGGCTGGCATTTAATAAATTGGTGGCTGAAGGAATTGTATCCGCGCCAATTGTTATCGGCCGGGATCACCTGGATTCAGGTTCTGTGGCTTCTCCCAATCGGGAAACTGAGGGGATGCTTGATGGAACGGATGCTGTGAGCGATTGGCCTATACTGAACGCCTTAATTAATGCAGTTGGCGGTGCTACCTGGGTTTCGTTTCATCATGGCGGCGGAGTAGGAATCGGCTACAGCCAGCATGCCGGCCAGGTTATTGTTGCGGATGGTACGGATGCAGCAGCCCGGCGATTGGAACGGGTGCTGACAACCGATCCCGGCATGGGCATTGTCCGCCACGCAGATGCTGGATATCCAGAAGCGATTGATGCGGCTAAGCGTCACGGTATTAAAATTCCCATGCTGGATGAGCACTCCAGGTAGAAAGATTGGAAATTAAAGCAGAAAAGGGGATAGGTTCTTATGAATAAAATCGGAATTTTAACCAGCGGCGGCGATGCGCCTGGAATGAACGCGGCCCTTAGATCTGCAGTCCGGACGGCGTTGGATCTTGGTATTGTAATTTATGGAATAGCTGAAGGTTATCAGGGAATGGTTCAGGGTGGCGAGATGATCCGGGCGTTAAGCTGGGATTCTGTTGGAGGGATTCTCCACCGGGGCGGTACTTTCATTGGCACCGCCCGGTGTGATAAGTTCCGGACCCGCGATGGTAGAAAAAATGCCGTTAAGAATCTTGTAGACAATGGCATTGACGGGTTGATTATTATTGGAGGCGATGGCAGTTTAACCGGCGCTGCAATTTTTCGGACCGAGTGGCCGGATTTAATTGCTGAGTTGGTTAAATCCAAGGAAATCCCGGCGGACAGCGCAGAAAGATATCCAGATCTTGTCATCGTGGGTTTACCCGGGTCAATCGATAACGATATGTACGGAACGGATATGACCATTGGTGCTGATACTGCCCTGCACCGCATCACAGAAGCGGTGGATATCATCACCAGTACAGCTTCCAGTCATCAGCGAAGTTTTGTGGTTGAAGTGATGGGTAGAAACTGCGGTTATCTGGCTATGATGGGCGCTCTGGCATCTGGAGCAGATTGGCTTTTTATCCCAGAAGCACCTCCGGATCCGGATACCTGGCGGGATGAAATGTGTGATGCATTAAAAGCAGGACGTGAGGCAGGACGAAGAGATTCCATTGTGGTGGTTGCAGAGGGCGCCCTGGATAATAAAGGAAACCCGATAACCAGCCAGGCCGTTAAGGAAACTCTGGAAGATAAGCTGGGTGAAGATACCCGAATTACAATTCTGGGACATTATCAACGGGGAGGTTCTCCCACAGCTTTTGATCGCAACCTGGGCACAATGCTTGGTCATGCTGCAGTGGGCCAGCTTCAAAAAGCCAAATCTGAGGATCCACCGCAGCTGATAGGGATGCGCGGTAACCGGGTAGAAAATTCACCACTGATGGAGTGTGTGGATTTTACCAGGCAGATATCTGAGTATGCTGGTGAATATAAATTTGATAAAGTTATGGAACTCCGGGGATCTGGATTCCAATCTACCTATAAAATCCTCAAGACCTTATTCCAGTCTGAACCTAATATAAAAAAAGAAGGTGCAGATGCTTTCCGAATAGCAGTTATGCATTCTGGAGCGCCGGCCCCGGGTATGAATACGATAGTGCGGGCAGCTGTTCGATGGGGATCCGACCAGGGTCATACAATGCTGGCTGTGTATAACGGATTCCCCGGGCTGATTAATGGAGAGGTCAAAGAATTGACCTGGATGGATGTTCGCGGTTTGGTCGGCCTCGGCGGTGCAGAAATTGGTACCAACCGAACTGTGCCAGCAGAAGGCGATTATTATGCCATTGCACGAACGATTGAAGAGTTTAAGATTAACGCTATTCTGGTAATCGGCGGCGAGGCTGGTTATGATGGCGTCTATGAAATGTTCAGTCGGCAGCAGGAATTTCCCAACTTCCGGATTCCCATCGTTTGCCTGCCTGCGACAATAGATAATGATCGCCCGGGATCAGAGTTAAGCATCGGAGCAGATACTGCATTAAACAGTATCATCCAGGCCGTGGACCAAATTAAACAATCCGCTGTCGCCTCCCGGCGTTGTTTTGTGGTTGAAACCATGGGGAAATACTGTGGGTATTTGACATTGATGGGGGGATTGGCGACCGGAGCGGAACGAGTCTATATCCATGAGGAAGGCATCACTCTGCAGGACCTTCAGGACGACGTGGATCATCTGGTGACAGGATTTAGCGAAGGAAAACGGTTGGGTTTAATGATTCGCAACGAAAGCGCCCATCCGGTTTACTCTACAGATTTTATGGTTCGCCTTTTTGAAGTGGAAGGCAAAGAGCTCTTTGATGTTCGCCAGGCTATCCTGGGACATCAACAACAGGGTGGGAATCCTTCACCCTTTGACCGGATTCATGGGATCCGGCTGGCAATCCGGAGTATTGATTTTATCCTTGATGAAATTACTAAAAAGGACCCCCGACAGGTTTTTATTGGCCTTGCGGGGGGAAAAATCCAGTTTACCGGGATGGAAGATTATTCCCGACTGGAAGACAGGGATTTTGGTAGACCCAAGAAACAATGGTGGATGGATATACGCCCGCTGGCCCGGTTGCTTGCGCAACCCGGTCCTGGAAAATGGAAATAATGGCCTCAATTTAATCTCC
>CAXMRF010000019.1:0-7793 GCA_964195965.1 uncultured Nitrosomonadaceae bacterium
GGAAATCGCTGGCAGCATATCATGAAAGAAAGTGAGCTGAAACGTCAGGATGTCACCCAGGGTATGATTGATGAAACCAGGGAGATTTTAAAGGAGACAAAAGTTCCCGGTCCACGCAATCCCAGACCCAGGGATGAAAATCAGCCAGCTGGATTTGTTTGCCTGGTTTGCGGGGAAACCTGGGAGGGTAATTATAATGCTGGTGTTGAAAGAAGCTGTCCCTCATGCCGATCTAACAGCGTCAGGTGGATCCGGAAGCGCTGAAGAAAAAAAGAAATCCTGGAAATAGGAAAAGAAGGATGTGTTTTTAGAATTGGATACTGTTTAATTGATTGTTGTTCCAATTTGACAATAAAAAAACCCGGACAAAAGTCCGGGTTTTTTGAATTATATAGGTTAGTTCTTAAGGAGTTGACGTAGATTCTACGGAAGCTTCTCCTGTCCAGGTAAATACCCGGTTTTCGCTTTCGCTTCCGGCATTTTCCCAGATCGGGTTGCCATTTTCGTCCACATCGACCTGGCGGACAGTGCTGATGCTCCAGCGGTAAATATGGGGAGCATTTTCGCTTGCCCGGAAGGAACCTGGCACAATAAACTTGGTATCCGATACATAATCCACTAATTTGCGGCCTTTTCCTTCCGTCAGATCCATTACTGAAATCTGGTAGGCTTCATTGGCATTAATCAAACCCACTGAAGACCATTGCAGGGTAACCTGATTATCACTCAATGAGAATACCCCACCATCAGCTGGAAGCAGTAAATTCGGTGCAGGATAGGGAGGAGGCGGAGTAGGTGTGGGTGATGGGCCCGGCGTGGCAGCTCGCTCACAAAGCGGGATGATCAGGGTCAATCCTTCATAAACTGTATTGCTGACCATGCCGTTATAAGATTTAATCGAAGCTTCGGGCACATTGTAGTTCAGTGAGATACTGCTCAGGGTGTCCCCTTCGCCAACTTCATAGGCAACCTTGTCACAGGCAGCGTGGGTGGCTTCAATACCGCTCAAAGTAGCAGTGGGGAATGAAGTTGCAGTGGGAGTTGGATGAGCAATTTTTAATTCCTGACCTTCAAATAAGGTATCACAGGATGCAGGGATATTATTCAGCAGCACAATTGATTTTATCGAGACCTCAAAACGGGCAGCAATAGCCAGACAAGAGTCATTGGCTGAAACTGTATAGGTAAAGGGTGTCGGTGAGGGCATGGGTGACGGTGTTGCTGTGGGTGGTTCCGGTGTGGTTGTGGGTGTTACTGTAACGGTTTCTGTCAATGTTGGTGTTATGGTGGTATCTGACATAGCGCCAGTTTGCTGGAGAGCAAGGTAAACCATGCCAGCACCGAGAGCCAGGAAGAGCACAACCAGACTGATTGCTATTGGCAATCCAAGGGTAATTTCTGGCATGCGCCCACCACTAACCACCTGGGCATCGGCTTTGGTCCCGTCTAAACTACTGCCGCAAACCAGGCAGCGTTCTGCGTTTTCTTTAACACGGGTGCCGCAAGTTGGGCATATTTTTCTCATTTCAGTAGCCATAAGATTTCTCGTTATTTACTCGATTTTGTCAATGGACTGGGGCAATTATACCAGAAGGGGCAGGGATGGATAGTATCTCAAAAACAGGGATTAATAATTGAAATATGATCAAAAAAACAATACCATAAAATGTTTGAGAAGTATTTATTCCAGTGATTAATCTTTTCTTTTCATCAGCATTTCAGCCAATTCAAATAAAACTTCCCCGGCTTTTCCCTCGGGTTGAGCAGTTTTCAGGGAGGATAAAGCCAAATCAGTTAATCTGTCGGCTGTGTTTTGCGCATAGGCACGTCCCCCTTCAGCTTCCAGCTTTCGGCTCATCTGACCCACATTTTCCGGAGTGATTTCACTGGCAGACCATTCTTCAAAAAAGGATTTTTTCTGAGCCAGGCCGTAGAGAATAGGGAGGGTCTTTTTCCTTGTGACCAGATCATCGGTAATGGACTTTCCGATTTGTTCCTCTTGCCCCCAGATGCCTAAAATATCGTCCTGGGCTTGAAAAGCCAATCCTAAATAGTGGCCAAAATCTCGGTACCGTTCCCGGGTTTCAGTAGATACACCTGCGCAGAGAGCGCCCACCTCCAGGCTGAATGCCAGTAAGGCCGCGGTTTTGCCGCCCACCATCTGCCAATAAGATTCCAATTCTACCTGGTCCATATTTTCAAAAGCGATATCCAAATGTTGCCCCTGGGTGAGCCGTAAACAGGCTTTGTGGAAATATTTTCCAGCTAGCAGTGCTGCTTCTTGTGAGGTTGTGTTTTCAATATTCAATAAGGAGGAATTGGCCAGGGCAAACATGGCATCGCCGGTGTTAATGGCCTGGGCTTCTCCCCAGATTTTCCACACCGCGGGTCTGCCTCGCCGCATTTCACCATTATCTTCAATATCATCATGAATGAGGGAAAAATTATGGATCAATTCAACTGCTGCAGCGGCAGGCAGAGCATTTTTCCAATCTCCTCCCGCAGCTTCGCAGGCCAGCAGCGCCAGCAGGGGACGAATCTGTTTTCCTTCTGCTTTAGGGCCGGCATTTTCTCCTGTCCAGCCCAGCTGATAAGTAATAATAACCTGCAGCTCTGGGGTTCCATGGTCTGCAGAAGGGGCGATAGCTCGTTCTAGTTCCTCGCGCAGAGCAGGTCTGATATCTTCTGAGTAGATTTCGAAGGCGGATTTATCAGTCATAAATTTACTTTTTGATCAGTTGAATTTGTCGCAGAGCCTGGAGATCTTTCGCTCCAGCAGCAAACATGCTGATTTGAATTTCTCGTTTAACCCGCTGGATTACCTCAATTACAGCTTCAGGAGAATTCACTGCTGCTTTGAGAAAAGGACCTGCCATTCCCCCCATCACTGCCCCAAGGGCGATAGATTTTGAAATATCGACGCCATTTCGGAGTCCTCCGGAAGCAAAAACAGGGAGTTCAGGCACAGCGTTCTTGGTCATTTGAAGATTATCTGCAGTAGGGATGCCCCAATTTATAAACGCAGAGGCAATTTGCCGCTGTACTTCGGTTTCTGCGCGGTGCATTTCCACTTCTGTCCAGGAAGTGCCTCCAGCGCCTGCGACATCCAGAGCGGAGACACCGGCATTTTTCAGCTGCACAGCTGCCTGGCTGGATATTCCCCAACCAACTTCCTTAACTATAACTGGCACAGTTAGGGATTGGCAGACTTTATTTATCTTATCCAGCAGGCCGGAAAAATTTGTATTGCCATCCACCATAACTGCTTCCATGAGCGGGTTGAGATGTAGAATCAAGGCATCCGCTTCAACAGAATCTACAGCTCGCTGACAATCATCGACCGTTAGCCCATAATTTAGCTGTATGGCACCGAGATTGGCAAAAAGGAGGATGTCAGGAGCGAGTTCACGTACTTGAAATGTGCGAGTTAAATCCGGGTTTTCATGGGCTGCCCGCTGAGATCCCAAACCCATCGGGATGCCAGTTTCCTGAGCGGCAGCAGCCAGATTTCGGTTAATCTCACCTGCCTGATCAGTGCCTCCAGTCATAGAGGAAATAAACAGGGGAGCATTAATCTTCTTTTGAAAAAGGGTGAGATCTAACTGGATTTCTTCAAGATCTATTTCAGGCAGGGCTTGATGTGGAAATTGATAATTTTCCAGGCCACTGGATAAACCAGATCGAACATCTTCTTCAAGATTGATCCGGATATGATCAGCTTTTCTGGCGCTGGTAGGAGTTTTTTTTGAGGGCATAGAGTGTCCTTCTGCTGAAAGTATGGTAACAGTCCCATCTCAGCGTGTCAACAAATACCAACCCGTTTGACTGAACCTTGACAAGATAATCCCTGAGGTTACAATACTCACAAATTGGGAAACGAAACCAAATCCCCCAAAAATTGTTTATTAAGATATCATAGAAATGACGAATTTGGAGCCTAGGAGGAATCACATGGCCGATACATTTGAACAGGTAAAAAATATTATTGTAGAACTGCTGGCAGTTGATCCGGCGAAAGTTACCAAAGAAGCCCGTTTTAGGGAAGATCTTGAAGCGGATTCCCTCGACTTGGTGGAAATGATCATGGAATTCGAGGATGAGTTCGGAGGAGAAATCTCTGACGAAGACGCCCAGAAAATAGTCACTGTCGGTGACGCAGTTGCCTTTCTGGATGAGAAAATCTAAACCACTATTGTCATTATTATTGAAAAAAGTCTGCCGTTTAATGGCAGACTTTTTTTGTTATCTTGTGTCCTGTGATAGGGTTCAGTTCAAATTTGGCAGCCCAGAGGGAAATCCTTATCCAAAACCTACAATAACTCGGGAATCTCTTCCGGGTGCTGGGCAACCTTAACCCCGGCGTTTTCCAAAGCTTTGATTTTATCCTCGGCCAGACCTGTACCGCCTTGAACGATCGCACCGGCGTGTCCCATTCTTTTGCCTGGAGGAGCAGTCCGTCCAGCGATGAAGGCTGCCACGGGTTTGGTGACATGGTTACTGATATATTCTGCTGCTTGCTCCTCATCCGTGCCACCGATTTCACCGATCAAAACGATTTTTTCTGTTTCGGGATCTTCCTGAAACATCATTAATGTGTCAATAAAATTGGTCCCGTTAATTGGATCTCCTCCAATTCCAACACAGGTGGAGACGCCCATTCCCAGATTCTTTAAGGCATACAGGACTTCGTATGTCAGCGTCCCGGATCGGGAAACCACACCTATATTACCCGGAATGGCAATATTGCCCGGGATAATGCCTACCTTTGCTTCTCCTGGAGTCAACAATCCGGGACAGTTAGGACCGATCAGGCGGACGCCTTTTTGATCTAAAAAATTCCTGACCCGCATCATATCAGCAACGGGTACCCCTTCTGTGATGCAGATGATCAGATCCATGCCGGCATCCGCTGCTTCGAAAATGGCATCAGCTGCAAACCTGGCTGGCACAAAGATCACTGTTGCATTGGCTCCCGTGGCATTTTTGGCTATTTTTACAGAATCAAAAACGGGAATTTTTCCACTCAGGACCCATTCGCCGCCCTTGCCCGGGGTTATACCTGCAACCACTTTGGTGCCATACGAAACCATCTTCTCTGTGTGAAATAAACCTTCCTGTCCGGTAATGCCCTGGACCAGTAAGTGTGTATTCCGATTTACTAAAATACTCATTTATTTCTCCGTGAATTTCCTCTAGCCCTTTGCGGCCGCAACAGCTAATTTTGCAGCTTCTGCAAGGGTATCTGCGGTTTCCATATCAGCATCCTTAAGCAACTGGCGGCCTTCGGCAGCGTTGGTACCCACCAATCTGACTACCATGGGCACATTAGTTTTGACTTTCGCGAGTGCTTCAAGGATGCCTTTGGCAACCAGGTCGCAGCGGGTTATGCCGCCAAAGATGTTAAATAATACCGCTTTTACATTGGGATCTGACAAGATAATTTCCAGGGCAACGGCTACTTTTTCTGCGCTAGCGCCTCCCCCGATATCCAGGAAATTGGCGGGTTCACCACCAAATAGTTTAATAATATCCATGGTCGTCATCGCTAATCCGGCCCCGTTGACCATGCAGCCGATGTCGCCGCCCAATTTGATAAATGATAAATCATGTTCGCGGGCTTGAATTTCAGCTTCCTGCTCGACATCCAGATCACGAAATTCCTCTAAATCTGTATGGCGGAAAAGGGCATTGTCGTCCAGTACCATTTTGCCGTCAACCGCCAGTAATTCTCCTTCCCCGGTGACAACCAACGGATTGATTTCGGCGAGGGTGGCATCACTGCCAATATAGGCTTGCCAGAGAGACAGAGCAATTTTTCCAAATGCTCGCCAATGCTGCCGGGGTAAATCTATTCCAGCGGCCAGGTCCCTGGATTGGTAACTTTGCAGTCCCATTAAAGGATCAATATGGCATTTGATAATTTTCTCAGGTGTTTTATGGGCGACTTCTTCAATATCCACACCGCCAGCCGCGGAAGCCATAATGACTGGTTTCCGGGCAGATCGATCATTGGTTATGCCCAGGTAAATTTCTTTTTTGATATCAGCAGCTTGATCAACAAGCACCATGCGGACGGGTAATCCCTTGATAGTCAGAGCCAGGATATCTTCGGCGTGCTGAAAGGCTTCCCGGGGCGTATTGGCAACCCGGATTCCACCAGCTTTTCCGCGACCGCCAACCAGGACCTGTGATTTAACCACCACAGCACCGCCGATTTTCTTTGCAATTTTTTGGGCTTCCTGGGGTGTTTTTGCTAACTCTCCAGAGGGGATGGGGATGCCGTACTCCCCGAAAATCCTTTTGGAATAATATTCGTGTAATTTCATAACTAGGTTGCTCCCAGGCTTAAGGTATTAAGCAATTGCGCGGAGATTATACCATGCTCATTAAATCTATTTTGTGCGCACAAAATAGATTTATGATGAGCATCCTATGAAAGATATGACAAAAAGGGCAGAAATTGGAATGAGGTCGGAAAATTTAGATCAAATAACTTTTTTCACCCAGGCTTGCACAGATTTAAACCGGAATAATAGCAAAATTAACATGATAATTGCATAGGGCCAGGGAAGTAAAACACCGGGTTTTACAGCCAGGATGAAATGCAGGGCAGCCAGGATGCCGGAAGCATACACAAACCGGTGCAGGGGTTTCCAGCGTTTTCCCATTTTTTTCTGTAAGGGTTTCCAGGAGGTAATGCTCAGGATCAACAGGATTAAACCAGCAGAAAATCCAATCCAGATGAATTTGTTTTTCAGGCTGGCTGCCATGATAGCTTCCCATTGAAATCCATAATCCAGGATCAGGAATATGGAAAAATGAATCCCGGCATAAAATGCAGCGTAAAGTCCCAGGGGACGGCGCAGTTTATTAATTTGAACCCAGTTCAGTACAAGGCGCAGTGGAGAAATAACCAGGGACAAAATCAAGAGGGTGATAGCAGTTTTCCCGGTCCTATGGGTGATTTCCAGGATAGGATTGGCACCCAGATTCCGCTGCCAAAAATCCCATAATCCGACTAGAAGGGGAGCCAACGATCCTATATGCACCAGGGGATGAAGGATGGAAGCTAATGTGCGCTTTTGTTTTTTCCAGGGTTTAGAAATATTTTGTGAGATCCATGCCTTCATAGAGATTTGCTACCTCTGTTTCATAACCATTGAAAAGACTTGATGCTCTCCGGGAGAATTCCCCAATTCTTCTTTCTGTTGCCTGTGACCAGCGGGGATGATCTACATCAGGATTAACATTGGCATAAAAACCATATTCATTGGGTGCAGATTCCATCCAGAGAGATACCGGCATTTTTTCAACCAGGTCAATTTTCACAATGGATTTGATACTTTTAAATCCATATTTCCAGGGAACTACTAAACGTATTGGAGCACCGTTCTGGGGCAATAAATCTTTGCCATATAATCCTGTCGCCAGGAGTGTTAGATCATGATCGGCTTCATCAAGGCGCAGACCTTCAATATAGGGCCAGGGGAAGTAGCGATTGGCCTGCCCCGGCAGTTCTTGGGGGTCGTAAATGGATTCAAACCGCACATATTTAGCTTCTGGAGTAGGTTTGATATCCTTTAATAAAGCCGACAAGGGAAAACCCTGCCAGGGGATGACCATTGACCAACCCTCTACGCAGCGCATCCGGTAAATACGCTCCTCGGTGGGATACCGAGTGCGGATTTCTTCCATTGAAATTGAACCCGGATTTTCAACCAGGCCGCCAATTTCGATTGACCAGGGAGAAGTTTGGAAATCTTTGGCCAGTTTTACTACACCCTCTTTATCTG
>CAXMRF010000019.1:7890-28317 GCA_964195965.1 uncultured Nitrosomonadaceae bacterium
TGTTGTAAATTCATAGAAATTGTTGTAGCTGATGACATCATCGTAGGTTGTTAAAGGATCGCCGAGATTGTCAGTGGGTCCAGGGCTGACAGGCCCCGGTCCACTCTCAGCAGCAGGGATTTCTTCCCCGGCCAGGAAGGGTTTATTTTGGCATGCGGCCAGTACTGCTGCACTGGCGCCGGCAACCCCCAATGTTTTCAGAAACGCCTTCCGGGTAGCATAGTTTTCTTGCGGGGTGATTTCAGGGATTAATGGATCTGGCATAGGATCTCCACACTTATATTAAATTTTCAATTAGAAATTTAGATGATTTAGGGATGGTTTTTCTTACATTACAACAATCACCTCCTGCCAGTCTGGGGAGGAGGTGATTGTTTCGGAAATCCGTTGGGATTATTATTCAGGGAGGAGGGGGTTAATAAAATACTGGAGGCGGTTATTTTTAGTATCGCTAACCCAAACGCCGCCATTTGAATCGACAGTAAGACCAGCGGGGAAATTCAGATTAAAAGAATCAAATCCTTCTGTGCCCCAGGCCGCGAGCACTTCTCCCACTGGTGAGAAAATAATAATTCTGGAAAGTTCAGGATCGCTGGCATAAATATTCCCATCCAGCCCAACAGTGAGGTAGGGTTTATTATCTAATGATTGTCCATACCAGCCTTCCACATCCCATTTATTCAGGAAGTGCTGAGCAATTCCATCACTATCCGGGGAAAAGACCTGGATGCGCTGATTCCAGGTATCGGCTACATAAAGATTACCCGCAGAGTCCAGTGCCAATCCGGAAGGCTCGTCAAATTGACCATCGCTAAAACCAACCTCACCAAACTCGGTGATAAATCCTCCCTGGCTGTCAAAGACAACGATGCGTTTATTACCGGTATCAGAGACATAAACATTTCCTGATTGGTCCACTGCAACATCCCTGGGACCCCAGAAAGAATCCGGGGTTTCTCGTTGCCCAAACTGACCCCAGGAAATGAGGAAAATTCCATCAGGACTGAATTTTTGGATGCGGTGATTCCAGGTATCAGCAACGAAGATATTTCCCTCGGGGCCAATTGCGATTCCCCAGGGTTCATTGAAAGTGCCTGGATCAGCACTGCCTGCATCTGCGGCGCCAAATTCACCCCAGGAATTCAGGAGATCTCCGTCTGGGGAGATGTGAAGTACCTGGTGGTTCCCAGTGTCTAGTAAGTAGAGTGTGCCGTCCTGTGCCAGCTCCAGGTTGCGAGGCGAGATCAAGTTCAGCTGATCCAGACTACGCTCTGCACCCAAAGTGAGTTCTTTCCCTTCGTAGGGATCTGTGATTTCTGTATAGGTCAAATCCAGCGATCCGTAGTTCCAAACCCGGGCTGCAACATCTTTCCGAATATAGAGTTTCATCTCGTCTGCCGGGTTCCAGGTGGAAAGGTTGATTGTTTTTCCGGTTGCCTCAGCATATTTTTGGTAATCACGCTGCAGCCAGATGCGGAAAATTCCTTCCCGGAGAGCGGGATCCTTCAACGCATTGCCTATTCGCTCCCAGGTCAGGTTGTAATAATCCTGATTTGGCCAAACGATTCGCTGATAGGTGAACTCATAATAGGCATTTCCAACTATCGGCTCTAATTTGGCATAATTGTTATTGCCAACCAGGATGGCTGGTGCGTTCCTTAAATCCCTGGTGGGATTTTCCCCATAATAGCGCTGGTTTTCATAATTGCGGAGATACCACCAATAAGGGTAGGTGGATTCATTGTCAAAAGCAACTTCCATAGCCAGCCCGTCGCTGGTTCTATAAGAAAGCTCTTCAATCTGGGCCAGGGCGTCTTTGATTCCTCGTCCTCCGTGGGCATAAACCAGGTATTCTGTAGGCTCGTCATAATTGATATAAGCTGCCTGAACAGCCGCATGGCTGGTTAATATGACCAGGACTAATATTACTGAATTGGCTGCGGAGATCCAGAATTGCAACGGTTCCCATTCTTTAACCAAACGCCAAATGATAATTCCACTGACAGCGGCAATTATTAAGGCGGAAATAAAATTACCAGTCTCTCGTAATTGGTGAAGTTCCTGGCCCTGGAATGGTGGGTTGGTGGAAAGAATAGAGCCGAAAACTCCAAATAGCGCTGCCAGAAAAACCAGGATGAGGGTTATTACCAGCCAACCATTTTTTGTTCCAAAGGTTTTTCTATCAAATTTGGCCATCATTTGTTGAAAGCCCCAGGCCGCCAATAAGATCAGCGGGAAAGTGATATGGGCTGTCAACCAGGGCATTTTTTCACCAGCAATGGGGTAGGCAATTAAGCTGGTAAGTGACCAGAATGCAAATAATGCAAAAACAGGTGCTTTATTTTCAACACTGCCAGAGGATAGTTCTTTCGCCTGCGGGGGAGAAGATTTTCCAAAGATCCGCTTAATGCCAACGGCAATCGCGGTTGTGATTGCGCCAAGGGCTGGCAAGTATTCATAAATCGGGATTTGGATCAGCCAGTAATAATACCAGGGCTGGCTGCCGCGTTCTACAGCCTGCTGTTCCAGCCAGTAACCCAGAGAACCTACCAGGCCGGTAAAAAACCCCGTCCCGTTTGTAAAAACGGTAGTATAGAAAATGGTAAATGGGATATAAAAAATGGCCGCATTGATTAACCATTCTTTGCGATTCCAGGACAGACCCAGGCCGACGGCAATCCCTGTTAACAAAACAATGATTATCCCTGTTCTAAGCATTCCGGCGGATGAGTAATCCATTACATTCATGCCCAGGAGATTGGCCGGGAAAGGCGCCAGTTGAGGAAGGACTAAAGTACCTAACAGGAGTAAAGCACTGAAAGAAGGTAAGACCTTAAGATTTATCCATTTAAACCCTGTAATTGCAGAGATCAGAGATACCAATAAGGAAAATCCAGCCAGGGCCATGGGAAGGATCGTCATTGGATTGAGCCCTGCCGGTTGATCATCAGCAATTGGAAATTCTGGAGTATAGGATTTGGCCAGGAAGCTCAAACCCAGGAATAGCCCTGCGCCAATTAAACCAGCGTTGAAGATTCTTTTATGCCCGGGTTGTTCCCATTTTCTTTTATTTAAGTCTGAAATAAAAACAAGACCAAGGAAAATCATTGCTTGCGCTGTGTAAATAAAGGCGGTTTCCTTGGCAGTAAAATGTAAAACTGTAGCTGCTGTTAACCAGTATAAATAACGTGGCGCGCTGGTTTCCAGATAACGTAATATTGCCCAGAGTGTGACTACACCGAATAAAACTGAAAATGCTTCATTGCGTGTATAACGTCCGTAATATAGCAAAAAGGGTGAGATCAAAAACATCACTGAGGCAGCCAGTGTACCCCAACTGCCGAGATAGCGGCGGTATTTCCAAAGAAAAACGATCGCTGCCACACTGGTAATTGCTGCAGGAACCCTGGCTGAATAATCGCTATCCCCCATCAGGAAATAAATTAACGCCAGGAAGAGAAATTGAAAAGGTCCATGTGTAATGGGGTCATGGCTGTAGCCCATTCCTTTAAATAACCGCCAGGCATAATAGACATGAGAGGTTTCATCATGGCTGATCACCCTGGCCCCCAAGTCATAAAAACGGGATGCAACAGCTAATAGCAGGATGATACCAAATACGATCATTTCCCAGGAAATATTCAAATTGGAGAAAATTGGTGCATCTAACCAGGATGAATTCTTTTGATCGCTGCCCTTATCCATAATTATCCTTTTTCGATGATTAAATCATGAAGATTATTGATCTCATCTGGTTTTAGTTCTCGCCATTCACCGGGAAGCAATTCTCCCAGGATCAGATTGGCTAATCGGGTTCGAATTAATCGCTTTACCTGGAGTCCGGTAACTTCTGCCATCCTTCGAAGTTGGCGTTTTTTACCTTCTTTAAGTATAACCCCCAGCCAGGTGCCCATTGAATCTTTGTGCTCGACCCAGACCTTAGCTGGCAGTGTAAGGGAACCGTCATCAAGAATTAATCCCTTCCTCCAGGCATTAAGCTGGTTTTCGTTTGGTCGGGGACGGACTAATACCCGATATTCTTTCTCATGTTCATAACTTGGGTGGGTTAGCTGATAGGTTAATATCCCATCATTTGTCATCAGGATAAGACCTTCGCTATTAATATCCAGTCGGCCAACTGGATATAATTGACCGGGAATATTGACCAGCGAGCGTACAGTTGGCCGCCGGTCAGGACCGCTTACGGTGGATACCACACCCTTGGGTTTGTGAAGCATTATATATTGATTTTTTTCTGGTACGGAGATGGGAATGCCGTCTACTGTAATTAAATCTAGTTGAGGATCTGCTTTATTGCCCAGGGAGGCATCTTTTCCATTGATCGTCACCCGACCCTCAGAAATTAACACCTCACAACCCCGGCGGGATCCATAACCAGCTTTTGCGAGTATCTTTTGAAGGCGAATTTCCATACTTTAAATAACGTACATAGGTGAGATGCGATCGGTTTTCATGTTTCTAGTCTAACCTTTCAGCACTTGGGGAACTGCGGATTCATGATGTTCATCAAAATCAAGTGGCGGTAATTCATCATATGATGACAGGCCAAAATGTTTCAGAAACTCAGTTGTTGTACTGTAGAGGATTGGTCGACCCGGTCCATCCGCTCTGCCTACATCATCAATCAAGCCTTTATTAAGCAGAGTTCTCAAAACTCCATCACTGTTGACACCGCGGATTGAGTCAATTTGCGGGCGGGTGATAGGTTGTTGATAAGCGATAATGGAAAGGGTTTCCAGAGCCGCCTGGCTCAGTGTACTGGTGGTTTCCAGCTCCAGCATGCTTTCCAGAACTTTTGCGGCTTCTGGTGCGGAAGTGATCTGGACTTTGTTTTTATGATACTGCAGGCGAATGCCCCTTCCCTGGTAAAGGGAATCCAGTTCATCCAGGGCGTTTTTTACAACCCGGGGGGTCACATCCAACAGGCCTGCTACCTGGGTTGTGCTGATGGGTTCCGGAGTCACAAACAGAATTGCTTCCACAAGCGCAGTTAAGTTTAGATCTTGCTTCTGTTTCGTATCCGAGTATTTTTCTTCTGTCATGCTATAATCTGGAATTAGAACCTTTTTAGAGGTTAAATATCCCTCTAGTTTGAGTGATTGGATATCAAAAAACTATTATGAGATTATACCATTTTAATAAATTCATTCTCATTGCCTCAATATTACTTCTGGTTGGAACTGGATGTTCCAGTCTGGCTCAACCAGCTTCTCCAGAGAATATTACTATTCAAATAGAAGTGGACGGAGGAGAACAGGTGGTCCAGGTTGCTGCTGGCACCACAGTTGGGGAAACGCTGGAGGCTGCCAATATTTCCCTGGATGGGAAAGACCGTGCCGAACCAGCGTCGATGATCACCCTGACTGAAAATACTGTTGTCCGGATCATCCGGGTGGAAGAAGTTATAGAAACAGAACAGGTTGTCATACCCTTTGAGGTTATCCGTCAACCTACGGAAAATTTACCCACGGGACAGGAAAAACTGCTCCAGGCAGGGAAAAACGGATTACGAGAGATCATATCAGTTCGTGTATTTGAGAATGGGCAGGAAATTTCCTTCAATGAAATCAGCAGCCTGGATTTGGATGAGGCTCTTGATGAGATTATCCTGGTGGGAATGCAATCATCCATTGCCCCGATAGCTTTACCAAGCCCGTTGGTTTATCTTTCCAATGGCAATGCCTGGATTATGGAACAATCTACTGCCAATCGAAATTTACTGGTAGCGACCGGAGATTTGGATGGCAGAGTTTTCTCTCTCTCTGAAAATGGAGAATGGTTATTATTTACCAGAACAGAAGAGGATGAGGAGATAATTAACTCCCTTTGGGCAATTGGAATTGATGATCCTGAACACTTGCTCATAGAATTGGACACGCTCAATGTAATCCATTACGCGGATTGGGTACCTGGTATTGAACCCAAGTTTGCCTTTTCTTCGGTGGAGCCACGCTTGTCCGCGCCAGGTTGGCAGGCGAATAATGACCTGGAAATAAAAATATTCAGTGAAAATGGCTGGACTCAACGGGTTAATACATTACAGGAAACCAACTATAGCGGTGTTTATGGATGGTGGGGAACTGATTTTCAGTTTTCTCCCCTGGGTGATTTTGTTGCCTACGCAAGCCCGGACCAGATTGGCATTATTCCTTACGAAGAAGCAGAAAAAGAAGTCTTCCTTGAGATAGTTCCCTACAAAACCCAGGGAGATTGGGCCTGGATGCCCGGTATTGGTATAGGCCCCCTGGGCAATGTGATCTTCTCGGTTAATCATGCCCTCCAGGAGGGTTCATTGGCTGCTGAGGATTCACCTGTTTTCGACCTGGTTGCGATCCCATTAACCGGGGGGGGCGTGCGGACGATTGTTAAGGACGTGGGGATGTTTGCCTACCCATTACCTTCTCCAGTAACAGCCAAACCATCTGGTGAAGCGTCCTACCAGGTAGCTTTTTTGCAGGCAATCTTTCCAGAGCAAAGTTCAACCAGCAATTATCGAGTGGGGTTGATGGATCGTGATGGATCCAATCAGCACCTGGTTTTTCCGGCATTGGACAGGCCTGGCTTACAGCCATCCCGGAGTTGGGGCGCCTGGTCTCCTCAACCTGCTGATACCAGCGGCTTTTATCCCCTGGCAGTGATTTACGAAGGCAATATTTGGATTTTGGATATAGAGAGCGGAGATGCCTGGCAGGTGACGGGTGATGGTCGCGTTGATAATTTGGATTGGTGATAGAGGAGTATTGATGAAAGTATTAGTAACTGGGGCAGCAGGATTTTTAGGATCGCACCTTTGTGACCGATTGATCAAGGAAGGCCACAAAGTGATCGGGATGGATAACTTCATCACTGGTCGCCAGGAAAACCTGGCCCATTTAGAGGGAAATGACCAATTCAAGTTTATTGAACATGATGTCTCAAAATTTATAGATATCCCTGATTCAGGTGTCGATGCAGTGATGCATTTCGCCTCTCCTGCGTCTCCCAACCCGAATTCACCCTATGGGTATGTCAATTTACCCATTCAAACCATGAAAGCCGGCGGATTGGGCACTTTAAATTCTCTGGGTGTTGCCCGGGTCTACCAGGCCAAATTTTTGCTGGCTTCTACCAGTGAAATTTATGGTGATCCGCAAGTTCATCCGCAGTCGGAATCCTATTGGGGGCATGTGAACCCGATTGGGGAAAGGTCTGTATATGATGAAGCCAAACGTTTTGCGGAAGCATTGACTATGGCCTATCACCGCTACCACGGGATCGATACCCGGATAGTGCGGATCTTTAACACCTACGGTCCTCGCATGCGGTTGGATGATGGCCGCGCAGTACCTAATTTTCTAAAACAGGCACTGTCTGGAGAGCCACTGACAATCTTTGGAGATGGATCCCAAACCAGAAGTTTCTGTTATGTAGATGATTTGATTGATGGTATTTACAGGTTGTTATTATCTGATGAACACCAACCGGTCAATATAGGCAATCCAGTAGAGATGACTATTATGGAATTGGCTGATAGCATCAACGGTTTGTTAAAAATTCCTGGAGGGGTGGTCATGCATCCTGATAAACGCGGTGAGGGAGACCCCCAGCGTAGACGTCCGGACATATCCCGGGCCAGGGAAGTATTGGATTGGAAACCCACGATTGATCTTGAGGAAGGCCTTGCGCGAACTCTGCCGTATTTTCAGGAAAATCTCTAAACCTATGAAATTAAAATCTATCCTTAATAATCCAGAAGAACGGACCAGGTTTCTGAAATTCAGTGCAGTAGGCGCTTTTGGTGCCCTGGTCGATTTTAGTTCTTTCCATTTGATGAATAGCCTTTTTGGGTTAGCGCCAGAATGGGCTCAGGCAATTTCCTTTACCCTGGCAATCAGCAGCAACTTCATTTGGAATCGTTTTTGGACCTATCCGGATTCCCGATCAAAACCAATTGGCAATCAATTGGTAACTTTTTTCCTCGTTAACTTTGTTGGCCTGGGTATCCGCACACCGATATTCACAAGTTTGAGTAATCCTTTCTGGAGTCTGTTTGAGAAATTCTCCTTCCTGCCGATCGGATTTATCACTGCCGAAAGATTAGGTTACACATTTGCGTTGGGAGTGGCAGTAGTGGTGGTGATGTTCTGGAACTTCTTTATCAACCGGGTCTGGACATATAACGACGTGAAGTAGGGATTAGCATCTTTTTGATATTCTCTTTATAATAATTTCCCGGATTACAGCAGGGAAATTCTCTTGATAATCTTTTAATGATCTTGCATAAGGCTTCAAGTAATTATTTACCCGTATTGATGCTATTAAGTTTTCTGTCCAAGAGATTTAGACTTGTTTTGAGTATAATGAAGGCAGGGTCAATTGTTTGAGGAGTTATATGGATGAAAATGAGATAAAATCACCCCAAAACGAACCGGAATTGATCACCAAAGTCGGGTCTTTGCAAGAATTGCTTGAAAAAGCATCCGGTGTCCGGGCTGTTTTAGATCATGATCTTGAAGATGCTGGTTTGGCAGAAAGCATCCCTTTCCCTTTTTTAGCACTGGTGGGACAGAATCAAATGAAGATGTCCCTGATGCTTTCTCTTCTTAATCCCAATCTGGGCGGTGTATTGCTGATTGGTCCGCGGGGTACCGGAAAATCCACAGCGGTCCGCAGCCTGGTTGATTTGCTACCTGAAGCAAGGCGCAGCTTGTGTTATTACGGCTGCCTGGAAGAGGATTTGGAAGCAGAAGGAATAGATGCGGTCTGCCCGGACTGCGCCAAGAAATTCGGCCAGGGGGATCCACTTTCCAAGATGGAAAAAGTCCGCCTGGTTGAACTTCCCCTAAACGCCAAGCTGGAAGATGTGGTTGGTGGATTGGATCCCAGGGCTCAAGCCAATTCGCGTTTACGACTTAAGCGGGGGATTTTATCCCGTGCTGACCGCAATTTGCTCTATGTGGATGAGGTCAATCTATTAAATGACCAGATTGTGGACGCCATCCTGGACGCTGCTGCACAGGGCCAGTATACTGTCCGCCGTGGAGCTATGTCTGCAACTTATCGATCGAATTTCACTTTAATTGGTTCTATGAATCCGGAAGAAGGAAATCTAAGGCCTCAAATTATGGATCGGTTTGGCCTGCGGGTAGTGGTCAAGGGTTTGCCAGACAAAGATGATCGCCTGGAAGCTTACCAGCGAACCCGTTCCTACAAAGAGAACAGCCGGGCTTTTGCTGCCCAATATGCTCCTTCTACGCGTGTATTTAGAGAAGAAATTCAGATCGCCAGGGAGAATATCGCAGAAATTGAACTTCCAGATGAGATTGCCAAGGCTGGACTGGATTTAATAGGCAATTTGGATCTGGATTCCCTGAGGGCGGAAATTACTTTATTTGAAGCAGCTCGGGCGCATGCTGCCGCAGATGCCAGAGATCAGGTTACTGTAGAAGATTTACGTGTTGTTGCTCCCATGGCCCTGCGTTTACGCCGATCCGCCTATCTGGACCAATATATTGCCGACCAATCCATAGAAACTGAGCTGCTTGAGAAAGCTATCAACGATTGTATTCCCCTGGGGGATTCAGAGAAGGACGAATAATTAATGGGAAATTTATCAGTTATCGGGGGTAAGGCCAGAGGTTTTAACCTTAAATCTGTACCCGGCAGCGGCACCCGGCCAATTATGTCCAAGGTCAAAGCCGCTTTATTTAATATCGTATCGCCCTATGTGCTGGATTCGACCTGGCTGGATCTGTTTGCAGGAACCGGCAGTGTGGGCATTGAAGCGCTCAGCAGAGGAGCCTCACTGGCCCGGTTTATCGAAAATAATCATGTTGCGATAAAAACTATTCAAGCCAACCTTGAACATACTAGATTGGATGAGTTGGGAGAAGTTTGGCAAAAAAGCGTTTTTTCTGTTCTGGATGCCGTGGCAGACCGGCAGTTTGATTTTGTTTATATCGCTCCCCCGCAATTTAAAGATATTTGGTCCAGAACCCTGGCTGTCCTGGATCAAAATCCTGGTTTCCTTGTGGATGATAGTTGGATTATCGTCCAAATTGACAAGGTAGAATATGAAACACAAACCCTGGAGAATTTAAAACTCTTTGATCGCCGGAGTTATGGCAGCACGGAACTTGTTTTTTATATGGTGAATGATGGGGCCATCTAAGGACTTGTGATCCTTAATTATTTATTCGAAATAAATGAAAAAAAGGGATTGTGTTTTTCCCAGAATTTTGAGGATCCCGCATCTTTCTAATTGCCAAACTCTACAATCAATTTCCCCTGTTTGTCATAATAATAGCGGGCAGAGAAGGGCGGTGCTTCCTGCGACTGATGCAGTACCCGCGGCAGCAGCAAAGGTAAATCTTCTACCAGCGATTTGGATTGAATATCTTCAAAAGGAACCCATTCCAGCTCCCCTTCATCAGACGGACGGGGTGTGCCTGTTGAGCAGCTCCCCTTCATCACATATAATCCAATGCCAATATTCTCATCCGTATCTACAGTGACAGTGCCAGCCAGCCAGAGCTCATCTGGAGATAGTCCGGTCTCCTCGAGCAATTCCCGACGGGCTGCGGTGTTTATATCTTCTCCCCGCTCCACGTGACCGCCGACACCGTTATAAAGGTTAGCCCAGATTCGTTTTTGGGATGCCCCTTTTAATAACAAAACTGATTCACCGCGCGTGATAAAAATCAACGTGCGGGGAATCAGCTGATATCGATCCTGACTTACTCCCTGTTCAGATACGGGCATTTTAGTCTGCCAGGTCGGAAGTGTCTTCCTGTTTAACGGTACCCAGGAGGTAATCCTCAAGCTGGGCTTCCACTTTTACCTCAGGAATGTATTTGTCAACATACTGGCGGGTATTAGCCACTGCAAGTCTTTCAAAGAGATCGCGGAATTGTTTATCCCAGGCGGTGATGATTTTAGCCAGTTGATCCGGTGTGATGCCCCAAATTTTCTTTTTGAAGGCACCTAGTGCTCGTTTGCGGGTCTTGTAATAAAATTGTTCGTCTGTTTGACCTTCTTTGCGTTCATGAGCGTTATTTACATCCAGATAAGCATAGATCTCGTTCCGCAGATCCTCTGGAAGTTCTTCGTAGAGAATGTTCTGAAAATTGGTTGCCAGATGGACTTCCAAAGTTTCATATTCGGGGAATTTGCTGAATGCTGATTCCGGTAATGTGGATGCACCATGTTGAACCGCGCCGCCGACACCAAAGCTTTCCCTGGAGACCTTGCCCAAATGTTTCAGCAGATCAAAATCTACAGCAACTTCCTTGATGCTGCCGTCAGGAAGAACCACACCTCCGTGTGAAGTTCCGGTGAGCACACTGATCTTGCTTAAACCTGCCACATCGGGAGCAATTTTCTTCAGATCAACGGCCAGGCTGTCCAGATAAGCGCGAAGCTCTTCCTCGGTTGAGTTTTGTTCCCCGACCTCTCCAATTTCACCGCCTATGGAAACGGTAATACTTTCCGGTTCGAGATTGCGGATGTATTTAGTGAAATATGCGGTCAGCTCTGAATTTAGAACCTGCTGTTCGATGACATCTTCCTTGCTGAGATCCACCAGGGTAGAAGCATCCACGTCAATGTTAAAGAAACCTGCATTTATAGCTTCCTCAGTCAGTTCCCTTAAGGACTGCATTTCAGGTTCGGGATTCTCATTATAGCGCCCGGCAGAAATCTGGTAATGGTCGCCCTGTATAAATACCGGACCAGTATATCCCGCGGCAACAGCAGCGCCGAGAATATTAGCCGAGTATTCTGAGGGCCGCTGATCGGTATAACCTGTTTCAGAGCGGGCGATTTCAAAAATAAAAGCTCCGGCGTTAACTTCATTCGCGATGCCGAAAATGATTTTGGCTGCATAATAAGTCAGACCGCGCAGGTTAATGGCCGGGACAGTGAAATTATTAGGTATTTCACCACGCCCCCTGGCCAGGTACAGGTCATGGATGGAAGCGGGATGCACGCCGGCTGCGGCAGCTACTTTTCGTACCAGGTACCGGGCTAGATATCGTTTTTCTTCATCCTCGTCCAACACGGCTGCTTTAACCAGATTTTCTATGCTTCCGCGTAATTTCTCTTCGTTAACAATTGAGATTTCACCGTCTGCTAAAGTTACGGAGCCTTCAAGAAGTTTAATCAGTTCAACTTGTTTATTAATATACATAGTTCCTCCTTTTGTTGTCTATTCGTCATACGAGTACATTATAAACCACCCTTTGCCAACGGCAAGGGAAAGAGAATGTTTTGATAAATTATTCCCGTTGATCTTGATATTAAACTTCTGTTAAATCGATGATCTACGAGGAAATGCAGACTGATTTTCATGTATAATAAAATCCAGATTTAGTTTTTCCAAATAGGAGGAAAAATGACTGATTTTCAGGGACAAATTGAATCCGAGCGAGGCAAATTGAAAGAATTGCTTCTCAAGGTTCCCGGGTTTAAAGGCTATATTGAAATGGAAGATCGCCGCACGGCAGATAAAATGCTGCGGGATATAATTGCGGATCGATATCAGGAACAATTGGATAAACTGAGCGGCATCATGACCGAATTTGTGGATCGGGGTGACCTGGTTTATGTGGATGATATGGAGGGTGTCGTTACCAAACTCCGCACCTTTATCGATCGCATCCGGCATGCGGTTTATGGTTATTCCGGCTTCTTCTCAGCCATCAAAATTGATGCTGAAAAACTGGATCGTATATATGATTACGACCAGGCTTTATTGGATGGAATCGATGGTATTGCCACCACAATGGAAAGTCTGGCATCTGCAGTGGAAACTGACCAGATTAAGGGATATATCGCGGCGTTGAAAAATGCTGCTCAGGAAATGATCACTAAAGCAGACCAACGAAAAGAGGAAATTGCCCGGGAAGATGAGATTCCTGGAAATGACCTGATTCCCAGTGAATAATTATCAGTTAGTATAGAGGAGAAAACTCAATGGCTAGGATTTTTGATGTAATTGAATACCCAAATGAGATGCAAGATGAGTTGATTCATCGTTTTCCAGAAGGTGAATCAGGAGATTTCAGGATTGGATCCCAGGTAATTGTCCGTGAATCCCAGACTGCGGTATTTTTCCGCGATGGCAAAGCCCTGGATGTGTTTGGCCCGGGACGGCACACTATCACGACAGCGAATATTCCTTTATTAATTGATCTGGTAAAGAAAGCTTTTGATGATAAAACTCCTTTCCCGGCAGAAGTATATTTTGTTTCCCGTCGAGAATTCCCGGATGAGAAATGGGGTACACCCCAGCCAATTATTGTTAAGAACCCAGGCATGGGTTTGGGAGTGGCTTTGCTAAAAGGGTTTGGCACTTATGGTTACCAGATCTCTGAACCACAGCAATTTGTCACCCAATTGGTGGGCGCTCAGGGCGTTTTCCGCACAGCAGATATTGAAACCCGCTTAAGACATATTTTGCTCACTAACTTGACAGATCTGCTGGGTGAAACAGCCCAGGAGAACGACGTCACCAACCTGATTGGCATGCTTAACGAACTCAGTGGAGCTGTTCGCGCAAAAGCCAACGACCAATTTAAAGCCCTCGGCCTGGAATTAAAGACTTTCCTGATTGCCAATTTAATGCCTTCAAAACAATCCGTTCAGGAACTTCGAGATATGGGTGTGCTGGATATGGAAACCTATACCCGTTTACAGGCAGCTGATGCGCTGCTTGAAGCAGCTCAGAATCCAAGCGGTGG
Source organism: uncultured Nitrosomonadaceae bacterium (assembly GCA_964195965.1). Lineage (GTDB taxonomy): Bacteria > Chloroflexota > Anaerolineae > Anaerolineales > UBA11858 > B10-G9. The sequence goes on from CAXMRF010000019.1 coordinate 21,630, forward strand.
AGCAGGTTTAACCGCTGGTATTGGCGCTGGTATGGGCATTGGTAATATTCTTAACCAATCTCTACAGGGCATGACTGGACCAGCTGGCGGCGCACAAGCTGGCGGCACAACAGCCGTGCCGGACGTGATGACCCCCGCCGAAGCCGCTCAATACCTTAAAGTTTCTGAGGAAGATGTGATTGCCGCCCTGGATGCAGGAGAGCTGAAAGGGAAAAAATTGGGTAAAGCGTACCGGATTAGCAAAGACGCCTTGACGGCTTTCTTAAATGGTTAAGAGTAATTAGTCTATAAATTAAAATAAGCCTGGCGATCCGCCAGGCTTATTTTGTATTTACCATCATCGAAATTTAGATAATGGATTCCAGTCCAAAGTAGTCCTGAATCGTTTTCATCGTGGTGGTGGAAAGAGCATCTATCCCTTTGGCTTCCTTTCGGATAAGCTTCTTCAGCTGCCTGGCATGCAGGGTGGGTACAGGGGCGTTTTCTGCCTCGATTACCGCATTTTCATCCGAAAAAACCAGAGCGGACCTGATTTCAGGTATTTCCAGCTCAGGGATTTTTCCGAGATTTTTTAACAATCGTTTGGTGCTGCTTTGGATATCCTGACCCGGGCTGCCGATGCTGTCCTGGGCAAAAAACCGCAGATAAATATTTCCCCCTTTTTTCTTCCAGCGTCCCTTCTTCTCTTCGTAAATAATCGTTCCTCTTTGAGTGAAGGGTAAGAAAATCCAGATTCCTGCCGGGCCTACCAGTAAATGAGATACAGGGCTCTGATAATGGTAAAGGACATATTGATCATCCAATCCTTTAAGGGCCATGTCCAGGTGCTCATCTGGCCTGGGAGATTTGCCAAAACGGCTGGCATAAAAGATGCCTATCTGGGATAAGGTAAAACCGGCAATCAGGGCAATCAGGGAATAGGTCATTTGTTCCTGGTAGCGAAAACTGAGATACATACCCGCTCCCAGAATCACAATTGAGACTATCCCGCTGTACTTGCCAATCTGATTATTACGTTTCACCAATCGTTCATTGCGGACGATGATCATTTAAATTCTCTCTCCGGGTGTAGGTTTTCCTAGTTGGGTTTGGATAGCAGTTTTGAGACTGGGCAGTAGATTTGCGTCGATGGCTTGCTGGGCTTTTTTGAGGGAATTTACCAGGGCCAGGGTATCTGACCGGCCGTGGCCAACGAAGACCAATCCATCGATGCCTAATAGCGGGGCAGCGCCAATTTGACGTGGATCCAATAATGTTCGCAAATTCTTGAAGGCTGGCATGGCCAGCCCGGCTCCAATTTTAGTTCGCAGGCTGCTGGTGAGTTCTTCTTTCATGACATCCAGGAGCAGCTTGGAGACCGCTTCACTGGTTTTAATCAGCACATTACCGGTAAAGCCATCATGCACAATTACATCCACCTCGCCATTAAAGAGTTCTTTGGGCTCAGCGTTGCCGACAAAATTCAAATTGCTTTTCTTAAGAATAGGGAATGTTTCTTTCACCAATGTATTGCCTTTGCCTTCTTCTTCTCCATTGGAGAGCAGGGCAACTCTCGGGTTCTTAATGCCAAGTAATTTTTCCGCATAAATCGAACCCATAATCCCAAATTGAAGCAGGAATAGGGGTTTGCAGTCTGCATTGGCACCAATATCGAGGGCGATAGCAAAGCCATGTCTGGTAGGCAGCAAGGTGGTCAGGGCAGGGCGTTTGACTCCTTTAATCCGGCCGAGACGGAAGAGTCCATTAGCCATGGCGCCGCCAGTATTGCCTGCAGTAACAAAAGCCTCAGCTTTCCCTTCCTTGACCATGTCCATGCCTATGGCCATGGAGTTGTCTGCTTTCCGCCGGGCGTTCCGGGCTGGTTTATCACCCATTTCAAGAATTTCCGGGGCATGAATTAGCTCTACCCGGGGATCATCCGGTTGGTTTTCTAATAAGGGTTGGATTTTTTCTTGTTGGCCAACTAGAAAAATCTTGGTATCAAGAATTGCTGCAGCTTGAAAAGCTGCTTCTACTTCCGGGTGTGGAAAATTATCACTGCCCATTGCATCTAGGACAATTGGCATGGCTGCGCTCCTTTACAGGGTTTCATTTATCTTGACAAGTATCTCTGGAAGATTATAATACCACTGCCACCCAGAGGAGAGAAGGATAAGCTGGTGTGGAAAAAAAGCGCTGGTGCTGGAACTGGCAGACAGGTATGGTTGAGGGCCATATGCCCCTAGGGCGTGCGGGTTCGATTCCCGCTCAGCGCACTGAGGAACCGCCGTAAGGCGGTTCTTTTTATTTGGCAATAACTTAATCTGGGTGATTATTTGTTTTTTCTCATGTACAATTAAATTATTCGTTGGTTTCCCTTTTTACTTGTGATCCATCAACTTTAACGGAATTAACAGACACGCAACTAACAACTATTTGGAGGGATATATGTCTGGTTTAACCGAAAGGCTTGCCAATGCAAATGGATTTGAACTGGGCTCTTTACCTGCCAATCAACGGGGAGAATTGACCCCTGAACAAAATATCCAATTATTCTCAAAATTATATGCACCGTTGATATTTGTCTTCTTCTCTTTGGGTTATTTGTACTATCTGCTCAATCAGCAGGGATACCTGGATGGTTATGTTCTAACCACTAATTTCACTGAGATTGTAATGCAGATGAGCACAGGACTGAAAGTATTTGGCGGGATAATTATCGGTGTATTAGTTTGGTCTCTCGTGATCATAATTCAGATCATTCTTGATGTTGTCGGCAGGACTGTCCAAATGGTAGAAGGCCTGGGATACAGAAAAATAACCACTACAACTGATGATGAAGGTTCACAAACTACCCGAATGTATTATGTGATTGAAGGGAAAAAATTCAAAGTTCAGCGGGGTGGATTTAAGGCTTTTGAGGATGGTAAACAGTATAAGGCTTATTTTTCACCACGCCGGAAAGTGCTGTTGAATGTAGAAGCCGTAGAGTAATGTGAGTTATTATGTTCGTCAACTTACCAGGAGATTGCCGCGCTGCGCTCGAAATGACTAATTCTTTCCTGCAAGCCAGAGAGGAAAGCGACTTTCTGTAATTATGAAATCTCAGCGTTCGCTGTGAAAATAAATATTATTAATATGAGAATCAAAAAGTCCCTTATGATGGGGACTTTTTTTTATCAGTGCTGGATCTTGTTTTAATCACAAACCTTATCAGTTAAACTTTTAAACGTTTCTTATCCCAAATTCAACTCTGGTTCCCAAACCTGTTGGAAAAAGGCGCTGTGCCGGGCAAGAGTGGTGTAGGTTGATGGATTGCTCATGCAGACTGGACACCAATGCCCTCCTTTGAGGATCAGGTTCAGGCTGGCAGGAAATTCATGCCCAGCGTGGCAGCGCCAGCTTAATAAAGAGCGCCAATCACCACGAACCAAATCGCTGGATAGACATTCACCGCCCCGAAACCGGGCGGCTTTCCAGGCATCCTGAATGGAAAAATTCCCGGGAGACTTTCCTTCGTCAAATCCATGATCCAGCAGGATGGCTGTCTCAGCAGGGCGGTCCTTTGAGATTGTGTCCCACCCCCGGATGGTTTTCCAAATCTGGAGAGATCCAAAATGAGCTTTAATGTGGGCAATATCACCCTGCGCTAACCAGGATAATGTGCCCCGGGGACCACGGGCAACTTGTTCGAATTTCCGGCGCACAAGTTTTGGCAGGGCGCTGCCCAACTGGATATACCAGGGGACCAGGGGTTTTTGTTCAATCAGGTATTCATCAATAGTTTGAATGCGGTAAGGGACGATGGACTCGAGTAAATCCGAATCACTAAACCATTGACCATGGAAATTCTTTAAAGCGAACCAATTTGGTTCCAGTACTTTTTGATAATCTTTCACTCCGGTAACGCCGAGCATTTTTTCAAATAATTCAAGGTTGGTCAGTCGGTTGGGCGCCCCACCACCGATGTTATATATATTGCCCCATAATTTTTCAGGTACAGAATCTTCACATAGATTGGCAAGCAAACGACCTGAATCTTTGGGTGTAATCCATTCCAGTACACCATTTAATGTGGTGTGGAATGTAATCGGATCGAGGGGTTCTGTGGCAGCCATGCGGGCGATGCCGGTCTGGCGCAATGAGACCCAGTTTTTCAGTCCTGAATCGATGAATATTCGCTCCGCAATGGTTTTACTCAGGGCATAGGTATCAAAGGTGCTGATTTTTATTGGATCACCCACGCGCCCCCAATGAATGGGTGCTGGCCGATTGCCGGTCTGGGCTACGGTTCCGATATAAACCAGGTGGATCCGGTCTGGTTCTGCTTGGGCCTGGATGGCCCGGACGATATTCTGGGCTGCACCTACGTTAACTTTCATGGTCAGTTCCGGGCGGGTATCTGCATAGGGAGAAACCAGGCCGCCCACGTGGAGGATGATATCCGACCCGCTCACACCTTCCAGAACATTCTTGTAGTTGGTCAAATCCCCCCAGATTACCTTTACTCCTCGTTCCTGGTAGGGCGCAATAATCCGACGGTCTTTTGCTGTTGGCAATACCAGGGCTTTTACCTCAAAACGGTCACAACGTTGAAGCAATTCCTCAAGAGTTGCCCGCCCCATATTTCCTGTTGCGCCGGTTAGAAAGATTTGTTTTTTGCTGTTTTTCATTAATTGTCTTTTTGGTATTCCGTTCTTGATCTCTGGTTTTTGATTGACCAGAAAAATCTGGAATCCATGATGACAATTATCAATAATTTACCCTCAACCTTCAATCCCAATCCCTTGAATCATGACAGGAATGATGACAGCTGTCATCATTCCTGGGCAGGGATATGATTAATCTAATGCGAATTAGGAAAATTTTGAATGGGAAAGATATGGGAAATTGAAGACTCAAGCACAATCAGCCCTCTGTTTCTCCCATTTCTCGATCAAGAAACCAGGCCCCTTTTCTGTCATCTGCATTTTTAGGCGCTCGGTCATAATACAAATCAAAAATCTGACCGCTGTCTGTCCGAACCCTGAAGTGAAAACGACCCACGCCCCAGGAACCCCGTTTTTTTGCTTTGGCAGCATTGGCTGGGCGCATGTTAAACGCCATGCGTCCCTTACGGCTGTAGTCCTGCCATTCCGAAATCTTATCGATCACTGGGTAGGACCGAGCCTGCCAGATAAAACCATCAGGACAGCCGGGTTTTTTCTCATGCAGAGGTGGTTTATTAAACTGCACCTCTACCTGTTCTCCGATGAATTTTTTTGGTTTGTAATCCATGATTGAACGCCAGTTTTCAGTATTCAGTAAACAGTCTTACAGCTTCGGCCATTCATCTAAATAGTTCGTAAGTTAGATTGGATTTAGCTAAATTAGCAGGAAAATTTACAGATCAAGGTTTCTCAGAATCTCAAAGAAAGACAACTTAAGCCGCCGTCCAATTTTTGAAATTCAGATACATCTACTTCAATGATTTTATATCCGTGACTCGTAATGATTTCCCTTGCTTTTGAGTAATTATTGGGCACGATTACCCGGTCATTCACCCATATACAATTAGCAGCATAACTTTCATCTGTTTTGATTTCCAGGATATTAAATTTCTGGAAATCTTTATGTGAGATGAATTCTCCACAGGCTACCAGGTTGTTCCGCTCCAAATAAGCCACGCCGGTCTTTAAATGGAGTACTTTTTCGAGTTTGATTACCGACCCGGTTAAGCCGTATTTCTCCAGAATTCCTATAACTTGCCGGGCTCCATTAATATTTGTTCTTTCTGATATGCCAATATAAAAATGTGAACCCACCATCATGATATCACCGGCTTCTACCGTACCAGGTTCTGTGATTTCTTCAATATTCGTGAACAAATCTTTCAGGACTTTTTTGATACCAGTTATCTCACCCTTTCTCGTTTTTGCTCCCGGATTCATGATGATTGCACATTTTTTCGTAAGTAACGCGACATCTTCAATAAATGTAGAATCAGGATAATCTTCATCTGCCGGCAAGATTAAAACTTCCAGCCCGCAATCTTGCAGGGCTTTGATGTACGTTTGATGTTGCTGGAGGGCTTTTTTGTAATCCGGGAGTCCTAAACTTGCTGATGTCAAACCATTTACCAGGCTTTTTCCCGGCGTTCTAACGATTGCTTTCTTAAACATTTTCTTTCCTTAAGATATTTGTACCGTTTACGGATGTGCTTTGGAATTTATCATGACCCTGCTTGACCAATTCGACTCCTCTTAAAGGTCCCATTGAGTGTCTGGGTGGAGCGATCAGGAACCATAAACATACTGTCCGTTTTTCAAAACAATCAATGATCCAGGCACTAAATCGGTCCATTTTTCATTTTTTGTTAGAGGATGGGAAGCAATCACATAACCCCTTTGGTCGGGATGTTTTTCTTCAGCGAGGTCAATTTCCCAATCTTCATCCTTGAGTGATACAACCTCAAATGGTGATATTCTTTCCGTTATACAAAGACCATTATGACCGCCTTTGTCTCTATAACTAAACAAGTGTTCACCTTCTGAAAATAATAAGTTCATGGTGCCATATTTGTTAAACTCACGAAGTACATCTTCAATTTTTTCAAAATCAATAAATTGCAGTTTATCTTGAGATAATTTTGTGAGCAAGGCACAAAACAGAAGCTCTGAATCGGTTTCACCTACTGGAAGAAAATTCAACGCAGAACTTTCAAGCACTG
>CAXMRF010000020.1:0-28062 GCA_964195965.1 uncultured Nitrosomonadaceae bacterium
TTTATTCATCGGAAATGACACAGTCGAAATCAATGGCACAATTAATGGTGATGTGTTTGCAGGCGGTTCAGTAGTCATGGTGAATGGAACGATTAACGGCAGCCTGGCTACAGCCGGACAGGCTGTAGTGATTAATGGAAAAATTAATGGCAGTGTATATGCCGGTTCCAGCACACTCACACTTGGACCTGAAGCAGAAATCGGCCGAAACCTTTTCTACGGTGGATTCAATTTATCTACTGAAGAGGGTTCTGTAGTTTATCGGGACTTGCTTGTGGGTGCTTACCAGGCACTTCTGTCAGGTGAAATTGGGCGTGATGTTCATGCAGGTGTAGGCGCCCTGGAAATAAATGGATCCATTGGAAATGACGTCATAGCAGAAGTTGGAGGTACTAACAGTGAACAACTTCCCATATACACAGGTCCTCCAGGTGTGGATACTATTGTGCCCTCTGGAATTCGTATCTCTGAAGAGGCTACAATTGGTGGTTCTCTGAACTACAAGAGTTCTGAAAATCAGTCAGAAAACATCGCGATAATCCCTCCTGGTGGGATTGATTTTGAATATAGCCCTGAAATGGATACTTACGCCGATCCAGAAGAAGCCAGCAGGGTTGGGTCGACAACTTTGGTTGCGACCTGGTTGTTAAAACAGGCCCGCGTATTCTTCACATTAATGCTGTTAGGCGGGCTTATTGTTTGGCAAATCCCTGGAATCCTGGACAATATTGGTGGAAAACTTGAAAAGGAAGCCCTGCCATCCTTTGGTTGGGGACTGGTTACAATTTTGGTGGTTTATCTGGGTTCATTCCTTGCTGGAGGCCTGATTATCGCAAGTGCAATCTTCTTCGGTGTAATTACCCTTGGTGAACTTGCGGGGGTTATCCTGACCGTTGGATTCTTAAGCTTGGGAATAATAATGACTGGTTTTGGGCTTTTATTATCCTACGGAAGTAAACTCGTGGTGGCTTATATAGTGGGTAAATTGCTAATCAAATGGCTGGCTCCCAACTATCAAGATAAGCCCATTTGGTCCATGATATTGGGTGTGTTCATATACACTTTCCTGCGGGCAATTCCCTTCGGGTTTGGTTTTGTGATCGGAATTGTAGTTACCCTGGTTGGTATTGGGGCTATATGGCTCACTTATCGGGACAAAGGTCTACCAGGATTTATTAACAGGAAAACCTCTCCGCTAGAAAAGGCCAACTGATCACTCGCTAAAAAACAAAAAAGCCTGGAGAAATTCTCCAGGCTTTTTTTATCATTAATGTAATTTATTCCCCAATAACCTGCACGACTAACTTACGATGTCTGGGTCGATTGTCAAAATCAACCAGAATGATAGATTGCCAGGTTCCCAGGGTCATCTTTCCATCAATAATAGGTACAGTAAAAGAGGCCTTAACTATCGCAGCCCGGACATGACTGTGCCCATTGCCATCCCCCTGTATTTGATTATGCGCATAAACCCTGTTGGGGGCAGCAATTTCATCAAATAGCCGCTTCAAGTCTTCCACACAGCCCGGCTCAAATTCCAAAGTAGTGATACCACTGGTCGCAGAAGGTGAAAAAATAGTTGCTATACCGTCCTTTAATTTTGTGTCGGCGATACAGTTCGATATTTCCGCGGTGAGGTCTAGAATATCGCCATTTCCCTCAGTCTCCAAAGAAATAAATTTTGTCACTACAGGCATAAACACCTTCCCTAATCAACTAGTTGAAAACTATCCCGATCAAGCGAGTTCCAAATAGCGGCTGATCTCCCAATCTGTTACCCGGGTTCGATATTCATGCACTTCAGCCCATTTCGCCCGACTGAATACATCACAAATTACAGGGCCCAATGCGTTTTTAATCACTTCATTCCCTTCAAATTCATGCATAGCTTCTGCTAGAGAACCAGGAAGCGATTTGATACCGAGTTTATTTCTTTCCTCTTCAGTTAGCTCCCAGATATTGAGATTATTTAATGGTTCCGGACATACCAGGTCATTTTCAATACCATCCAAACCAGCTGCTATCATCGCAGCAAAGGCCAAATAAGGATTGGCTGAAGGATCAGGACATCTTAATTCCAATCGGACCGATTTGTTCCGTCCCGTAGTGTATCTGGGAAGCCGGATCAGGGCTGATCGGTTAATCTGTGCCCAGCCTATATAAACTGGCGCTTCATAACCAGGCACTAATCGTTTATAGGAATTGGCTGTGGGTGCAAGTACAGCAGACATACCACGGGCATGTTTGAGCTGACCTGCCAGGAACTGGTATGCTAATTTAGAGAGACGGTTTTCATCCTTGTCATCATAAAATAAATTTTCTCCATCTTTGCTGAAAATTGATTGATGAGTATGCATACCAGAGCCATTAACTCCGAAAATTGGTTTAGGCATAAAGGAAGCAATTAAATCATATTTCGCAGCAATTGCTTTAACCGTATATTTCATAGTGATCACATTATCAGCTGTTCTTAATGCTTCTCCATACCGGAAGTCAATTTCATGCTGTCCACGGGCGACTTCGTGATGCCCCATTTCAACTTCCAATCCCATCAAATTTAATGCATGCATCAATTCTGTTCTAACCAGGGTTGCCTGATCGCGAGCGGAAAAATCAAAGTATCCACCAACATCATAAGGAACCGGGTGCATACCCTCTGTTCCATTGCGGTTAAACAAGAAAAATTCCGGTTCAGTACCAGTATTAAAAACCCAGCCTTTTTCATCAAGAGTGGCAAGCAATCGCTTCAAGACACCTCTGGGATCTCCTTCAAAAGGCTCACCATTGGGTTTGTAGATATCGCAAAATACCCTTGCCCTCCGCAAATCCTTTGGGTTCCACGGTAAAACAGCATAGGTATCTGGATCAAGTACCAAACGCATATCACTTTCCTGAACCCTGGCAAATCCTTCTACTGATGAACCATCAAACCAGACCCCATCTTCAAGGGCTGTTATTAAGCGCTCCGGGGTGATATCAACACTTTTTACAGATCCAGTTACATCTGTAAATTGTAAAGATATAAATTTCACCTCGTCCTCTTTAACTCTTGAAATTAATTCTTTACTATCCATCTTTCCTCCATAACTAAGAATGACACAGTTTGCAGTTTTATTCTTCTGTTACCCAGTGAAAGCGATTTAACAAAAAAAGGTACGCCTGGGCGCACCTTTTAATTTCGTTCAAATCTAGAAGCAAGCCCTTCCCTGGTATTGCCAGCAGGTAGCATAACTCTATTTTGCTGGGCCAATGAAAGGGATTTGTCCTATTTGTCACCAAATGGTTTTGAACCGTTTCTTTCCGGGAAGGATAAAGTAGTCCATGGCGGGACTACAGAGGCATCCGCTGATCATTCGATTTTCACTGCAGTTTCGTGCAGTTTAGCATTCCCCTCGCGGGGAAGACCTCCACCTCGTCACCTCATAAAAAGAGGCTCAGTCGCTATTAATCCTTCAAATATTTTGTTAATAAGGTACTGGTGATGATTTTAGCAAGGTATTCTTTTTTTGTCAAACAACAAGGAAGAATTGTTCAAGCGGAATCATCAACCACAATCATCCGTTTGTAATTGTTATTAATATTCAGGCGTTTTGATAAGAATTGATTAAACCCTTGGATGGAAAAAAAGTGACTGGCACCATAATAAGCTAAACTTTACAGTTAATGAGCAAAAAGATATAATGCCTGTGTTCAAGGGGGTGGTTGAGTCCCGGTGGGCTCCCCGGTCTTCAAAATCGGTGGCGGGTCGTTCTGCGAGCCGCGGTGGGTTCGACTCCCATTCACTCCCGCTAATAATTCCTATTCCAATATTTTTGATATGAACCCAATTGAAAAGAAAGAAGATCAGCCAATAAAATCCGAATTATTATCTCAATATGTTTCAGAAGTTTTTAATATCGATCATTATATTCTGGGAGGAACCCAGAATAATTATGTGATCCAATTTGAAGGTTCCCTGAAATTGCCCTCTGAAGAAGCTTATGAGCAACTATCCCAATTAGTAAATCCTCTCCAGCTCACTCCCATTTTCAGAATAATTGAGGGTAAGCAAGTCATCATCCTTGTAAAAGAAAGCACCCCTAAAGAACAATCGAATAAAAAAATCAATCTATTATTATTTTTAATTACTTTTATCAGTATACTTTTTGCCGGACTCTTGACCGCCTACACAGGACCTGAAACTACTGATTTGAGGATTATCTGGGCCCATTCAAAAGGGAACCTGGGCCAAGCCTTTGCATTTGCATTCAGTATGTTAGGGATTCTAACAGCTCATGAATTTGGCCATTATTTCGCAGCCCGGTATCATAAAACCAGCGTGACCCTACCTTACTTTATCCCATTTCCACTCAGTCCGTTTGGAACCATGGGCGCGTTTATCAGGCTGCTTCAACCGCCAAAAAACAAGAAGATTCTCCTGGATATCGGACTGGCAGGGCCAATTGCGGGCTTGATAGTGACAATCCCAGTCCTGATCATTGGACTATCATTATCAGTTGTTGATCAATTGCCAACCATATTGCCCGCTAATTTTGCCTTTGAAGGGAATTCCATCCTTTATCTGCTCCTCAAATATCTTATCCATGGCGCCTGGCTGCCCGAGCCGGCTACTTATAATGGGATCTATCCTTTCTTCTATTGGGTACGGTTTTTTTTCACCGGGCACCCTTTCCCAGCTGGAGGATTCGATGTATTAATCCATCCAGTTGCCTGGGCTGGGTGGGCAGGCTTATTAATTACGTCTCTGAATTTGTTGCCTGTCGGTCAGCTAGATGGCGGCCATTTAATATACAGCCTGTTCGGTAAAGATTTAAAATGGGTTCGCCCGGCAATACTGGTGATTTTATCCATCTTGGGATTTTTATGGTCGGGTTGGTGGTACTGGGCATTTTTGATACTTTTCCTGGGAAACCGATACGCCGAACCGTTGGACGAAATCACCGACCTCGATCCGACCAGAAAGATGCTTGCCAGAGCTGGATTAGTGATCTTCTTTCTAATATTCATGCCAGTTCCCCTAATTATTGTCTAATTCCACCCTTATTAAGCAAAAACGCAATCCCAAAAGGATTGCGAATTCTATAGTTATGCAAAATATCATAAACCTTTATTTATCATCCACCTTTGATTTCTCTTTTTTCTTGGTTGTTTCTTTTTTCTTGGTTGTTTCTTTTTCCTTGGTTGTTTCTTTTTCCTTTGAAGCTGGGTCAGATTCCGAATTGCTGTGATGCTCTTCACCCAGTCTGGAATCCTGACCAGAGGGGGAACGATTATCGGTAGCATAAAATCCAGATCCCTTAAATACGATCCCTACGGGAAGATAAACTTTTCTAAGAGTTTCTGTCTCACATTCGGGACATACTGTAAGATGTTCATCTGAAAATTTTTGCCTGCGGTCAAATTGCACACCACAGGTTTCACATCGATAGGTGTAAATTGGCATAATAAACCTTCTAGATCATCCATTTCAGACAATCAATAAACCAACGAGATTATAGTACTTCCAGATTGGAATAGCAAGGGATAAGGGGACTCCCCGCTTTTTTCTAACATTCTGTTAATCTGGAAAGTTAGGGGCCCTTTGTTCAGGGGGTAGGGGTAAACGAAGGTCCAGGAGACGCAGTTTCGGTCGGGGTGATTGTGGCCGTCGGTGTTTCTGTATTAGTCGGTGTGAGTGTATAGGTTGGAGTAAGTGTGGCAGTCAGCGTTGGTGTACCCGTTAAAGTAGCGGTTGGCGTGGAGGACGGTGTTTCAGTAGGCGTTAAAGTTGGTGTGGCAGTCGGTATTAATTTTTCTGCAGCAATATACTCCCATTCATCAGGTACATAAAAAAGCGGAAGCGCTATTAAATTTCGCCAATCTGCAATAGATTCATCATACTTGCCAAGCTCCTCAAAGGTTAATGCCCGCCAATAATATACATTAGCCTGATCAACTTCATCCCTGGCCGCGTCGTCTGAAATATTCAAATACACCAGAGCAAGAGAAAACTGTCTGTTCCCGTAAAGTGTTTTGCCGAGGAAAAGATTCATTATAAAATCGTCCCGGTCCGTATTCCTGGCGGAATATGCATCTCTGACAGCTTTTCCTTTTTGATCAAGTTCAATATAGACCAAAGCGCGAGTTAGATACAAATCTCCGGTTCTTCCCCCCATATCTTCTGCCTGGTTCAATAATTCTTCTGCCTGGTTCAAATCACTTCCTGTAAGGTAAAACGCTTTCCCTAGAGAATAATAGAAGATCCAGGTTTTTTCCGGATCATAAGGATCATAACGAGTTAAAAGCTCCAGCGCCTGATCAGGTTTCCCAATTTCCAGGCTCACCCGGCCTGCGACCAAATAAGATGGCACATGGTTAATATCTAATTGCAAAGATTTCAGGATCGCATTTTCAGCTTCCAGATAATCTTTGAGTTCCAGAAGTGCCAATGCCCGGTAATAATGGGCGAGAGGTGATTCTGGCAGGAAATGGATTGCCTGGGTTGCATCTTCATACGCGAGTTGATAGGATTTTCGATCTAAATAATATTTCGCCCGTTCTATATAAACCTGACCAAAATCCGGATCCAGCAGCAAAGCCTGGTCCAGATCAACTTTGATATCAAAATCCGGATCAAATATCAGGGAAATTTGTGCCCTGCCATAATATGACGGTGCAAAAGTTGGGTCAAGGAATAAGGAACGATCATACTTTTCAAGCGCCTCATTATATCGCCCGAGATTGCGCAGGGCTTCTCCGACCAGGAATACAACATCAGCTTCCTCTAACTGCTCTGCTGTTTGGCGCATATACGTCAGCATGGTTTCAAAATCACCTTGCTGATAAGCGGACAAGGCTGTCTGATAGGTACCGTAACCTGGATGAGGCGTTAGTACATAAGCGGGTGTAGGTGTATATGGGCTTTCAAGGACCTGACCTATAGGAATTTGCAGAATCGGATTTGGGGTGCCTGTAAGGACCGCATTTTGGCCAGGGTCAACTGATGGGGTCCAGGTCATTGGTGTGATTGTTAATCGGGGAGCGAAAATATTTCTTGTACCAGGAATTAAAATACCTGTAAAAAACAAAACCAACAATATTATAGCTGCGCCCAGACCAAGTGGAATCAGCTGTTTGAAATTATAGCGACTTATTTTCGGATCTTTTTTGGATTTCTCTTTTTTCCGCAGTTCTGGTAAATCTCTGGACCAATCTCTTTTCTTGATCTCCACTGGTCGAACATTTTTGGGACTTACTGCCCCAAATAAAATCATACCCAGTCGGGCATCTTGATTTTTGGGGTCAATGGCAAGTACTTTATTCAGGCAATAAATACGCTCCTTATCAGACTCGACTACCGTGCTCATTAAAAGCCAATATTCTATATTGTCTGGATCTTCCTTAAGGAGATTTGCTAAATGATCCCGAGCCTGGAACCTGTCCCCCTGTTCCAGGGCAAGTTTTGCCAGGATGTAGCGTTTATCTTCTGCCATCTCTGTTCCTGTCCCATAATCGCAGCATACACAAAGTTTAGCATAGGCCGTCCCCACGGACAAGTGAGTGTATAATGCTCCTCATGATGAAAAAAGGGTCTTTTCTGGTTGGAATAACCACTGTTATGTTCCTGGTAGCAGGTTGTTCAACCGGAACGTCCTCATCACCTTTATCAACCCTGACGATCGCACCACCGCAGAATCCTTACCAGTCAAAAACCAGCACACCCGTTATTCCTTCCGCAACAGTACCAATCCCTACAGAACAACCGCTTATCCCTACCGCAACCCCCTTTAAACATGCCGTTCAACCCGGCGATACACTTTACGGGATCGCAATTCAATTTAATATTTCCCTGGATAAACTCGTCTCCGCCAACCCTGGAGTAAATACAAGCATACTCTCTATCGGTACTGAATTAGTGATTCCATTTTCCGAAGAGGATGAACTATCAGTTCCTACACCAACACCTTATCCCGTTCCAGTAAGCGATCCAGTTTGCTACTCTTCCAAAGATGGCGGGGTTTGGTGCGTTGTGATGGTGAAGAATAATCAAAATGTAGTTCTCGAAAATATCTCTATCGCCTTTAATCTCTATCATCAAGACCAGGGGTTAATCCAGAGTGTTGTTGCCATTCCACCATTAAATACCCTTTATCCAGACCAATCAATCCCCCTGGCAGCCCTTATTTCACCCGCTGAAATGGATCAATATCAAATCTCAGCCACCTTACTTACCGCCCTGCCCTCTGAGCGATCCGAACCTTTAACAGTGATTGCCGATTATTCCATTCAATACTCTCAAGGGAACAAAATAGCTGAGATCAAGGGGATCGTAGAGGCACTGGAGACTGAAACAGAAAAAGATCAAGTTTGGATTGCTGCGGTGGCTTTTAGTGAAGGCAACCCTGTTGGTATCCGGAAATGGATCAGTCCGAAACCAATCCTAGCTGGAACAGTAATTCCATTTGAAATTCTGCTTTACAGTCTTGGACCCAGGATCGATCAAGTCCAATTGCTTAGTGAGCTTCATTAAAATAAAAATCGGAATCAGCAATTGATTCCGATTTTTTTATTAAGAAAAAGAATATCAGGGATTTCCCCAAATCAGGAAGCTGTCCCGGCTGCAATAATTTTCCCCATATTTATCCGTAAAACAGACCTGGTAGGGTATGGTTTCCCCATTATTTGCATTTACCGGATCCAGCCTAAAGAAAGCACATCCTCCCTGGTCTGTCGGTGAACTCCGATAAGAAATCGCACCGTCATTTGGGGTTTCTAGTATTAGCAGAGTATCCAAATTTTGTTGCGGTTGATTATCCTTATGTGCGCAAGCGCCAACTTCCTGAACTTCAGAGGATGAGAGCTGGGGAAACAATTCCCAAATATCTAAAATCAACTGCCCTTCCCCGGATGGACTCACAGGTTCAACGATCTCAGGCTCGTTTGTCAGATCACTTTCCGTATTTCCCCAAATTAAATAGCTGTCTTTTTTACAATAATCCTGGTCACCGATCCCCTGAAAACAAACCTGGTAATCCACTGTGGTCCCATTGTCCGCTTGAATTGGATCTAGTTCCAGGAATGCGCAACCGCCAGAATCTGTTGGTTCAAATGAGTAAGTTGAGGAACCTTGTTCATGTGTAAAGAGTTTTACCTCAGCCTGGACATTAACCAGCGGAACTCCGGATTCATGAATGCAAGCTCCAATTTGCTGGCCTTCACTGGAAGAAATTTGGGGCATTTGTTCCCAGATATCCAATTGAATGTCTAGCTCGACCAGCGGTTCGTTTTTGGGTTTTTGGGCATCTCGGTAAAAAGAATCCTTATACTTTTGTCCCTGAGGCAGTATCCTGACCTGCTGATCAGGTTCTGCCAGGGCATCAAATAACAAACAATAATTTTCAAAACATTGTTGGGATACGCCATCCCGAATTTCTTCCAATCGGGTTATCGGCTCTCCGGATATCTCAAATCCAAAATACCGGTCAATAAACCCCATAAAATATGCAGGAATATAGAATCCGTTTCCACCGTCAATCTCACGGAAATAGTCCAAATTATTTTCTTCACGGGATTGATAATTATTAACACCCCGATCTAACAAGGAAGACACAGGTTGAAGGGACACACCCAATGGGCTGCCAGTATCTTCAACAAAAACTATGTTTTGAAATATTTGTTCAATACTCCCATCCGCGGATCGGTAGGCAGCAGAAATAGTATTTCCCGTAAAACTTGTTCCAAACCTTGCTACCGCCTCACCAAATGGTGATTGAATTTCTTCTGTTTTTGAAGAGCTAATTCCAGCGTTCTGAATCCCAGGATACTGGGAGCATTCCCCGGCACATTTCCAGAGTCCGTACGGCATCAGATGGACCGCACCGGGCGGGTCATCTTCAAATCGGAAAAAACCCATATTTTCAAAATACTGCTCGACCCGATGTTTATCCGGATTTAATCTTGCCCTGGTTAAAGGCAATCCGACCCAGCGTTCCCCACCCATTTGATCGTAAAATTGAGAAAATTCGAGCGGGATGATATATCCATTCATAAATCTGGCAGTTGAATTTTCGGGATCGTTATTCGGTAAATCAGAAAAACCTGCGTCTACACCTATGGGATCAAGGTAAAACCTGGGCGAATGATCTGGATCAAAAATCATCACCGCACCCTCAAAATACTGTTTCTCTTGATTCGTGCCGCTTATATATTTTTTATTTGATATTGGAGGACCGAGGACTTTTTCCCCCTGCAGTCGTTCATATAAATCAGCGAATCTTGGATCAACCAGATAATAGCCAGCACTATTCCTTTCTGTCCCGGTGCAGGCAGAAATCAGCACCACAACAATAATCAACAGGAATAAAACTGCTATTTTCTTTATCATATCTACAAAATAAACCTATTTGTTCAGGGACTCAATCCATAATCAGTCCTCTAATTTTAAACGAAAACATAGATATACGCAATAGGAATCTGATGGGGAGGCTTCCTAGACCAAGGATTGAATTAAGATTTATTGATAATTTATAAAGATATTCAATTTGGAGTTCAATAAAACCCATCAGGTATTGGATAATATTTGGCAGTAATAATTATTACTTTGCGCGGATGGTTATCAATTTATTTAAGTGTATAATTGCTGATGATTTCAGAGGTTCACAATAAGCAGAATCCATTCATTTGCGGAGGAATTTGTGCATGAAGGACAATAAGAATTATCTTAAAACCCACCTGGTTATAAAAAAATACAATTACAAGAAACAGCCAGTAGACAAGGGATATGCCAATAGAACTCTGCATATTGACCTCAGTCAAAAAACGATCACTGAAAAACCTGTCACCCAACAGATGAAAGATTTATTTACCGGGGGTCGTGGTTTTGCCTTGTGGCTTTTATGGAATGCGATCAAGGATGGCAGCAAATGGGATGATCCTGAAAATGCACTGGTAGTTGCAAACGGTCCCCTTTGCGGGACAACGGCTTACCCCGGAATGGGAAAAAGCACCGTTGTTACCCTCTCCCCGCTGACAAACTCTGTGATTGACAGCAATGGCGGAGGTTTTTTTGGACCTTTCTTAAAATTCTCCGGATTTGACGCCCTGTCAATAACCGGAAAATATGACAAGGACAATATTATTATCGTGATCGATGGTGATAATCAGGAGATCCGTCTGGAAGAAGCGCCGGAAGAAGCCCTTAATACTTACCCGTTAGCGGGAATATTAACTGAAATTTACGCAGCCGATGAACGTGATCAAAAAAATATTTCTGTAATTACATCCGGTGAAGCAGCCAACCATATCCGTTATGCTGGATTAAATCTCAGTTTCTTTGATCCAAAACGCAAGGAAGTCCGAGTTAAACAGGCCGCCAGAGGTGGTTCCGGCCGCGTATTCCGGGACAAGGGTCTCAAGGGCATTGTGGTGCATTACAGCGGTACCAGCGGATCCAGCAACAATCCCGCAAAACCAGAGTTGGTCCGGAAAGCCGGTAAACGCATGAATACCGAAATAACCAAATACGATGCCCATCAGAATAATATGCGTGAGATTGGCACTGCCCATCTTGTTGAAATCATGGATCACTTTGATTTATTGCCGGTCCATAATTTCAGGTACGGCAAGCATCCGGATCATATTGAAATTGATTCCACTACCTGGCAGCAGGCCTTCACCCAGGACAAACGAATGGACAGCTGCTGGTTGGGCTGCACAATGGCCTGTTCCCACGCAGTGGATGGATTCAGCTTAAAAACCGGTCCTCACAAGGATGAAAAAGTCCTTGTAGATGGCCCGGAATACGAAAATGCTGCTGGTCTGGGATCCAATATCGGTGTGTTTGATCCTGAAGCCATCATCGAGATGAATTTTTATTGCGACACCTATGGTGTTGATACAATTTCCTTCGCAAACTCTGTCGCATTCTGCATGGAATGTTTCCAGGAAGGAATCCTGAACAAGGAACGGACTGGAGGCCTGGACCTCAGCTGGGGAAAAGCTGAAAACGCGCTGGAATTGCTGCACCAAATGTCCAGGGGTGAAGGTTTTGGTGTACTGGTTGGACAGGGTACCCGGTATATGAAATCTTATTTTGCTGAAGAATTTGGCGCTGATCCTGCCTTTTTACAAGATATCGCAATGGAAGTGAAAGGCATGGAAATATCCGAATATATGACCAAAGAATCCATCGCTCAGCAGGGAGGATATGGCATGGCCTTAAAAGGAGGCCAGCATGACGAAGCCTGGTTAATTTTTATGGATCAGGTTGAAAAACTACTGCCAAGTTTTGAAGAAAAAGCTGAAGCGCTGCATTACTTCCCCATGTGGAGAACCTGGTTCAGCCTGCACGGTTTGTGCAAATTGCCCTGGAATGACGTAAAACCGATTGACAATAAAGACCAAGATCATCCAGAGAGAATTCCAGAACACGTGGAAAATTACACCTGGGTTTATGAGGGCGTCACAGGGAATGCAGTCGATCCAAAGGATCTCATCGACCAGTCTGAACGGGTTTATAATTTCCAACGAGTTTTTAACCTACGGGTAGGTTTTGGCACCAAGGAGCATGATTATCCACCCTATCGCGCAATGGGACCTGTTACTGCAGATGAATATGAATCAAGACAGGAAAGATATGATGGGCAGCTCAAAGAATTGGTTGGCATAGATCCTGCTGGTTTAAAAACCGAGGAAAAAATTGCTAAACTACGCCAATACCGGGAAGATCAGTATGAGCAGCTGCTCGAAGTTGTATATAAGCGCAGGGGCTGGACTGCAAATGGAATCCCAACCAAAGAGAAATTGACCAGCCTAGGGATTGATTTGCCAGAAGTGGTTGCTGTGGTTGAAAATTACAGCTGATTGCTTTTCTATAAAAAAACAAAAAGCGCCTGTTGAAACCATTTCAACAGGCGCTTTTTTTCTTGTCCACTTTTATTTATCTCTATGCATCTGATTCTTCATCGATTCCCGAAAGATATTTTTTCTTCCAGCTGAAAAGAAGATTTAATGCCTCCAGAGGACTGAGTTCATTTATATCCATTTTGCTCATTTCTCTGAGCAGTGGATTGGTTTTCGGAAATAAAGCCATCTGCTGTGGGCTATCAAGATCCTGGGTAACTGCCTTACCAGAGGATTTTTCAAGTTGCTGCAAAATCTCTTCCGCTCGAAGAGTTACGGTTGTCGGCATTCCTGCAATCTGAGCAACGTGAATGCCATAAGATTTATCAGCGCCTCCTGCAGTGATTTTATACTGGAAGACAACTTTTCCATCCACTTCACTGACGGAAACTCTGTAATTCCTGATCCCCGGCAGTAATTCCGGAAGTTCAGTCAGTTCGTGGTAGTGGGTGGCAAAAAGTGTTTTAGCCCGTTTATCCGGATGATTATGGATATACTCAATCACAGCCCAAGCAATTGAAACACCATCATATGTGCTGGTCCCTCGACCAATTTCATCAAGGATTAATAAACTTCTCGATGTTGCATGGTTAAGAATATTGGCTGTTTCAACCATTTCCACCATAAAAGTTGACTGTCCAGCATGAATTTCATCCTGGGCGCCAATTCGGGTGAATATTCTATCAACAACCCCGATTTTAGCTGTCTCTGCCGGGACATAACTGCCCATCTGGGCTAATAACACAATTAATGCAACCTGCCGTAAGAAAGTGGATTTCCCGGACATATTTGGACCAGTTAAGATCCGGATGCGTTCACCTATTTCAAAAACTGTATCATTGGCTACAAATCCCGTTCCCCGCAGGGATTGTTCCACTACAGGATGCCGACCTCCCGTGATTTCCAGTAAATCACCTTCAACAACTTCCGGGCAAACATAACCCAGATTGACTGCAATTTCCGCCAGGGATGCAAGAACATCTAGATGCGCCAGAACACGGGCTGTTTTTAACATTCTGCCAACCTGGATCGTTAACCTTTCACAGACCTCAATAAATAAACTTCGCTCAATTTCCTTGATCTGATCTTCGGCATTAAAAACCTTGATCTCGTATTCTTTCAACTCCGGAGTGACATAGCGCTCGGCATTCACCAGGGTTTGTTTGCGAATATAATGCGCTGGCACAAGACCTGATTTAGCTTTAGTCACTTCAATATAATAACCAAAAACCTTATTATGGCTCACCTTCAACGTTTCAATCCCGGTAGTTTTCCTCTCTACAGATTCCAGATTGGCAATCCAATCCCGGGCGTGTTTGGTTGATGACAGGGTTTGGTCCAATTCTTCAGAATAGCCGGATTTAATAATTCCCATTTTCCCCAATACGGCGGGGGGATCATCTTCGATAGCCTCATTAATTAACGTAAAAGCTTCCGAACAGAATGAAAAATTTTCCAGCAGTTCCCCAAGAAAGTCCCCTTTCTTAAAATCTTCAGGAAGTAATTCCCGAATTTCAGGCAGCTGAGCCAGGGTTTCCCGTATGCCCACTAAATCCCGGGGCTGCGCGGTCCCTCCTGCAACACGGTTGCTTAATCTCTCCAAATCCTGGAGACCTTTAAGTTTTTCCCTGATTTCTGCCCGAAGCAAGCCATTTTCAAAAAATGTGGTCACTCCTTGATGGCGTTGTTTAATTTTGTCCACATCCAGAAGCGGTTTACTAACCCACTGCCTGAGAAGCCTTTTTCCCATCGGAATAATTGTTTGGTCGAGGATGCCCAGCAACGATCCTTCTATTGACCCTGCCCGGATAGTTTCCGTCAACTCCAGATTTCTGCGGGTTGCGGCATCCAATGTCATGAAGTCTTCTAAACTATATCTACTTAATCCGCTCAACAATTTTAGTGAATCTGATCGTGTTTGTTCCAGGTATTGGAGGATAGCGCCTGCAGCCCGGATTGCATAAGGAAAACCCCGAACACCATATCCATCCAGAGTTTTTACCTGAAAATGACCCATCAACACATCACCACAACGTTCTTCTTCAAAACGCCAGGCAGGGAATGTTGTTATATGAGTTGGCAAACCCTCAGTTTCAATTTCTAGCCCATCGGGTAATAAAACCTCTGCCGGATGTAGACGCAATAGCTCCGATCGGATCAGATCCTCAAGGTTATTTCCCCTGATCTCTGTCACTGCGAATTCTCCCGTTGTGATATCAACGTAAGCAATTCCAGCCCGGTGTTCATCCAGAACAACACTGGCCAGATAGTTATTGCCATCGCCGGGAAGCAAACTGGATTCCAGAATCGTTCCCGGTGTGATTACCCGGACAACTTCCCTGTGCATCAGCCCATCCACCGGTGTATCGCCGATTTGTTCACAGATCGCTACATGATGGCCCTTTTCTATCAAGCGTGATAGGTAATTTTCAGCTGCATGATGGGGAATGCCAGCCATAGGTACCCGGGTACCTTTGCCAACATTTCGTGAGGTTAATACTATATCCAAAACACGGGAAACAATCTCCGCATCCTCATCGAAAGTTTCATAAAAATCGCCCAGCCGAAAAAAGATTATCGAATCAGAATATTGTTTTTTTATGTCCAGGTACTGCCTTCTTACCGGAGCCACTTTTTCATTAGACATGACCCAATTCTATATTGAGAGAGGGTTAATCACAAGGGATAAAATCACTCATTTCAAACCAATATATTTTTACCAATCGCTAGGTTTTGTTTGATGAATCCAAATTATTCATGATAAATATCACAACCTGGAGTATTCTATGTTTTCGGATTTCATAAGTTATAATATTTAATGTATGTAAACCATCCGCCTAAAAATTTTTAAAAGGAATTAACTTCATGGCTAGCGTAAAGTATGACAACGTATATAAGCGTTTTGACGAAGTAGTTGCCGTCAACGACCTCACTCTCGAGATTGAGGATAAGGAATTCCTGGTATTAGTTGGTCCCTCGGGATGCGGGAAATCCACAGCGCTTAGGGTCCTAGCTGGCCTGGAAGAACTTTCTGAAGGTACTCTGACCATTGGAGACCGGGTAGTCAATGATGTTGCTCCAAAAGACCGGGACATCGCAATGGTATTTCAAAGTTATGCTCTTTACCCGCATATGTCTGTCTTCGATAACATGGCTTTTGGATTAAAACTGCGTAAATATCCCAAAGAACAAATTACAGAACGTGTGCATAATGCCGCAGAAATTCTTGGCATCACTACCTTGCTGGAAAGAAAACCCCGCCAGCTTTCTGGTGGTCAACGTCAGCGAGTAGCCCTCGGCCGGGCTATCGTCCGTGACCCACAGGTCTTCCTGCTCGACGAACCTCTTTCAAACCTGGATGCAAAATTGCGCGTTCAGACCAGAGCAGAAATCACAAAACTGCATAAACGATTGGAAACCACCTTTATCTACGTAACCCATGACCAGGTGGAAGCCATGACAATGGCCAGTCGGATCGCAGTAATGAATTATGGTGTTTTGATGCAAGTTGATTCCCCGCAGAACCTGTACGACAGCCCCAACAATCTTTTTGTGGCAGGGTTCATCGGTTCCCCTGCTATGAACTTCTTCAATGCAGAACTTATCCAGGAAGGAGAAGATATTCTCGTTAAATCCAATTCCTTTTTGGTTAAAGTTCCCGAAAACCGCCTAGCAAGCTTGAAAGACCATGTAGGCAAATCAGTGATTTTCGGTCTGCGACCGGAAGATATTCATGATCCTCACTTTGCTCCTCCCAAAATCATCGCTCAGAATGTGGAAGCAACTGTTGATATCACGGAGCTGATGGGGAATGAAATTTTCCTTTTCATGGCAAGCGGCGAAAATGAGTATGTGGCCCGCGTTGATCCTCGCACGAGCTACAAAATGGGTGACAAGGTGACCATGGCCTTTAACATGGACAACATGCATATCTTCGACAAGGAAACCGAACAGGTTATCCGCTAATCGAAGAAATTTCAAGTATTCAAAAAGTCTCCTTGCCGACAACTTGCGAGGAGATGTTTTCTTGCAGGAGGAATAATGCCTTATTCGTACTTAAAACCCTTGTTAGACGATAATGGATCAAAAATAGTTCTGCTGGTTTTAGATGGTCTGGGTGGAATAACCACCAGTCCTGATGGAACATCTGCTCTGGAAAAAGCACATACACCAAACCTGGATAAGCTTGCTAATGAAGGCACCCTCGGCCAAACCATACCCATCCGCTACGGAATCACTCCCGGATCAGGCCCCGCACATCTGGCATTATTTGGCTATGAACCCCTGGAATACGTGATTGGCAGAGGGGCATTATCAGCGGCTGGACTAGACCTATCGGTTAAAGTTGGTGATATAGCCGCCAGGGGAAACCTATGCTCCCTGGATCAAGAGGGCAATGTCACTGATCGCCGGGCTGGCAGAATATCTCAACAAGACGCTGCCCCTATTATTGAAAAGTTAAACCTGGTTCAAATTCCGGGTGTTGAAGTAGAGGTTCGCCAGGTCAAAGAATATCGATTTGTGATTGTCATGCGAGGCAAGGGTCTTGATCCTGCCTTAAATGATACAGATCCCCAGGAAACGGGTGTTCCTCCTTTGAAAGTGGAAGCCCAACAGCCACAAGCCAAAAAAGCTGCAGAGTTAATTCAACTCTGGATCAAAAAAGCATATCAAGTGTTGGCCGATCAGCCGATTGCAAATGGTTTTCTGCTGCGGGGTTTTGCGACGGATCCAGGATTACCCTCCTACGAGGATGCTTATGAATTGCAAGCTGCCTGTATCGCGGAATATCCCATGTATAAAGGAGTCTCCCGATTGGTCGGCATGGACGTAATTGAAGTGATTGGAGAAGGACCCCAAGCGGAATTTGAAACAGCCGGAAAATACTGGGATAAACACGATTTCTTCTTTATCCATGTCAAAAAAACGGATAGTTATGGGGAGGATGGTAATTTATCAGCCAAGGCTAACGTCATTGAAGAGGTTGATAAGGCCCTCCCTGTCCTGTTAGACCTGAAACCTGATGTTTTAATGGTTACAGGTGACCATTGCACACCAGCTCTGCTCAAATCACATTCCTGGCATCCGGTCCCTTTCCTGATGTGGGCACCCAAAACTCACCGAACTGATTTGGAAACAAAATTTAATGAGCGGAATTGTGCCCGGGGAGGCCTGGGAACATTCCCGGCAGTTGAAACCATGTCTCTGGCTTTGGCACATGCAAACCGGCTGCAAAAATTCGGCGCTTAGTCATTGAATACAAAAAAGGCAGTTCAAAAGCACTGCCTTTTTAAGTTTGCTCTAAGATCAAACTATCAGGTTATTCTCTTAATTTCTTGCTCCGAGCCGGGAGAATCCAACCAGCCAGGATACCTCCTCCCAAAGTCAAAATACCAAAAACCAGGAACACATCCTGCCATAAACGAACAGGGAACAGTCTGATTAAAGTATCCGTGAAAAAGAATAACCAACTATCCCCTTCAAAGAATATCCGGTGAAAGTTAGTAAACAAGGCTTGAAAACTTATCAGGGTTAATCCCAGAATAATAACTAACAATCCCGCAGTAAGTTTACCTCCACGTGATATTGCTTCAATAAAACTTTCTTGAGAGTCCCCCGCCCTGGCAAAATAACCACCCAGGAAAAACACTGCGGCTGCTCCATAAAATACACGGAGCACACCCTGAAGCACAATCTTCACGTCCTCCAAATGAGATAATTCCCGCTCAATATAAATTGGGTCACCATTATCAAATTCCAAAGCTTGTAAATCTTCAAGAGTCGAATTACCAATCAGGTATTTGCGGGTTTGGTTGCCGAAATTCAGTCGTTCCTCCGTGCTGAATCCATAGGTATCTTCAGGGAATCCAGGTCTTGAGTATTCCAGGTTCAAAAATAACGGGCTGACCAGCACCAATATTATTAAAACACTGATAATTATTGGAATCGATAGGGTTACTAAAGCGTTGGTAATTCTTTCTAGCGTTTTCTTCACTTATTTTCTCCCATAAGGATTGGATCACTGAGGATATTATTTAATACCATTTGATTAGTGATTTGTTCAATGGGCGCTTTGTCATCGGTAAAAATCAATCCACCTTGAGGTACAGGTCGCAAATTTTCTAAGGTGATGCGTATGGATTGGATTAAAGTTGGATCGGGGTTATTGGTTTGCATTAATATGGCTAAATTCTCATCTAGATTTTGCCATTGCGTGGGTTGAACAGTTGCGTAGATCATCGAGTTATAAGTCGCCGGCACATTCATCACGTAAACCGATGGAAATACCGAGTTAATCGTGGCTGCTAAACCCGCTAATAATTTTTCATCCTCCGGCGCACGTCCTACGTTTAACACCAACGCGCCATTTGAATCCAAATGAGCGTATACCTCTGTGAAAAACTCCCGGGTTGTTAAATGCCAGGGGATATACGGAGGTCGGTAAGCGTCAATGCTTATCAAGGTGTATTTTTTACCACTGTGCACCAATCCCCAACGGCCATCCTGGGCAATTGGCGTAAGATTGCTTTCATTCATCTCAAAATAGATCCGGCCCACCTCAAGAATATCCTTGTCAATCTCAAATCCATCGATAGGGATTGGCCCAAATGCATTGGTCGCCTGGCCGGCAGATGTTCCAGCTGCCAAACCAATGATGGCCATATTCTCAACATCTTCCGGTAAAAAAGGCGGGGAGTTAAAAAAAGGAGCCGGCAGAACTTGCATCCAGGTCCCCCAGAATGCTTCCTGCTCCGGGTGATAAATTGAATGAATCCCCTGCCCTTCATTCAATCGTAATAATCTATATCCATCATTTTCAAGCACCTGAATATAATTGTATGAGGATTCTTTTTCATAAATTTGATCCGGGTGATTTTTTACAGGCCCCGATCCCCAGAGAATCCCCATTCCGAGAATTAGGATCGGCATCCAAATCCATTTCAACGCAGCGCGCCAACCTTTTGATAAATACAAACCAATTAAACCCACACAGCATAAAATCAGGGAAAAGACTACAAATGTCAGACGTGTGCCCAGCCAAGGGATTAATATTAAATCAGGTGTAAAGGTCCCCAGGAAAGATCCCAGCGTTGAGATGGCGTAGATCCGGCCAGCTGTTCTACCAGCTTCTTTCGAGTCTGTAAGAGTTAACCGGATCGCAAAAGGAGATATTGTTCCGAGCAGGGTTATAGGAACCACGAGTAATACCAGAACTGCAGTAAAAGCCCCCAACAACACCCCAACCTGAAGCTGGTCAAAAGCATCCGCTGCCGCAAATAATACAGGTCGGGAAATAAAGGGAACAATCCCCGCTGTAAAAGCACCCCAAATTAATATTGTATAAAAGGTTTCGAAATTAGGATATTTATCTGCCCATCTGCCACCCAGCGTATAACCCACTGATAAATAGATCAAGATCAGACCAATAATGGAAGCCCAAACCAGGTTGCTGGTACCAAAAACACTGCCCAGGAGTCGGGAAGCTGCAAATTCGATACCCAACGTGGTCATACCGGATATAAATACAGTGAAGTATAAATAACGTTTCATGGCTGTAGAATCATTTAGAAGAATTATTATTCAGCGCCAAGCAAGAAGTTAATTGCGATAGCCGCCAAGCCTGCCAGTAATGTTTTAAAACCAAAAACGATCAAGTTTTTATTAGATACTTTGCCCAGAAATATCCCCAGGGCAAACAAGCTCAATAAGGCTATTCCGCCAGCAAGGGCATAACTAAGAATTGGATTCTGAATTATCGAACCCAAGAACAAAGGAATCATCACGATCATTGCCGAAAGGGCCGGGGCAAGGCCATCAACAATTGAGACCACTATTACCGCAAACCGGGATGCCCTGCCAATAGAGGTATTAGTCTGATCAATCAGTGAAATTTTTTGCAAATCGGAAAGTTCCCGCTGCCTTTCTGCTGTTTCAGTCAGGTAAGCGCCCCATAAACCCGAGATACCCATAGCAATTGATGTTGCAATGCCTATGCGAATAGGAATAGATAAATCCCGGACTCCCGCGAGGTAATTGCCTGCCAGCACGCCGATGGTGGTTAAAATACCATCAAAGGCATTCATAGCAAAATAACGCCGGGCTATCTCTGAAATGCCGACGATCTGATTATATGTTTTTATTTCTTCCAGGTATTCAGAAAATGATGACCAACGAAAAGGGTTGATTTTCATGCTTAGTCTTGATGAGTAACAACTTCTTCGACGGTTCTCTTTCCAGCAGCAACCTCATCAATGGAATGGACAGCTCCACCGGTCTCAACGATCAGGTCATGAAGATCCTGGTATGATAATTGTTCTCCCTCAACGGTAATTTTAGCATTCTCCACGTGATGGTCGATTTCATAAATAGTGATGTTAACGCCATCCACGCCGTCGAGAGTGGAAATTTTCATAACCAGGTCCACAATATTGGGTTCCAAGGGTTTTAATACATCAAGTACGATACGCCTTAAGTTGCCCATTTCTTTTTCTATCCTCCATAGGTAGTGGTTTATTTTTAATCATCAAGCTGATTCCTTTAACAAATAAAAAGAATACTCCTCAGATGAATAAACCGTTCAAATTCTACCATATCTGCTGAGTTTTATTTATCTACCGTTTTATTTGATCCGATTTTTATTTTCTCACCCAAGAAATTTTTAGACAGACTAGCCCTCAAGTCAACTATCCTGTATAATAACAAAAATGATTAAAAAATGTGTTCAATTGACTTACCAGAATATTTTAATGCCGGCCGCTGCTATCCAGGCGGCTGCCGTAATCGTCTGCGCAGCCGCCTCAAATATATTTGTAGAGCCGGGCAGCTTCTTGCTGGATTGATCAGCTTTTGAATACACAGATCACCAAATTTGCCCGGATAGTAATTTTGTCCGGGCTTTGATTTATCAGGATACCTAATTGAAAGGGGAAGCATGAAAAACAAACAACTTACTGGAAATGAAATCAGACAATCCTATATTGATTTCTTTGTTGAAAAGGAGCACAAATTTGTGCGCTCCTCCTCTTTAGTACCTGGTGGAGACGCAACTTTATTATTTACCAACGCCGGGATGGTTCAGTTTAAAGACGTTTTCCTTGGTACAGACCAACGGGATTATCAACGGGCAGCCAATTCACAAAAATGCATGCGGGTCGCTGGTAAACACAATGACCTGGAAGACGTTGGACAAGATGATAGTCACCACACATTTTTTGAAATGATGGGCAATTGGTCATTTGGGGATTATTACAAAAAGGAAGCTATCTCCTATGCCTGGGAACTTCTTACCAAGATTTGGAAGCTGCCCAAGGAACGCCTTTATGCTACGGTTTTTGAAGATGAATTAGGAAAGATTCCTACAGATGAAGAAGCTGCTGAGCAATGGACCCTTCAACCCGGTTTCTCCCCGGATCATTTATTTCATGTAGGGAGGAAGGATAATTTCTGGGAAATGGGAAATACCGGTCCCTGTGGTCCTTGTTCTGAGATCCATTATGATCACCGGCCCGAAGAAGGTCCTGTAACCGATGCAGCCACCCTGGATACTGATCGATTTACAGAAATATGGAACCTGGTATTTATTCAGTACAACCGGAAAGGTCCAGAAAAACTGGACCCCCTGCCCAACAAGCATGTTGATACCGGATTAGGTTTGGATCGAGTTGTGGCTATTTTGCAAGAAAAAAACTCGAACTACCGGACCGACTTGTTTTTACCAATCGTGGAAGCAGTTCAGGAAATTACCGGGGATACGGACGAAGAAAGAGATAATAATTTCACACCTTACCGGGTAATTGCTGACCACGCCAGAGCAGCAGCTTTCTTAATTGCAGATGGTGTGGTACCAGGGAATATGGGCAGAAACTATGTTTGCAGAATGATCACCAGGCGGGGCTACCGCTTTGGGGGTCACCTGGGTTTAAATTCTCCTTTTCTGAGTAAAATTGCTTCTG
Organism: uncultured Nitrosomonadaceae bacterium; assembly: GCA_964195965.1. Classification (GTDB taxonomy): domain Bacteria; phylum Chloroflexota; class Anaerolineae; order Anaerolineales; family UBA11858; genus B10-G9. The sequence continues at coordinate 22,833 of CAXMRF010000020.1, forward strand.
TGGTAATTGATCTTTACCAGGATGCCTATCCAGAACTAAAACAAAATCGAAAAATCATCCTCTCTACGATTACAAGAGAGGAAAAACAATTTCAACAAACGCTTGAAAACGCAACCCACCATTTATTAGATATACTGAAAAATCTCAAAACAGGTGAGGTGGTGCCAGGTGAGGTCGCAGCTAACCTGTATACAACTTTTGGTATGCCCCTGGAAATTACCAGGGATATCGCCAAGGAAAAGGGATTGGGGGTTGATGAAGAGGGTTTCCATCAGGCCATGGACCTGCACCGGATTAATTCTGGCGCGGGCAATGCCATGGGAGATTTGGGCGGCGAAGAAGTAGAACTTTATCAGGATTTGTTAAAAACCCTCCAGAAAGAAGGTAAATTGGACTCAGGCGGTGTGGGTTATAACCCCTATGAAAATTTATCCATTCCAGGAACTATTCTGGCATTGATCAAGGATGATCAAGTGGTTCAGACAGCCCGGGAAAAAGACCCTATCCAGGTGATCCTGCCAGAAACCCCTTTTTATATGGAATCCGGCGGACAGGTTTCCGACACAGGCATAATTGAAGGGGACGGCTGGAAAATTGCCATAACGGATGTATACCAACCTGCTGCGGGGATCATCGTCCATAAGGGTATTGTCCAGCAGGGTTCGCCCAGTATTGGAGATAAATCAACCGCGAATGTGGATATTATGCGCCGCAAGGACATTATCCGCAATCACACTGCCACCCATTTACTGCATGCTGCGCTGGATAAAGTAGTAGGTGACCATGCCCGGCAGGCAGGCTCCCTGGTAGCGCCAGATCATCTACGATTTGACTTTACCCATAATCAGGCTTTAAGTGAAAATCAGGTCCAAGCGGTAGAAGAAGAAGTTAATCGGCGCATTATGGAAGATCACACTCTCATAATAAAAAACAAATCTATCGATGAAGCTATTGATGGCGGCGCCCGGGCACTTTTCGGAGAAAAGTATGGGGATATTGTCCGAACCGTCAAGATGGGAGATTTTTCATACGAACTTTGCGGAGGTACCCATTGTGAACGCAGTAATGAGATTGGATTATTCCTGATCATCAGTGAAGGCAGCACTGCCTCAGGAATTCGCAGGATTGAGGCAGTTACCGGCAGAGAAGCATATCGTTTGGTTCAGTCCCGGTTTAAAGTATTGAAAAAAGCAGCTGGGTGTTTATCCACCGGACCTGATCAACTTTCCGATCAAGTTAATGCAATGCTGGATTTACAGAAAAAAGCTGAAAAATCAAGGAATAAATTACTGCAAAAATTGGCGGTAACCGAACTTAAGACATCCCTGGAAAACCTAGAAAATGTATCCGGGATTAATTTACTAACCCAGATCTTGGATGATGCAGATCTGGATACCCTCCGTATGGTTGCAGATCGTTTTCGGCAGCAGGTACCAGAGAAGGGCATAATTGTCCTTGGCACAGTAATAGATGGAGCCCCAAAGTTAATCGCCGCAGTAACAGAAGATCTGATTAAAGAGGGTTTCAAGGCTGGAGATTTGATTAAGTTTGTAGCTCAACAGGTTGGTGGCGGAGGGGGCGGTCGACCAGGACTCGCAGAAGCAGGTGGCAAGGATCCAGAAAAATTACCCGAAGCATTGGATAGTGTTGCTGATTGGGTCAAAAAATAAATTGCTCATAAAGTTCAAAATCAAGTTCTGATTATTCGCTCCATATTCAATAACACATCCCCAGAGTTGGTCAGCAATCTGATTAACTCTGGGGATGAATTTCAAAATAAACAATTTTCCTTCCTGAACCTTCCGATAAATCCAAATTCTCTATGTAACACATTTTACTAAACGCCTTGATCCTCCCATCATATACCGCTATCAAGATATTCTTCGGTCGCGGACAGATCCCTAATCTTTGGTAAAATTACTTCTGTGAAAACCCAAATTATCCAGCTTGAGGTCCATGACGATACCATCTCTGTGAAAGACAAGATGGATTGGTCTCAAACACCTAGAGTCTTGTTGATCTGGCCTGAGAAAGGGAAAGTCCTTCAAAGTCAATTAGATTTGGTTCTGTTGGAAAGGTATTGCTCCTCAAGTGGCAGTCAGCTGGCGATATTAACCAAAGATCCAGTAATAATATTTCAAGCCGAAGTAGCCGGCATTCCTGTTTTCCAATCCCGAAAAAGAGCCCAACTTCAGCCCTGGGGGAAATCCTTCCGAGAATTTTCCCGACGTGATTTGGTTAAAAAGGCTGGAGAAGTTCGGGAGAATGATCTTTTTATTAAGAAAGATAATACTCCCTCTAAAATAATTTCTCCCTGGATAAGGATCCTGCTCTTCACGCTGGCTGTTTTATCAGTCCTGTCCATCGCCGGTATGTTACTGCCCAGCGCTTCAATATCAATCCAGAAAAATATTCAAAACAAGACCCTGGTTATCCCCATCCAGGCGGACCTCGAAGAAAACCAGATTAAGCTTTCCGGTATAGTACCGGCGCATGAATTATTTTTCCAGATAGAAGATCGGCTGTCCCTCCTTGCTACTGGTACAACCTCTCTTCCATCAGAATACGCGCGCGGTGAGGTAACTTTTACAAATCTAGGGGAAGATTCAATTTCCATCCCTAAAAAAACAATGCTCAGCACTCCCGGAGAAAACCCGATCCGGTTTTTGACCCTGGCTCCGGGAGATACACCTCCGGGGATCGGGGAAACTGTCACCATACTCATAGAGGCGTTATCCCCGGGAATCACTGGAAACGTTTCCGAAAATCGGATTAGCAGCATCCAGATGGCTTTGGGAGCGGAATTATCTGTTACCAATCCTCTCCCTCTTTCAGGTGGAACGAATCTGTTAATTCCCGCTCCGAGCTTCACAGATAGAAGAAATCTTAATTTCCAACTATCCAAGAATTTAGAATCCCTCGCACAGGATGAAATCGAAAACCAAATTAATCCGGAAGACATTTTACTAACACCGGAATTAATAAACCCTGAGGTACTTGAGGAACAATTCTCACCGGAAGAAGGATTACCCGGAAATCAATTATGGTTAGAAAAGAAGGTTCAATACCTGGTTTATTATGTTTCCGCAGAGGATCTTCTTTCCCTGGCAGAAAGCTTAATCAAAGCCCAGTATCAAGCCAGTGAATTTGAACCCCTCCTGGACAGCATACAACTGACCCAACTTTCTATACCAGACATGGGAACTGGGCAATCATTTTCCTGGAAAATGAAGGTCACCTGGAATGAAAGCAGGATCTTCAATCAACAGGAAATCATTCAAATAGTATTGGGGTTAAAACCACTGGATGCAATCCATTTGCTTGAGAAAGAGTACAACCTGGACAGTTCTCCCCTGATAGATCTGAAACCTGGGTGGTGGCCCAGGATTCCAGCCGTGCCTTTCCGGATTAAAATAACACATGGGGATGGCTAAACTATGATAAATGATCCTGGTAGAATCCTGGCAATTGATCCTGGAGAAAAACGATTGGGAATTGCAGTAAGTGACCCTACACAGGTTATTGCTACAGCACTCAGTGTAATTGAACATCAATCCAGATTAAATGATGCAAAAGCAATCCTCACCATCGCCGAAGAACAAAACGCTGTTCTTATCATCGTTGGACAACCGCTGGGGTGGAACGACGATTCTGGTCCTCAGGCACAGAAATCTGTTCGATTGGCCGATGAAATTCGCAAATTGAGTTCTGTCCCAGTTCAACTTTGGAATGAATACGGCAGCACCCAGGCAGCTCAAACTGCAAGAAGAAAAATGGGTGTATCCCGCAAAAAACGATCTGGACATCTGGACGATTTGGCAGCAGCAATAATTTTACAGAGTTTCCTCGATACCCGGATCGACGCGGAGGATGTATGAGCAATAAGGGAAAATCCAGGGGAAAAAGCGTGCTGCTCATAGTTATCCTCCTGTTAATTCTGGTAGCTTTATGTTTGACCGCCGGTATTGCCGCCAGTATTCCTGCCCGGACTGCTGAGCTATATGGCCCTCCGGATTCCAATCTCCCCACCATAAAACTTTATCAGCAGACATTGGTACTATTGCTCTCGCAAGAAGAGCTTTTCACCCCAGGCTTTCCTGGGGATACGGATATACGTTTTCCCGTTGAGAAGGGAGATTCGTTAGATAAAATTCTGACCGGATTGACCCACTTAAACCTGATCCGGCACCCCCAAACTTTTCGGGCTTATTTAATATACTCTGGTATTGATACCCGGATTCAACCGGGAATATTTTTCATTCCTCCAGACCTTTCTGAAATGGAAGTAGCTATAATGCTTGGCAGCCCGGCCAAGCCCCTCACTACCCTATCCATTCTGGCCGGCTGGCGGGTGGAAGAAATTGCTGCTACATTCCCTGCTCTTGGTCTGGAACTATCCCCGGATATATTTATTCAAACTGTTCAGTCAGGAGGAAAAGAAGGTTATCTGTTTCCTGGAAATTACCAAATGGCCAGAGATGTCACTGCCGCTGAACTGATTGACATGTTTTACGGTCGGTTTATTTCGTATATCACACCTGAAATGGAATCCAATTTACAAAACCAGGGATTATCCCTTCATCAAGCGGTTATTCTTGCATCCATTATTGAGCGGGAGGCTGTCCTGGATGAGGAAATGCCTCAAATCGCCTCTGTGTTTTTGAACCGTCTGCAAATTAGCCTGAACCTTGGTGCAGATCCTACAGTTCAATATGCCCTCGGTTTTAATGAAATCCAAGGGACCTGGTGGACCAATCCATTATCCCTTGATGATCTTAAGCTTCCCTCTTCTTATAACACTTATGAAAATCCTGGTTTACCCCCAGGGCCAATCTGCAATCCGGGCTTATCCGCGCTGCTTGCAGTTGTCTCGCCAGCAGAGACCCCCTACCTTTATTTCAGGGCAGCTTGCGATGGATCTGGACGCCATTTATTTGCAGAGACATTTGATGAGCATCTGCAAAATGCCTGTCAGTAGTTTGGATAAATAAGAAATTAAAACAGAACCTGAAAGTTTTTCTAATGGTTATTGGTTATCTATGTTTTCAAACCAGGCTATTCGAGCGCTGGCAGCAACAAATATACTACCTGTAACAACTACTAAATAATTTTCCCCTGCCAATTCCAAAGCTTTATCGACAGCTTCCGAAACCTCCGGAATAGATTCAGTAGTGCAGTCAAATTTCTTTGCTCTGTTCTCAAGACTCTCCGGCACCATAGCCCGGGGATG
>CAXMRF010000021.1:0-28013 GCA_964195965.1 uncultured Nitrosomonadaceae bacterium
CGTTTGCTCCAGCGTTTTGAGACCCAGTTCCAAATCGGCAAAGCAAACATGGCAACAACAAAAATAGTAGCCATAATCAGGTCATTTTGGGCTTCCCGCTGGACTACAAAACGGACGTAAAATAACAAGCTGGTCTGTAAAATATCCATAACGAAAGGGAACATTTTTCCAAACTGATTTTATCGATTCCCATAAGGTTGGTTTTTCCAAATTTGCCAGATCTTCCCTTTCTTCCGTGCCAAAAAAAGTGATAAACATTGGCAGGGCAGATATTAATCCAAATATCGCGCCCATCAGAAACACTTTGGGAGCGTTTTCGGGAGTGAATGATCCCACAATAAGTAACGGCACAGTAAAAGCCAGGAGACTGCCCAGGATTGAAAAGAACATCCGGTAGCTGGTTAAAGATGTTCTCTCATCATAATCAGAGGTCAATTCTGGAGTCAATGCGAAGTAAGGCATATACAAGAGTGTCGCCGAAGCCTCAAAAATTATATATGCAATAGAGTAATAAGCTACCAGCGCGGTAGTGCTTTCAAATCCCGGCCGGTACCAAAGCATGGTAAATGTAAAAGCCAGTGGTAATGCGCCAAATAATAAATAAGGACGGCGTCTGCCCCATCTTGTGCGGGTCCGATCGGAGATATATCCAAATATTGGATCGTTGATAAAATCCCAAATTTTTCCGATACCAATGGGTATCGCGGCAACGGCTGGCCGGAGCCCAACCACTTCAATCATAAAAAAGAGAAAATAAACACCCAGAATGGTGCTGGTCAGGCTAAACCCGAGATCCCCGGCACCGTACATTAATTTCTTTCGTCGTGACAATATATTTTCCATTTTTAATTCCTTTAACAGCTAAAAAATATCAGTAACAATCAAATATTACAACGAGATCGATCTATCCTGTTATTTTGATCTTATGAAATTTCTCCACAGAGCTGTTCTGCGGAAATTTAGATTCAAGAAATTTTTAACAAACACGCTTAGGCTTTTTCATCGCGAATTACAAATTCAATGATCACACCATAAATGCTGCCAGCAATAAATGATACCCAATCAAACGCACCAGAGGTGAAAAAATAAGCCGCGCTGACAAATAAACCCAGACTAGCGCCTCTAATAAACCAGTTCCATTTACCTTTGACGATAACGATTTCTCCTGCAAGGCCAATTAGCAGGCCCATCACAAACCGGTTGTACCAAAGGGAAAATAAAAGCATTTGATTCCCCTGCCAACCAAGACGGAAACTACCCCCAAGAATACAAAATATTCCTAAAATCGCTCCAGTTAGAAGAGCTAGCCAAGTCCTTTTTGTCATATTTTTCCTTCTCAGCCTACTTTTTTTATATAAAGTATTGTATCGCAAAACTAATTACCACCTCTAAATTTTTAGCTCCCTTTATTCGTAAACTTGACTTTCCGAGAGAAATTTGTTACGCTTAGACTACCAAACGGTTGGTAGGGAATCCCCAGATGTCCAAAGAAGACATACTCAAGGCTGCAGCGCTTATTTTTCAGGAAAAAGGGTATCACGCTGCCTCCATGCAGGATATTGCAGAAGCTGTCTCTTTAAAAAAGGGCAGCCTATACCACCACGTTAACAGCAAACAGGATATTCTCCTAGCTTTGCTGGATGAAGCCCTGTTTATGATCCTTGAACGACTGGAAACAATTGCGATCCAGGATCTCTCCCCCTCACAAAAATTACGCCAGGTAATGCGTGCATACCTATCCTTCCTGACAGAAAGCCGATCCTTGTCTTCTGTCCTTCTGCTTGAATATCGTTCTTTAGAGCCAGTATACAAAGATCTCCATATCCCAAGGCGGGATCAGGTTGAACAGATCTGGCGGGAGATCATCAAGGAAGGGATTTCCCAAGGCGAGTTTATCCAGTCAGAACCCGGTTTAACAACCAAAGCCTTACTTGGCGTGCTTAACTGGACAATTACCTGGTATCAGGAAGATGGTTTGTTATCTTCAGATGAGATTGCAGACCAATTCGCTGATCTATTTATTCAAGGTATGCTCGTCCGTGAACAATCGTTTTCAACGTGAATTAAATCATGGGTTTTTCTGATGTCTGACGTGGAATTCTCTGATCCATGGGCGAACTCAGATTTCAGAATGACCAAGAAGAGAACAAAATCAACTTTCTAACCAAATAACTATTTGGAGGGTTCTATGTATTCATTTACCCCAACTGAAGAACAACAGATGTTATTGGATGCAGTTAAGCGATATGCAGAAGGTGATATTCGCCCGGCATCCAGGGAAGCAGAAGAAAATTCTGCACTTCCCCCTGCCCTCTTAGAAAAGGGTTGGGAGCTTGGTATTTTGCAGGCTTCTATCCCGGAAGCTTATGATGGTTTTGGGGATTATTCTGTTTTGAACGGAGTCCTGGCTGCAGAAGGATTAGCTTATGGAGATCTCGCCGTTACCATGGGAGTAATGACACCCAATCTTTATGTGATCCCGATCCTGTTGGCCGGATCGGAGGAACAAAAGAAGGAATTTATACCTCCGGTAATAGAAATGGAATGGAAACCCTATACCGCTGCTTTAATTGAGCCGTCATTTGATTTTGATCCCATGGATCTAAAAACTACCGCTGAGCGAAAGGGCGATTCTATCCTGATAAGTGGTGAAAAGATTTACGTACCTTTTGCAAAAGATGCAGAATCTCTTTTGATTTATGCAAATCTGGAGGGAAAAACCCAGGCGTTTATTGTAGCCGGGGACACCGAAGGACTTACTATCGGAGAGAGGGATAAGACCCTGGGAATTCATGCTTACCCCCTCTATTCCCTCACTCTAGACAAGGTAAAGATCCCTGTCAGCCAGCAATTAAACGGCGCAGCGGGCCATCCAATGGACTTAATACTGGCTTCCTGGCAGGTCGCGTTGTCTGCAATGGCTGTAGGAGTTGCCCAGGCAGCTTACGACTATGCCATTGAATATGCCAAAGACCGGGAAGTATTTGGAGTCAAGGTTGCTCAAAAACAATCCATAGCGTTTATGCTGGCAGAAATGGGTACCGATATTGAAGCCTGCCGTTTACTGGCCTGGGAAGCTGCCTGGATGCTGGACGAAGGCAAAGAAAGTTCATTTAAACAAGCCTTTCTCGCTTATCACGGCGCAGTGGATATGGCGATGATGGTAACTGATCGTGCCGTCCAAATTTTAGGCGGCCATGGTTATATCCGGGAGCATCCGGTTGAATTGTGGATGAGAAATGGCCGTGGATTTGCGACCTTTACCGGTCTGGCTATGGTCTAGGTACCACAATTCCAACTGCTCAAATAGCCGAGATAGACATCCCGGCAAGTAAAAGGAGAAAGATCATGATTAGTTTTGAAATGCCCAAACCCCTGGTACAAACAAGAACCGTGGTTGAAACCGTTGCCGTCAACATGATGAGGCCTATTTCCCGAGAAATGGACGAAAACGAACACGAAATACCCTGGGCCTATATTCAGTTTATGCATACTGCTACCAAAGCCCTGGGAAGCTCTTCAATGGCTCCTGAAGAGACCGCCAAGGAGAAAAAGAAAGATCCAGAGAAAGAAAAACGCCCTCCGATTAATTACCAGCGATTGATGGTCATGGTGGAAATGTTATCCTGGGGCGATGCAGGCATTTATCTCTGCACACCTGGTGGCATGTTAGGTGCAGCCGCGGTAAGCGCTGCTGGCACACCGGAACAGAAGAAACGTTTTCTGAGCAGATTCAAAGGTAAAGAACCAGTCTTTGACGCCATGGCGATGACCGAACCGCAAGCCGGTTCAGATACTTCTGCCATTAGGGCAACAGCCGTGCTGGATGAAAAGACCAATGAATGGATATTAAACGGGGAAAAGATTTTTGTGACGGCAGGAAATAAAGCGCTGGTGGATTCCAAAGGTTTTATTGTGGTCTGGGCCAGCCTGGATTTGGAAGCCGGCAGGGCCGGCATTCGTTCCTTTGTTATTGAGGCGGATACACCGGGATGCAAAGTGACCAAGTTCGAAGAAAAACTGGGCATTCGGGCCAGCGATACTGTATCCATCGTCATGCAGGATTGCCGGATCCCCTTTGAAAATATCCTGGGCTCTCCTACCGTAGAAAAAAGCACCAAGGGATATAAAGGCGCTATGGAAACATTTGATGCCACCCGCCCCATCGTAGCCGCGTCGGCATTGGGTGTAGCCCGGGCTGCTCTGGAATTTGTTCAGGAGAAACTGGCAGCTGAGGGTGTGACAATCCGATACAATCTTCCACGTCAAAAAATGTCCAATTTGGAACGGGAAATTATTGATCTGGAAACTCAACTCCGGCAAGCCTGGCTGCTTACCATTAAGGCGCTTTGGATGGCCGATAATCACCAATCCAATGGCATGGTTGCTTCCATGAGCAAAGTCAAAGCTGGCAAGGTAGCTACAGTGATTACCCAAAAAGCTGTTGAAATCATGGGTCCCCTGGGTTACAGCCAGGAATTCCTGCTCGAAAAATGGTTCAGAGATGCCAAAATCAACGATATTTTTGAAGGAACAGGCCAAATTAACCTGCTGGTTGTAGCGAGGAACATACTCGGTTACCGCGGCAGTCAATTACGCTGATAGTTTAAAACCATAAATTAACCTCTTGATAGAGGAGAAAAAACATGAAATATCAAATTAACAAGGCAGTGGTGATAGGTTCCGGCACAATGGGGGCAGCAATTGCAGCCCACCTGGCGAATACCGGTATCCAGGTAGCTTTACTGGATATCATTCCACGGGAAGTTACTGAGAAAGAAAAAAAACAGGGGTTAAGCATCACTGATCCGCAGGTGAGAAACCGAATTGTCAGTCAAGGATTTCAAGCAGCACTCAAATCCCGTCCTGCCAGCTTCTACTCTCCCACACCGGCCAATTTAGTCCAGATTGGCAATCTTGAGGATGACTTCGATTTAGTCAAAGACGCTGACTGGGTCATTGAAGTAATAATTGAGAATCTGAAAATTAAACAGGATCTAATGAAGCGGATTGATGAGATTCGTTCAGAAAGAACTATCGTAAGCACCAATACATCCGGTATACCTGTTGCCTCCATAGCAAATGGCAGATCCGAAGGTTTCCAGCAACATTTTTTGGGCACTCATTTTTTCAATCCGCCCAGATACCTAAAGCTCCTGGAGGTTATTCCCACAGCTCAAACTCTACCTGCAGTTGTTGAGGATATCAGTCATTTCGCTGAATATCGCTTGGGAAAAGGAGTTGTGCTCTGTAAAGATACACCTAATTTTATTGCCAATCGCATGGGTTTTGGCAGCGGTGCTTTTGCACTGGATTACATTCTCAAAAACAAATATACCGTTAAGGAAGTAGACAGCATTACCGGTCCGCTGATAGGCCGGCCAAAAACCGCCACCTTCCGATTGCTGGATCTGGTAGGAATCGATGTCTGGGATCATGTTGGCTCAAATCTCTCAGAAGCCTTATCTGATGATGATCAATCCATGCCCTATTTGTCCTCAAAACAAGCCAACCAGTTAATCGGGGATATGGTAAAAAAAGGCCGTCTTGGCAATAAAACCAAACAAGGTTTTTATAAACAGTTCTCCGTTGAGGGGAAAAAAGAATTCTGGCCCCTGAATCTGGAAACCGGTGAGTATGAAAAATCAGAAAGCATCCGTCATGACTCAGTCAAAGACGCAAAAGGCATAGAGGATTTGGGAGAAAGGCTGGAAAAACTTCTCGGTGCAGATGATCGAGCTGCTAGTTTGATACGATCCATCCTATTACAGGGCCTATCATACGCATCCCACTGCATCCCGGAAATTGCCGATTCTGCCAAACCCATTGATGATGCTATGCGCTGGGGATTTGGCCACGATGTAGGTCCTTTTGAAATTTGGGATTTGCTCGGGGTCGAGAAATTAGCTGTGATGATGCAAGACGCTGGTTTTCCTCCAGCCCCTTGGGTAGAAAAATTGATCAAAGATGGGCTGTCCGGGTTTTATGAATACGAAGGAAAACAAAAAACTACAGTCTATGATCAGGTAAAAAAGAAATATTTGCCCATTCTCCCAACACCTCAAATTCTCATCTTGGAAAACTTAAAAAGCAATCCAGAGAAAATCCTGGACCGCAATACCAGCGCCTCGCTCATTGACCTGGGGGATGGCGTGGCTTGTGTAGAATTCCAGACTAAGATGAACTCTATCGATGAAGACACAATCAACATGATGAACCGGGCTTTAGATTACGCACTGGAAGGGAATTTGAATGGGGTTGTAATTGGCAATGATGCGAATAACTTCAGTGCTGGCGCTAATCTATTTGGCGTAGTAATGGCCGCCCAGAATGGATTATGGGATCAACTGGACAACATCGTTCGGAAACTTCAGGATGTAAATATGCGCATGCGCTATTTCCCGAAACCGGTCGTGGTTGCTCCTGCCGGTTTAGCACTGGGTGGTGGAGCAGAAATCACAATGCACGCAAATCGGGTCGTAGCAGGCGCAGAACTATATATCGGATTAGTTGAGGTTGGCGCAGGGGTCATTCCTGCCGGGGGAGGAACCAAAGAAATGGTTCGCAGGATCGTAAACCCGCCCATGAAGACCAAAGATGCGGTTGTTTTTCCCTATCTGCAGCGGATATTTGAGCAGGTCGGCCAGGGAGCGGTTGCCAAGAGCGCCCTGGAAGGACTGGAAATGGATATTTTGGGTAAAGGAGATCGAATTATTATTAATCGTGATCATTTACTCGCTGAAGCCAAGCGCGAAGTCCTTCACATGGCTCAAGGCGTCTACCAGCCCCCGCCTCCTGAAAAAATCTATGCGGCCGGGCGAGATGGCCTCTCTGGTTTAAAAATTGGTTTATACAATTTTAAAGCTGGTGGATACATCACCGATTTTGAAGCGGTAATCGGCAGTAAATTAATCCACGTTATGACCGGTGGAAATATTTCCCGTCCTGATTGGTTACCTGAACAATACTTCCTTGATTTGGAAAGGGAAGCATTTCTAAGTTTATGCGGTGAAAAGAAAACCCAGGAAAGAATGTGGCATATACTTCAAAAAGGAAAAGTTCTTCGAAATTAAGTGAATTGAAGAACCAACCAATAATTCCTGATTAACACTTCCTCAGAAACCAGAAGAGGAAGTTAAGGAGACCGTTATGATAGAACCCAAAGAATCAAAATATGATCCCGTAATAGTCGCTGCCGCTAGAACTGCTGTTGGAAAAGCCAAACGGGGCACTTTGAAGTCCACCCGTCCTGAAACGTTGGCTGCGGAAGTAATTAAAGATTTATTAAAAAGAACCCAAAACCTTGACCCGCTTAATTTGGATGATCTTTTAATCGGATGTGCTTTTCCTGAAGGGGAACAAGGCATGAATATCGCCAGGCTAATTGGCTTCCGGGCTGGATTGCCTTACCAAGTCCCAGCAGAAACGATCAACAGGTTTTGTTCATCGGGTGTGCAGAGTATTGCCCACGCTGCCCAAGCAATATCTGCTGGTTATTATGACGCAGCTATTGCCGGTGGAGTTGAGGTTATGAGCATGGTCCCTATGACTGGTTACAAATTTAGCCCGGATCAAACCCTGGCGGATGAGTACCCCCAATCCTATACAAGTATGGGTATTACTGCTGAAAACGTTGCTGAACTATACAAAATTTCTCGGGAAGAGCAAGATGAATTTGCCTTGCAAAGCAATCAAAAAGCCTCTCATGCTGTGGAATCCGGCCTGTTTGATCCTGAAATTGTGCCCCTTGAACTGGAAATCACCACCCCAACTGGCACTTCACAGGTGATCTTCAAACGGGATGAAGGACCCAGGGGCGATACCAGTCTGGAAGCCCTCGCCAGACTTCGCCCTGCGTTTAAAGTGGATGGCACTGTCACTGCAGGAAATTCTTCGCAAATGTCTGACGGAGCCGCGGGTGTAGTGATCATGTCAAAAGCAAAAGCAGATCAGTTATCTTTAAAACCCCTTGCCCGTTTTATATCTTTTGCAGTGGGTGGAGTTGCCCCTGAACTGATGGGGTTAGGTCCTATCGCTGCTGTTCCAAAAGTTTTAGAGCGAACTGGATTATCTTTAGAGGATATCGGATTAATTGAATTGAATGAAGCTTTTGCATCGCAAGGATTGGCAGTAATCAAGGAATTAGGGTTAAATAAAGAACTAACCAACGTAAATGGTGGCGCAATAGCTCTCGGACATCCCCTGGGTTGCACCGGAGCAAAACTTTCCGTTCAAATGATTTATGAACTAAAAAGAAGAAAATGTGAATTTGGATTGGTAACCATGTGCATTGGCGGTGGCATGGGCGCTGCGGCAATTTTCCAGAATATAGAATAAACTGGACTGATTAAGGAGGTTCAAATGACCGAATATACAGTAAGAGAACTGGTATTTAACCACGAAAAAGCGTTTATGCCTGAAAAGGCTGCCGGTTTAGCAGCAGTTGTTCAATATCACCTGACCGGGGATGAAGGTGGAGATTTTATCATCACCATAGAGAATGATATATGTAAAGTGGCCGAAGGCATAGCAGAAGATCCGGTCATGACTATGACAGCCGATGGCGCTTATTTCGGTGATGTACTGCTTGGAAAAGCAGATGGCATGAAGGGTTTTATGGATGGAAAACTTCAGCTGGCAGGAGATTTGAATCTGGCGATGAAATTGACCAGTTTCTTTAAAATGGGTGGCTAGTCTTTTAAATACTAGATGCGGGATCCTGAATGGTTCCCGCATCTTTATTTAATTAATCTTCAAAGGGAACTACTTCTAAACTATCCTTAACCTCGTCGAATAAAATCTGGATAATTTCCCTTGTTTTTTCAAGAGCTTGATCCAGCGGGATCAGGCTTTTTTCACTTTCGTGTCGAAGTTTGGCTTCAATGCCGCCTTCCTTCAACGCCCGGTTCCCCACGGTTAATCTTAAGGGGATACCAATTAAATCCGCATCGTTAAATTTTACTCCCGGGCTTTCATCCCGATCATCAAACAAAACTTCGATGCCAGCTGCCTTGAGATCCTGGTAAAGTTTTCCAGCTGTTTTTTTGACCTCTTCACTCTCGCCTTTCCCGCCAGCCAATTCCACCAGGTGGACTTCATAAGGAGAGATAGTGATTGGCATTATTAAGCCATATTTGTCATTATATTCTTCAGCAACTGACGCAAGTAATCGGCCGCTGCCAATTCCATAACTGCCCATCACAATGGGTTTTTCATTTCCTTCTGCATCTTGATAAGAGGCGCCAACTGCCTCACTGTACCAGGTGCCAAGTTTAAAAATATTGCCAACTTCAACGCCACGAACAGCTTTCATTGCAGCGCCGCATTTTGGACAGGCATCGCCATCCTGGGCTGCTGCGATATCCGCTACAACGTCCGCAATATAATCACGGCCATAATTTACATTCTTAAAATGGTACCCATCTTCATTGGCTCCAGCAACCAAATTGGGGGAATTCGGAATCAAATCATCCACAACAACCAGAATATCCTTCAACCCGATCGGAGAGGCATAACCAGGAACTGCCCCACTGGCTTTAATTTCTTCTTCCTCAGCCGGCCTTAAACTTTTTGCGCCCACAGCATTGACCAGTTTGGTCTCGTTCAATTCCATATCTCCCCGAACGATAGCAAAAACAAATTGTTCTTCTTCCCCCTCGTCTGTCTGTTTGGATGCCATCATAAAAACAGCTTTGGCCGTTTTACTTTCAGGAATACCCAGCAGTTCGGCCAAATCGGTAATAGTTTTTGTTTCCGGGGTGGCAATCTTTTCGCGTTTAAGCGCTTTTTCTTCCCCGGCCTGCTGTTTTTGAAATTCAGCAATTTGCCGGTTAGCAGAATATCCGCAACTTTCACAAAGCAGCAGGGTATCTTCGCCAATGGGAGTTATGTACATATACTCATGTGCCATATTCCCGCCCATCATACCGACATCAGATTCTACAGCGATGACAGGTAATTTGCAGCGGCCGAAGATATTAAAATAGGCCTGGTAATGATTGGCATATTGCAGATCAAGGCCATCCCAATCCCGATCCAGGCTGTAACTGTCCTTCATGGTAAATTCTCTGACCCGGATTAAACCCGCCCGGGGACGGGGATCATCACGCCATTTAGTCTGGATGTGATAAATCATCATTGGGAGCTGTCGGTAAGATTGAATTTCATCCTTAATAATCTCCGCGACTACTTCTTCGTGGGTCATGGCTAAAACCATATCCCGGCCATTTCGATCCTGGAATCGTCCCATCTCTGGGCCTACTTTTTCCCATCTTCCTGTAGCCTTCCAAATTTCAGCAGGGTGAACCACTGGCATGGACATTTCCTGTCCATCAATTTTATTCATCTCATCCCGCATGATGTTTTCAATTTTTACCAGGGACCGTTTTGCCAAAGGCATAGCTGTAAAAATCCCAGCTGCCAGCTGCCGAATATAACCAGCTCTAACTAATAATTGATGACTGGTAATTTCCGCATCCGATGGAGCTTCTCTGAGTGTTTGACTAAGCAACTTGGACATTCTCATAAATTATCTCCTCAATTCTCTCAAAAATACTAACCTGCTACTAATAAAAAACTCCGGATATTCTGTCCGGAGGTTTACCAGTATCATGTTACAAAATCCAGCACCAAGCGACCGAAATCCATTCAGGGGATAATGATGCTAGGGACTGGCGCTTTAGATTCGTTCCTTTTTTTCATGATGATGGTAGTGTACCAAAGCCTGTTTGCCTGTCAAGGCAGAAATTCATTTACTGGCGATTAATGATTATTATATATAGTTTTTGACAGGCCATATCAATAGGTTAAAAACTTGCCTAGCCATCATATGGTAAAATTTTTCAAACTGGAAGCCCTAATAATTTATGTACTAAATCCACTCAAAGGAATAATTCGATGATACCTATTCGAGATGATAATCCCACTCACAGCATACCTGTTATCACCTATTTATTGATCTTTTTAAATATCCTGGTTTTCATTTTTCAGAGTTTCCTGGGATCCAATAATGAATTATTTATATACCAATTTGCCTTAATCCCTGCCGATGTTATCTCTTTCTTATCTTTCGATGGTCTGTTTAACATATTTACCAGCATGTTTATGCATGCAGGCCTTGCCCATATCGGCGGCAACATGCTTTATCTCTGGATCTTCGGAGACAATGTGGAAGATCGTATGGGCAGTGGCAGATACCTTATATTTTATATCGTCGGCGGAGTGGTTGCATCAATTACCCATATCCTTACAAACCCAACCTCCGTTATTCCTACCGTAGGTGCAAGCGGAGCGATCGCTGCAGTGCTGGGTGCCTATTTAGTTCTGTTCCCAACCCAGAAAGTCCTCACCCTCATACCCTTTGGATTTTGGCTGCGGATGACAATGCTGCCAGCCAGTCTTGTACTTGGGGTCTGGTTCTTATTCCAATTTCTCCAGGGCGTTCTTTCTTGGGGAGGTCCTGATGTCGGTGGTGTTGCTTTTTGGGCTCATATTGGCGGTTTTATCAGTGGTGTTATCCTTGGCCTGCTGCTTAAGAAACCAGAAAAGGAATACCCTGCTTATCGCTGGTAATAATTTAGGAATAATTGCATTGGCTTGATGAAGAGGATAAGCTGGGTTATAATCTCTCGGCATCGGGATGTGGCGCAGCCCGGCTAGCGCGCGCCGTTCGGGTCGGCGAGGTCGTGGGTTCAAATCCCTCCATCCCGACACAAAAAAAACCTCTGGTAAATACCAGAGGTTTTTTCTATTTTATTATCCAATCTGATCACTTTTCTTGAATCTAGAGCAGCTGCTGATGATTGGATTTTCCCCCATCCTGGGCTGATAAAGGCTGATAAGATGGTTCTCTGTGGGGAGCTCGGACTGCAGGTTTAGGCGAAGGACGGTACCCTCCGGCAGGTTTTTTCTTGCGGCTGGAAACAGTTGTTTTCCTGGCAGTGGGGGCAAACTCAACTCGCAGCTGATCTTTGCCAAAATAACGGTCTCCCGCTACTGAAAATAATCCAATAATCAATACCCGTAATAACCAGATCATCACGGCCACAAATACCGGCACTACTTGGAGCAGTGTCTGGCGGGCCACCACTGCATTTCCCAAAGTTTCATGGTTAATAATGGCAATGGATACCCCCCACCAGGTCAACATGGCATTCATGGTTGCAGCTAATAACCAGGCGGCAAATAAATACCAACTCTCTGTTTGTTCTCCTATTTTTCCTTCCGGTGTGAATAAACGGGCAATTCCGGCAAAATCAATGCCGCAAAAGGCAACAGCCAGGATAGTGGCCCAGCGCACACCCCAAAAACGAAGGTTGCCCAGCAAATCGGTCAGCGCAAAATCTGTGGTGCTGAAGTTGAAAATCTCAAATGCCACCAGGGCAGTGATAATCAGTAAGCCAAAAATGACTCCCCGTTTGACCTGGACCCGTTCCGGTATAAAAGGAATGCTGTTTGCGGACATAATAAACCTCCGATAGATAAATTACTAAACAGAACAGTTGTTCTGTTTTGGCAGTATAGAACATATATTCTAATTTGTCAAGAGATGTTCAAAGATATTTTCTGTTAAAATAAAAGGATCTAGTCTATTTAATAAAAACAAAATGAAAAGAATCTGGTCCCCCTGGCGCATGAAATATATTCAAAATCAAACCAATGATAATCAATGCCCTTTTTGCCTGGCGATTGAAGAAGTTGAATTATCTAAATCTCAACTTATTCACCGGGGAAACAAGGCTTTTGTTATTTTGAACCGATATCCCTATAACACAGGTCATTTATTAGTTTTGCCCATTGAACATCAAAAAGAAATGGAAAACCTGGATGAGGATACCCGGGCAGAAATGATGGAATTGATTAACCATGCTCTTGACGTTCTTAAAAAAGTGTATCGACCAGAGGGGTTTAATGTGGGATTAAATATGGGGGAAGCGGCAGGAGCAGGTATTCCAAAACATCTGCATTGGCATATTGTGCCTCGTTGGGCAGGAGATACCAATTACATGACAGCAATTGGAAATGTACGGGTGCTGCCAGAAACGCTCGAAGATACTTACAGAAAAGTGATCGCTGCCTGGTAGGGTAATAAATCTTGTAAATATTGATTTGAAGTTTATCTAAAAAAAGAAAAACAGAATATTTCTGATTTGAGGAGATTGGACTATATGACAGAAAAGTATCCGCTCGTTCTAAGTGCAGCACGGACCCCTTCTGGAAGTTTTCAGGGTTCATTAAGTGGATTTACAGCGCCCCAGTTAGGCGCCCTGGTAGTAAAGGAAGCCGTGGAACGGGCCGGGATTCCAAATCCGGCAGATATCCATGAGGTGATCATGGGTAATGTGGTCTCGGCGGGATTGGGTCAAAATCCTGCTCGACAGGCTGCTATCGGGGGAGGTTTGCCAGTTACTGTTGGCGCTTTTACACTGAATAAGGTTTGTGGATCAGGATTAAAGTCGGTCATGCTGGCTGCCCAGAGCATTCGGGCAGGGGATGCAGATTTATTTGTTTGTGGGGGAATGGAATCCATGAGCAGAACGCCTTATCTGGTTCGGGGCAGGTCCGGCGAGTTAAGATATGGGCATAAGGAACTGGTGGATGCATTGCTGCATGATGGTCTTTGGGATCCTTTTGAGAACTGGGGGATGGGCAACGCAGCAGAATTTATTGCTGACGAGTATGATATTACCAGGGAAGAGATGGATCAGTTTTCCTATCAATCCCATCAGAAAGCTATTCAAGCCATTGATGCGGGAAAGTTCAAGGCTGAAATAATGCCGGTGGAGATCAAAGGTAAAAAGGGATCGGTTTCGATATTCGATACGGATGAAACACCACGCCGGGATACTTCGCTGGAAGTTCTGTCTAAGTTAAGACCGGCTTTTGTAAAGGATGGCAGAGTTACTGCCGGAAATGCACCTGGCCTGAATGATGGAGCTTGCTCTGTAGTTGTTGCCAGCGAAGCCAAGTCTGCAGAAATGGGTGCTGCGCCTTTGGCCCGGATAATTGGTTATGCCCAGGCGGCGGTGGAACCCAAATACTTGTTTTATGCACCGGCGGTTGCTATGCCGATTTTGCTGGAAAAGATTGGTTGGAAGTTGGCTGATGTCGATTTGATTGAACTTAATGAAGCTTTTGCAGCCCAGGTATTGGCGGATGGTAAAGCCATGGATGATCTAGGTTGGGATTGGGAAAAAGTGAATGTAAACGGAGGTGCGATTGCCCTTGGCCATCCTATCGGGGCAAGCGGTGCGCGGGTGCTGACCACATTAATTTACGCTTTGAAAGACAGGGGGTTATCACGAGGCATTGCGTCCTTATGCCTGGGTGGGGCAGAAGCCGTATCAATGGCGATTGAAATTATCTGAACAGGAGGATTTTACGAATGGAAAGAATCTTTGTGATTGGTTCCGGCACTATGGGAAATGGCATCGCACAGACCGCTGCAGTATCCGGTTTTAAGGTAACCATGATGGACGTGGATGCAACTCAGCTTGAGAAAGCCACGGCGGCCATCGCTGCATCTGTGGAAAAGCTATTTCATAAAGAACGCATAACCGCAGAGGCCAAAGAAAGCGCCCTCCTCATTGAAACTACCCTGACCTATCAGGGCATTGATTCCGCAGATCTGGTGATTGAAGCTGCGACAGAAAATTATTCTTTGAAGGAAAAGATATTTCGAGAAATGGATGAGAAAGCGGCTCCGGAAGCGATCTTGGCATCCAATACCTCATCGATAAGTTTAACCCAGTTGGCTGGCGCCACAAAACGGCCGGATAAAGTAATCGGAATGCATTTTATGAACCCTGTGCCCCTGATGAAATTGGTGGAAATTATTCGCGGTTTGGATACTTCTGATGAAACCACAGCGGCTGTGATGGAAGCAGCGAAAAAAATGGGTAAAGTCCCCATCGAATCAGCTGATTCTCCCGGTTTTATTTCCAATCGTATTTTGTGTCCCATGTTAAATGAAGCAATTTTTACTCTTCAGGAAGGTGTGGGAACTGCTGAAGCAATTGATGAGGTGATGAAGCTGGGCATGAATCATCCCCTTGGTCCTTTAGCGCTGTCAGATCTGATTGGTTTGGATGTGGTGCTTTCAGTGATGGAAGTTTTGCAGGCTGATCTGGGCGAGGACAAATACCGCCCGGCGTATTTACTGCGTAAAATGGTAGCTGCCGGACACCTGGGAAGGAAAACAGGCCGGGGATTTTTTACCTATAAATAAGAAGGTGAATCCTCAAGGGGAGGAGGGATTGATATGACTTTGAATATTCATGAAATGAGCATAGATGATTACCAGGAAATTTACAGCCTGTGGGAAAAAAGCGATAATATTGGTCTGAGCAAAGCCGATTCTCATCACAGTATTAAGCTTTTCCTGGAGCGGAATCCAGGTATGAGCTTTACCGCCTGGAAAGAGGGCAAATTGGTGGGAACAGTGCTGACCGGTCATGACGGTCGGCGGGGTTATATTCACCATTTAATGGTTCATCCGGAGTACCGCCGTCAAGGCCTGGGCCAGTCATTGGTCAGCCGCTGTATATTTGCCCTGACCCGGATTGGTATCCAGAAATGCCATCTTTTTGTGTATGAAGATAACCAGAACGGTGTTAAATTCTGGGAAAGCCTGGGCTGGACCAAAAGGGTGGAGCTCACTATGATGTCCCAACAGATTCAGGAGTGAGATTATTCCATTTCTTGACTTGTCTGTCAATCGTCGTGATATTAGAAAAATCCCCAGCTGCTGCTGGGGATTTCAGTTATGGGAATTGTTTGGAAAAATTGCATCACCTGGTAGGTTGTTAGCAAGAGATCGTTAACCATCCCGGCCCTGTTTTTCGTTTTCAGCTTAATAGTTTCTGAAGAATCTCACGGACGGCCTGGGGATCGGCTTTTCCGCCTGATTTGGCCATCACCTGGCCGATTAACCAGCCGATCACGCCGCCTTTACCGGATTTATATTGTTCCACCTGGTCAGGATTCGCTTGAATGACTTCCTGGCAAATGGTCTCAATGGCCGAGCTGTCTGTCAGTTGGGCCAGGCCTTCTTCTTCGACGATTTCCCGGGGATCCTTTTTAAGCTCCTGGGTTTTTCGGACCAATTCTTTCCCGGTGCTGGTGTTAATGGCTCCCTCGTCCACCAGTTTTATAATCTCAGCCAATTTCTCAGGGGAAAGATATAAATCTCTAATCGGGACTCCCAATTCATTAATCAAACCCAACAGATCATTAATTATCCAGTTGGCAGCTGTTTTTGGTTTCCCTTGATATTTTTCGAGGAGTGTTTCAAAATAATCAGACAGGGCGCGGTCTCCTGTCAGTAAATTGGCTTCTTTTGCAGAAATTTTATAATCTTCGAGGAAACGAATTTCCCGATCTTGCGGAAGCTCTGGTAAACTGGTCATCAATTCCTGGATATCTTCCTCGGTCAATGTGACCGCCAGTAAATCGGGTTCCTTAAAATACCGGTAATCCGCTTCGGTTTCTTTGGACCGCATTTTGGAAAGTGTTTTGGTTTCTTCGTTCCAATCCAGCGTCCAGGATGCTATCTTTCCACCGGCTTCCACTTCCTTAATTTGGCGGGCAATTTCCAAATTCATGGCTTCGCGTCCATGCTCAATGGAATTCATATTTTTTATTTCGGTTTTGGGATTTAACACCGTGGACCCTTTTTCCCGGATGGACACGTTCGCGTCAAAACGCATCTTGCCTTTTTCCATATCAGCATCCGAGACCCCGATCCAGCGCACCAGCTTGCGCAAATAGCGAATGAACGCTGCTGCTTCATCCGGGGAATGCAGATCGGGACTGGTTACCAATTCGACCAGGGGTACTCCGCAGCGGTTGAAATCCAGCAGGCGGCGGTCAGTTTTGTGAATGGTTTTCCCTGCATCCTCTTCAATGTGCAATTTTTCTATTTTTACACTCCCTATCTTCCCATCCTCCAATGGAAAATCCAGGGTACCGCCTTTCCCGATAGCGATATCATATTGGGAAATCTGGTAGCCTTTGGGCAGGTCAGGATAAAAATAGTTTTTACGGTCAAAGTAAGATACTGGTTGAACTTCGGAATTCAGCGCAATTGCCAGGAGGGCGCCTTTTTCGATTACTGCTCGGTTGGGTACAGGTAACACACCTGGCTGACCTGTGCATACCGGACATATATTGGTGTTGGGTGGATCTCCCCAGGAATCTGCTTTACAGGCACAAAAAATCTTGCTATTTGTATTGAGCTGGATATGAATTTCTAATCCGATTACGGCTTCGTAAGTGGTCATAAGGCTGTTATTTCCTACTGTTTAGTTTAACTCACCTCCCATTTTTACCACAGATTTGGAGTTAACATGGGGGTGTTTTTTCTGTTGCTGTACCTGATATTATACATGGAGTATAATCATGAATATGAAAAAAACCACCTGGAGCTTGATCCTGGTTTCCCTGATTGTGATTGGCGGAATAACTTTTACTCTGCCATTGGGAATGTCTGTTCAAGCTGCACCACAGCTCCAGCTGACCAATTTTCCGACTCCAACACCCGGTTCGGACGGCAGGATCATCTATATTGTGCAGGAAGGCGACACTTTGTGGCGTATTGCCGCGGTTTCAGGTATTAATGTGGCAGATTTGCGTGATCTGAATTTCCTTGATGCGGATGATATTGTTTTTGTTGGCCAGCAGATTTTCCTGGGCCTCGGTGGTCCGACTGCAAACCAACCCACACCGGGACCTGCTGTTACAGCGGCTGTAGCTGCTCCTACCGTTACGCCTGTTCCGGGCAATGGAAGTTTATGTGTTTTGCTTTTTGAGGACATTAATGGAGATTCCATGCGCCAGGAAGAGGAAGTGAGTTTACCTGGTGGGGCCATTAACATCAGCAATCGGGACGGGTCGCTGTCCTTCACTGAAGATACTCCGCCCCATGATCCTGATTCCGCTACAGAAGATTATTTGTGTAAAGACGGTCTCATGGAAGGGGATTATAACGTCAGTGTTGCCATCCCTGAAGGTTACAATCCCACAACGTCTTTGAATACCGGGATTGAACTGCAGGCCGGGGATATCAGTTATCTGACTTTTGGCGCCCAAGCAGGCTCAGTGGTGATAGATGAGACGATTCCACTGCCTGAAACTTCTGGCAGCACACCATTTCTGGGTGTGATTGGGGCAATATTATTATTGGGTGGCATTGGATTGGGGGTTTATTCTGTCTGGTTCAAACGCTGAACCCAGAAAAGTTAATTACAAACGGGCAGGTTAATCACCTGCCCGTTTTTTATTAGCTGTACCTCCGAGGTAGGAACGCGAAATCTAGGGAGTGGAGAGGGGGGTACCTCCGAGGTCCTAATATCCGTTCGGGTGGGATTGGTGCCAATCCCAGGCGCTGGCGATAATATCTTTTAGAGCGGGAATCTGAGGTTCCCAACCCAATTCTTCTTTGATTTTTTCAGATGATGCCACCAGGCGGGGAGAATCTCCGGGTCTGCGGGGGGTTTCTTCCGCAGGAATGGCATGGCCGGTAACTTCCCGGGCTGTTTCAATAACTTCCCGGACCGAATAACCTTTACCGTTGCCCAGGTTGTAGACCATTTTTTCCCGGTGTTCAAGAGCATCCAGAGCCAATAGGTGAGCGGAAACCAGATCCATTATATGAATATAATCCCGGATGCAGGTGCCGTCAGGCGTGGGATAATCCGTGCCATAAATCTTGATATTTTCCCTTTGCCCCAGGGGAACCTGCAGCACCAGGGGTATCAGGTGGGATTCTGGCTGGTGGGCTTCACCTTGATCTGGCAATGCTCCTGCTGCGTTAAAGTAGCGCAGCGCAGCAAAATTTAATCCAAAGATCTCCCGGTAGAACTCAAGCACTTCTTCGATCATTAATTTGGTATGGCCATAAACGTTCACCGGACCCAGGGGAGAATCCTCACTGAGTGGAAGATCACTGGATTGGTAAACTGCGGCCGTGGAGGATAACACAAATCGCTCTATCCCGGCTTTTACAGCCAAATCAATCAAATTTACCGAATTGATCAGATTATTCTGGTAGAACTTGGGGGGATTTTTCATGCTTTCCCCGGCTTCAATAAAAGCCGCAAAGTGCATTACCGCGTCATATTGATTCTTTTCCAGGGCGGCGGCAAGCGCCCCTTGATCGCCCAGGTCTCCCAGGATAAATTTTGCTTCAGCGGGGATGGCTGCCTGGTAGCCGGTGACCAGGGAATCATATACAGTTACCTGGTGACCATTATCCAGTAATTTTCTGACTGCCATGGAACCAATATAGCCGGCCCCGCCTGTAAGAAAGATTTTCATATTGTTTTTCCTTTCCGGATTATTCTTTCCTTAAGTATAATCGACCATTTTCTGGCGAGAGTGCCATTCTACAAAATATATCGGTCAAGCTGCAGCCCACCAGTCATTCCCCTCGACTAAATTCAAAGATTCCAGGGAGGAACGGATCAAAGGGGCAGCTTTACGGGCTCGGACAGCGGTTAATAAAATTGGGTTTTGGTATTTGTTCCAGAATTGGATTAAATCATCACTGGCGATAATGGGTTTTCCCCGACGGGTATTACCAATTTTCTTGGCATCCACTTCCACAAACGCAACCAGCGGTAATCCTTCCCTGACCAAATGTTTGCTTAATCGCCTGCCGGTCATGCCTGCTCCCCAAACGAAAACGGCATCACGCCCCTGAGCCGGCCCTTTAGCCAGGTAATGGGCTTTGGCTCTTAGAAAATTTTCAACTGAATATCTGGCGTCCAGATGAGTGAGTCGATCAGGGTGTTCCCGCCATTCCAGCAGGACCTGTGGAATTTTCGCAAATTTAGCCCCGGCCAGATAAAAACGGAGCCAAAGATCATAATCTTCAGGCCAGCCATGGTCCTGGTACCCGCCCAGTTTCTGAATCCAGGATTTACGAAAAGCGGCGCTGGGATTGGCGATCGGGCTTTCTATAAAAATTTCCCGGGTGATATCCTCATGGGTCACCAGGGAATTCAGCCATTGGTAATACAGATTGAAACCCTCGCCAATCTGATCTTCCGGAAAACCCTTCACCAGTGAAGCGACAACTGCGATCTCCGGGTGCTCCAGAAGATAATCCCGCTGCAGCTGGATTCGCTCTGGATGGCAGCGGTCATCCGCGTCCATCCGTATTATGATCGGTGCCTGGCAGAGAGATAATCCGGTATTGGCTGCCTGAATAACGCCGCAATGTTCCTTTTTAACCACGACAAAACGCGAATCTTTTTTACTCCAGCGTTTTAATATGGTGGGGGTTTGATCAGTGGAACCATCATCGACACAGAGTACTTCAAAATCAGAAAATGATTGGGCTTGCAGGGAGATTAACGTTTCCTCAAGAGTGGCAGCGGCGTTATAGCAGGGTAGTAAAACAGAGATATCTGGCATTCTTCACTCGTCTGAATGAAAGATATCCCGGGCCATCTGGTTGAGGGATTTAATTTCATCTGGCGGGGTTTTACTAACTTTCCAGTATTGTTCCAGCAGCTCTTCGGGTGTGAGGGATCCGATAACACGATCCTTTGGCAGCCTGATTCTTGGTTCGTATTGGGGCTGTTTTAAGAACTGAAATTCAAAACTGCCTTTGACCAGTTCCCGGATGGCAGGCTCATCAATCAGAACATCCCAGGCACGGGGGTATTCAAGCACCAGCCTGACGATGGCTTCCTGGAGCTCTGCCAAAGAAGGCAGGGCTTTTTTGACCTGTTCGGTGATATTCTCATTGGATTTAAGTTCCAGGCTGACATCCACATAAGGCCGTATTTGCTCAAGCTGGCGCCAATCCAGGGACGTGGATCCTTTTTCTACATCCGCGATGATGAAAAATTTATCATCTCCAGATTCTCCAAAATTTACCCGTTCAATAGAACCAGGGTAAACCACCGGGGGATGGTTTCCCTGGTTAAGATTCTGGTGTTTATGAATATGACCCAGGGCAGTGTAATCTAACCTGGGGTCTTGAACCATGGATTTTGGCAAGATTAGATCATTTCCCAGGCTGACAGTCCGTTCGCCGCCAAAACTAGCCCCTTCGACTGATGCGTGCGCAGCCAGGACTGTGGGGTAATCCGGATTTGCTTCTTCCAGCCAATTCTCTAAATCTTGAGAGATCTTTTTTTCCATTTCCTGGTAGAGTTTTTCTGTATCCCGGGTTTGTAATTCCAGATCGGCAGCCATCGCAGAACGGGAAATCCAGGGCAGGGCGATAAGTTGAAAATCCAGTTCCTTGCCCTTGGGACTTAATTGGGATAAATCTGATTGGGAAAAAAATCCAGGCCGATCGATGGTCAATACATGCGGAACCTGGAGCGTGCTGAATTCTGTCAGGGCATGCGCTCTGCCAGCAGATGGCGAGATATCATGATTGCCCACTAACAGGATGGTTGGAATGCCTGATTTGCTTAAACGCATAATCCGGCTGCCCCATTCCCGTTGAAATGTTGGGGCTGGTTGCTGGTCTTTATAGGCATCGCCAGCAAAGATCACACAATCGACCTCTTCCTGGATTGCTGTTTCAACAATCTCGTCCAGGGATGCCAGAAAATCCAGGATGCGCAAAGGCAATCCGCTGTTAGGGTCCCTGCGGCCGTAATTGGCTATATCAATATGCGCGTCAGCGAAGTGTAAGATTTTGGTCATTTTCTTTAAAGCTCCCTGCGATTCGTTAAATACAAGGAGCAGGTCCTACTCAAAAATTAAATTATTAATCTGAATTAACCCGGCTTCAAAGTTCGGGTTCAGCCAAACCGAATTGTACAGGTCGGATTTAGCCAGGGCTTTGTTTCCCAGGGCATAATAGGCCAAACCGCGCCAGTAAAGTGTTTCTTCCAGGGTGGGTTCAGCAATAGTTTCCAGGGTGAAGTTCGCCAAATTAACTACATCCTGGTAGCGCCCGCTGAAATAATAGGCCATATAAGGAGTGGTTTGGTACCAGGTGATCCGGTATGGACGGGTTGTGTCATCTTTTACCAACCCCTCGTAGATCTGAAAAGCCTGGTCGAAAGCTTCCCCGGCATCCATGTAATGTCCCATTTTCACCAGGCTGGTCCCTTTGTTGAACCAGGCAAAAAATTCGTCTACGCCTGATAAAGTTTGGATCTCAAGCTCAGCGATTTCCAGGGCGTTCTGATAAGCCCAGGCGGGATCTGCCCAATCTCCCAGTATATTCAGCACCTGGTCCTGGTGGCTGGCAGGATAGACCACCATAAATAAATAGTTAAATGAACGCCAGCCTTCCAGATAAGTTGGATAATCAGATCGCATATCCTTGCCAGGAATCAGGTAGGCATCCTGGATTACAAACTCTTCCTGGCCTTCATCATAACCGGTAGTGAAGAGATAATGACCCATCCAGGCAATATTACCGGTGTAATCTTCTTCGTAATACCCTTTTTCCACCATTACAGGATAGCCGTTGGCGATCAATTTTTTCAGCAATTCAAGATTTCCCCCGTAGCGGGCGATTATATTGTATTCTGTGTGGTCTGCTACAAATCCGATCATTTCCGAGGGCATGACATTTTTATCAAGCCGGCCCTGTTGAATAAAATCCAGATCGGGGTTATTAATTCCCGGTTTGACCACCCGGGCGATATCATCCCGGTCACCTGCCCAGCCCCAGTAATTCAGGGCCATGGATAGGTTCGCCGGACCGCAATAGTTCCAGCGTTCATGCTGATCTACATAAACCACACCATCCAGAATTACCTGGTCAGGCAGGGGTGTGCTCAGGGGATCTTCAGTGGGTTCCGGGGAGGATTGATCCGAGGTGGGCTCTGGCGTGGCAGGCAGAGCTGCAAAGTTTGGTGTTGACAGGGGAGTTTCCCGTACAGGAACAAAGACGGCTTCATCGGGGGGATTGATGGCATAAATCAGGCGTGTTTTCAGTTCATCAAAACGCCAGGCTAAACGCTCATTTACAAATGGAATTTGATAAATCAGCGCTGCCAGCAGAATTAAGAGGGGAATCAGAAGCAAAAACCAGGCCTTAGAGGTTTTTTTCATATCGAGCACATTATAACATTATTGGAAAAGTTGGATGAATTTAGAGAAGGGATTGAAATCCCGAGCGGGGACATCCAGCAAAGATAGCTGGACGTCCAAACGTCGACTATGGTCGACGTAGAATTACCAGAGCGAATCATGGTCCGGGTTATCTTTTCAGATTCTTGGATAAACTGAGCGGTAAAAGTCCCTGGTAGGGGAGGTTTGGTCCGGACGCAGTGAAGACCCCTCTCAGGACTTCAGTCCTTTTTTTAAGCTACCTATTGAATACCGCTGTATAAGGTGCTAAATTGAAAAAAAGGGGGGGAATGGCGAACAGAAAACTAGTAATATACTTTCATCTTATTTGGGGAACCCGGGAAGGAAACCCGTGGATATCCAGGGAAATCGAACGAGCAGTTTTTCGCTGTATTGTTGGCCAAGTTCATAAACTGGGTTGTGAGGTGCTCGCAATTAACGGGGTTCCAGATCATGTCCATCTGGTCGTGAAATTGAAATCATCTGTTCCTGTTGCATTGGTGGTAAAACAAGCTAAAGGTGTGTCATCAAAATTCATCAATGACTATCTTAATGGAAATGGTCAATTTCACTGGCAAGTAGGGTATGGCGCATTTTCAATTAGCCGGTGGGATTTACCGATGATTATCAACTATGTGAATAAGCAGAAAATTCATCACAATGAAGAGTCTTTAAATGAGGAACTGGAATAATTTGATTCTCAATAACATAACGTCCCTGATAAGGGACGATTGGTCTGAACGCAGTGAAGACCCCTCTGAGGACTTCAGTCTTTTCTAGTGGGATCTTCCGGATTGTGGTCTAGCACCTTGCGAGGTTGGGGACCATCTTGGGCAGGACCAACGATGCCTTCAGCAGCCATGGTTTCAATTAATCGGGCTGCCCGGGTGTATCCGATTCGCAGTCTGCGCTGGAGCATAGAGATCGATGCGCGATCTGCTTCCCGCACTATGCGGACGGCTTCATCCCACAACTTGTCGTGTTCGGTTTTTTCTGACATATCCTCCCACATTTCTTTTTGTTTGAGGGGGATAGAGGGCATTCTTGCATCCGGTGCTCCTGCGGCGCTGATTCCACCAACAGGTCCTTTAATTTGGGCCGCCAGGAAACGCCAGTAACGGACCAATTTATCAATTTCGGTATCAGAGACATAAACGCCCTGCAAACGCACCGGTGCGGCAGCATCAGGTGCCTGGAAGAGCATATCCCCGCGTCCCAGCAGGGTTTCAGCGCCGGGTTGGTCGAGGATTACCCGGCTGTCAACGCCAGAGGCGGTGGCAAAGGCGATCCGGGCGGGGAAATTGGCCTTAATCAAGCCGGTCACTACATTGGTGGAAGGGCGCTGGGTGGAGATAATTAAATGGATGCCTGTGGCCCGCGCCAGCTGGGCCAGCCGGGTGATGGCTTTTTCGGTTTCTGTTGGCGCCAGCATCATTAAATCCGCCAGTTCGTCAATGATCACCACCAGGTAAGGCAGTTTTTTGCCCCCCTCTTTCAGGATCCTTTTGTTGTAGTCAATAATATGGCGAGCGCCAGCTTCAGAGAATTTGTGGTAGCGCTGGTCCATCTCGCGGGTGACCCATTGCAGTGCCCCGATGACGCGTTCCAACTCCACCACTACTGGTGCCAGCAAATGCGGAATGCCATCATAACCGGAAAGTTCAACACGTTTGGGGTCGACCATGATCAAACGCAGGTCATCCGGTGTGTTATGAAGTAAAAAGCAGGAGATCAGGCCGTTCACACAAACAGATTTTCCGGAACCGGTGGTACCGGCGATAAGCAAGTGAGGCATATCGGCCAGGTCAGCGGATACAGCTGCTCCGGAAACATCTCTGCCGAGAGCAAAACGCAGGGGGCTGGTGAGTTTCTTAAAATCAGGACCTTGGATTGCATCCCGAAGCGCGACCAGGGAAACCTCTTCATTGGGAACTTCTACACCGATATATCCCTTGCCGGGTACTGGAGCTTCCATACGGATGCGTTTGGCTGCCAGGGAGAGCGCAAGGTCATCTGCCAGGCTGGTAATTTTATTTACCCGGACGCGTCGTTTCTGGCCCCGGACCTCAACAAAATCAGGTTCCACACCAAACTGTGTAATTGTGGGACCTCGATTGATTTCTATCACATGGCCAGGAGCGCCAAAAGATTCCAGGGTATCTTCTATGACAGTTGCCCGGTGTTGATCATATTCTTCATTGGGTTCAATGTCCTGCCCGATGTTAAGGATATCTGGAATATTGGGTAAGACCCAATTCAGATCTGGCACAGGCTCCGGGAACATGGAATGGGCGTCTGTGGGCTTGGATTCCAATTTTCTTGGTGTTTTGAGCTCTGGAATCGAAATCTGCGCAGGGGGTTCCTGCCGCAGAACAGGTTTATTTCGGGGAGGAAATAATTTGAGATAAAGGTTTTTAAATGAAAGGGCTAAACCGGGTACCCATTGAAAGAGATCTAAAACCGGGATATCCAGAGCCAGGGAAAGGCTGAGCAGGATCCAGGCAAAAAGGGCGATAGCGGTGCCGGCTGTACCAAACGCAGATTGCAAGGGCGCTAAAAGATAGGTACCGAAGTAGCCCCCGCCGATTCCGCTGGCAGCGATAGTCTTTGAGGCCTGAAAATCAATTGGGAATGTGAAATACTGCATGGCAGTAAGACCAGCCAGATAAAGCAAGCTGATCCCGGCAGTCTGCTCGGGGGAAAATCGGGGTGCGCTTTCTACATTACGAAGAAGAATGAGCAACCCGCCCCCAATTAAAAGAATGGGTAATAGATACGCCCCCCATCCAAAACCTTTCCGCAGCAGGCTGTTAACGGCGGCTAATATCGCTGTGCTCTGGCTGGAGAATAATCCCAGGGTGGAGATCAGGCCTAACCCGGTCATCATCAACCCGGTTAGATTCAGGTTGCGATTAGGTGAGGGAGAAACCGGCGCCCTGGCTTTTGTTTTGGGTTTCGGTTTTGATTTGGACTTCGTTTTTTTACTGGCAGCGGCCATATTTTCTTTATCCTGCAGTACTTTTGGAATTATAGCATGATTGCCTGTGGAGGGGATTTAACTCAATAACGGAGCAATAATTGTTCCACAAAAACATTCGATCTGTCGTGTGGGAGGTTTTACGTTTTGTAGAGTAATTGGGAGACTTAACGCCGGATTCTTCCGTCATTGCGGGGAGGGAATCAAAGACTCCCGACATGGCAATCTACTCATCAAATCCAATCAACTTTAAACCTTAAACTTTCTAACCTATATAATTATTAGCTCTACACAGTGCTCATGCGGTAAAATAAGAATTGTAAATATCAAACTAGTGAGGAACTGAAATTGTTTGAAATCGTTTTTTTAGGAACTTCCGCTTCCGCGCCCTCGATGCACCGGGGATTAACCTCCCAGGTGGTGCTGCGGGGAGAGCACCGCTTCTTGATAGATGCCGGGGAAGGTACTCAGCGCCAGATTTTAAAATCCGGATTGGGATTTAAGCGCCTGGACCGCATCCTGGTTACCCATGGACATCTGGACCATATTCTCGGATTGGGCGGTTTAATATCCACATTTGTGCGCTGGGAGGCGATGGATAAAATCCTGATTGCGGCTGGAAAGTCTGCCCTGGGACGCATCAATGATTTGATCTTCGGGGTGGTATTAAAAGGTAAGTATCCCCCGGTTGAGATTATCATGCAGCCATTGGAAACCGGTATAATTTTTGATGAAGGGGATTTTACAGTTAGGGCTTTCCCGGTCTTTCACCGCACGCCGGATTGTTTTGGTTTTGTTTTTGAAGAGCTTACCCGGCGGCCATTTTTGTCTGAAAAAGCTGATCTGTTAAAGATTCCACCTGGACCCTGGCGAGGCGAGCTGGTTAAAGGCCAGTCAGTAACTTTACCGGATGGACGGGTTATTGACCCTGAAATGGTGCTGGGAGAAGAACAGTCAGGCACCAAGCTGGTTCATGTAGGAGACTCTGGAAGAACGGATAACCTGCTTGAAATAGTCCGCGGTGCGGACACCCTGGTGATTGAAGCCACTTACCTGGAAGAGGAAAAGGATTTGGCAGCGCAATTTGGCCATCTGACAGCCAAGAAAGCTGGAGAATTGGCCAGGGAAGCCGGCGTAGGAACATTAATCCTGACCCATATTTCCCGCCGCTACCGCACTGCCCAGGTCCTGGAAGAAGCCCGGAGTGTTTTCCCGAATGTTTATGTGGCCCGGGATTTTGATCGTTTTCAGATCAAGAGGGGAGAATGTGTGAAGTTGTAGCGGGGTACTCTATTAAATTGTAAGGGCGACTCAACGAGTCGCCCTTTTTTTTATAATTAACACAGGCTGGATGATTCTCTGTGACAATGTCCGTTTTTATTTGGTTATTGAATCGCTACCGTTAAGCTCAGGGGTAGTTTTCCAGTATAAAGGAACTGATAAATTCTGCTTGTGCTGTTCTGCCTTTATCATTGAAATGAAAACCATCAATACGATAATATATTGGAAATCCAATCATCTCTTGATAAAGATCAATGATAGGATAGTCATTTTCATTCATGACCTTTTTGGCTAATTGATTTCTGGCAATAACTCGCTGATTTAAGATGTCAAGATACTCTGTATTTTCCTCTTGCCGAATGGGAGTTGTCTGGCACCAGATAATTGTTGCCTCCGGTGAAAATTGATTAAGCAATTGGATTAATAACTCCAATCCTTCTTGATAATCTGCTTCTTCGTATCCCCAGCCATGCAGGCCATTATTAAGCAGAATAACTTCGAACTTATAACGCTGGAGGATAATTTCTAACTCTGACCGATAATCTGGATTATTGATAAACTTTGAAGTTGTATATCTGCCCAATGAGTAATGATCCACTAAACTTTCCTTCACCCGGGAATAATACCCTTCTGTTATGGAATCCCCTACAAATAAAAAGCGCGGTTTATCATCAGTATTGGCATCTTCAATCCAGACATTGCTCCA